>NZ_CP031467.1:2718600-3020666 GCF_003368325.1 Paraburkholderia caffeinilytica | reverse complement strand
CATCAGCGCCGACGTATCCTCGCCTCGCCCTTTCATCCCGCCGATCTGCTTCGACAGCGTGTTGCGGCGCGCCTGCATCTCTTCGGTACGGGTCTGGGTGTCGCGGCGTTCCGCTTCGAGGGCGGCAAAAGCCGCCACGTCGAGGGTATAGCCGCGGTCGGCGAGGCGTTTGGCGACGCCGTCGAGGTCTTTGCGCAGCAGCTGGATGTCGAGCATGGGATGGGGCAGGTGTTCGTTATATGAAGCTGGGATTTTAGCGCACCGGCGCGGGCGGCCGGTGCGTTAGGTCGTCAAGACGCGCGGAACGGCGGCAAGGCGCGGAAAACGATGCGCGGCAAGGCGCCGGCCGAGGCGCGAGAAACGGCGCCAACGGACGCACAAAACGAGGCCCTCGGCGAGCCGCAAAAGCTCAGCCCTTCTTCGGCTTGTTCTCGCTGCGCCACTGCGCGTCGAGTTCGGCCAGACGCGCCATCTTGTCGCCGATCTTGCCTTCAAGACCGCGCGGCGTCGGCTCGTACCAATGCGGGTCGCGCATGTTGTCCGGCAGATAGGTCTCGCCGGCCGCGTAGGCATCGGGTTCGTCGTGCGCGTAGCGGTATTCGTGACCGTAGCCGAGTTCCTTCATCAGCTTGGTCGGCGCGTTGCGCAGATGCACCGGCACGCCGCGCGACTGGTCCTTGCTCACGAACCGCCTTGCTTCGTTGTACGCGTTGTACCCCGCGTTCGACTTCGGCGCGACCGCCAGATAAATGATCGCCTGCGCCAGCGCCAGTTCGCCTTCGGGCGTGCCGAGCCGCTCGTAGGTTTCGGACGCGTCGAGCGCGATGCGAGCCGCACGCGGGTCGGCGAGGCCGATGTCTTCCCACGCCATCCGCACGATGCGCCGTGCGAGATAACGCGGGTCCGCGCCGCCGTCGAGCATGCGGCAGAACCAGTACAGCGCGCCGTCCGGGCTGCTGCCGCGCACCGATTTATGCAACGCGCTGATCTGGTCGTAGAATGCGTCGCCGCCTTTGTCGAAGCGGCGCAGATTCTCGGCGAGCGCGCTGCCAAGCAAGGCGCCGTCGATTTCGGTGGACTTCTGCCGGGCCGCCGCGCGTGCGACGATTTCCAGGTTGTTGAGCAGCTTGCGGCCGTCGCCGTCGGCGGAACCGATCAGGGCGTCGCGGGCTTCGTCCGTGAACGTGAGGCCGCCAAGCTCTTGCTGCGCGCGGTCGAGCAGTTCGCGCTGTTCTTCGTCGGTGAGGCTCTTCAGCACGTAGACAGCGGCTCGCGAGAGCAACGCGCTGTTCACCTCGAACGACGGATTCTCAGTCGTCGCGCCGACGAACACGAACAGCCCCGACTCGACGTGCGGCAAGAATGCGTCCTGCTGACTCTTGTTGAAGCGATGCACTTCGTCGACGAACACCAGCGTCTGGTGTCCGTTCGCGCGATGAATCTGCGCGGTCTCGACGGCTTCGCGGATGTCCTTCACGCCCGAGAGCACCGCGGACAGCGCGATGAACTCGGCATGAAACGCATCGGCCATGAGCCGCGCGAGCGTGGTTTTGCCGACGCCGGGCGGGCCCCAGAGGATCATCGAATGGGCTTCACCGGATTCGAAAGCGACCCGCAACGGCTTGTTCGGGCCGAGCAGGTGCTTCTGGCCGATCACTTCGTCGATATTGCGGGGCCGCAGGCGTTCGGCGAGCGGAACATTGGCACGGGTTTCTTCAAACATGACGTTTTAGGGATAATGTCGGCTTTTCCGGACGCGGTCCGTGTGAAGGCGGCGTGCTGCCGGTGAGCCACGCCAGCACGCAGGGGTGCGGGCAACGCTCTGCATTATGACAGTGACGGCGCCTGGGCGATGGGCGCGCGCTGTGCCGGAGAGATTCGAGCAGCAAGGTTCGAGCAAGATCATCTGCGATGAGCAACGCAAAAAGCACCCGAATCAGCAGGCTAGCGAGACCGATAACTGAACCGAGCACTCAGCTGGCAAAATCGCACGCCAATGAGCGCGCCGATTAGCCAGTAATCTCGCCGACAGCCTGACACGCTAACATCGCGCGCGGATTGACCGGCAACACGGGCATTGCACGCGAATTTAAAGGCAACACAAACCGCAACTACGTTGCATGGGACCGGAGTAAGAAGCTTTGCATGGGACCAGAGTAACGCGCTATGGGGCTGGAGTAAGCGCTAAAGCGCCAACTTCACCCGACGCGCGAACTCTGGTCGACAGCTAAAGCGCTAACTCCGGTCGACACAGGGACAAGACCAGATGGCACAAGATCCACTCGCCGGCGACGCCGGCTCCACCTACGCACCGCTCACGCCGGTGCCCGACGCGCGCCGCGCGTTCCGCACCGGCGACGCTTTCGCGCTCTGGTTCTCGCTCGGCATCGGCCTGCTGGTCGCGCAGGCGGGCGCGCTGCTGGTGCCGGGGCTATCGCTGCCGCACGCGTTGCTGGCGATCGTGATCGGCAGCGTGATCGGCGTCGTATTGCTGGCACTGGCAGGCGTGATCGGCACGGATACGGGGCTCGCCGCGATGTCGTCGCTGCGGCCGACGCTCGGTGTGCGCGGCGCCTCGGTGCCCGCGGTGCTGAACGCGGTGCAACTGGTCGGCTGGGGCTCGTTCGAGGTGATCGTGATGCGCGATTCCGCCGATGCGCTCGCCAAGCAGGCTTTCGGTTTCTCGATGCCGCTGATCTGGACCGTGATCTTCGGCTTGCTCGCGACGCTGCTGGCGATCAGCGGTCCGCTGTCGTTCGTGCGCCGGTTTCTGCGCACGTGGGGCATCTGGCTACTGCTGGCGGGCGCAGCGTGGCTCTCGTGGAATCTGCTCGCCAAGCACGATCTGGCTGCGCTGATGCGCCGTCCTGGCACGGGCGAGATGTCGTTCGGCGGCGCCATCGATCTGGTGGTCGCAATGCCGCTCTCGTGGCTGCCGCTGATCGCCGACTACACGCGTTTCGGCCGTCGCCCGGGCGAGGCCTTCCGCGGCACGCTGCTCGGCTATGGCATTGCGAACATCTGGTTTTACGCGCTCGGCGCGATCTATGGCCTCGCGGCAGGCGGAGGCGATGCGCTCTTGACCGGCGCGCTGGCGCAAGCGGGCGGCGGTCTCGCCCTGCTGCTGATCCTGATCGACGAAGTGGACAACGCGTTCGCCGACATCCACTCGGCAGCGGTCTCGACCGGTACGTTCTGGACGCGCGGCAGCGTGCCGTTGCTGTCGGCGGCATTCGGCGCGCTGTGTACGGCGATCGCCTTGCTCGTGCCGATGGCGAAGTATCAGAACTTCCTGCTGCTGATCGGCTCCGTGTTCGCACCGCTGTTCGGCGTGGTGCTGGTGGATCACTTCATCGTGCGCAAGCGTCGTATTGAAGCGGCTGTGCTCGCCGACGTGCACGGCCGTTATGGCTTCTCGGGCGGCTGGCATCTGAGTGCGTTTGTGTCGTGGGCAATTGGGATCGTTGCGTATCAGGTGATCAATCAATGGCTGCCGAATCTGGGTGCTACGTTGCCCGCGTTGGTGATTGGCGCGGTGTGTTATCTGGCGTTGGTGTCGGCACGGAAGACTGCCTACGCTTGAGTCGTTTAAGCATCCTTGCAATACAGAAAAGGCCTGCAAATGCAGGCCTTTTCTCTTCATACGTCATCAAGCCTGACTAGCTCAATACGCAGCTCAACGCGCTATTCAACGCTTCGACGCCCGATACTCGACACCCGGCAACACGCACAGCAATTCGAACGCGAGATTCGCGCCGAGCAATGCGGTCGTGCCGAACGGATCGTACGGCGGCGCGACCTCAACCAGATCGCAGCCGACGATGTTCAGCCCATGCGAGCCGCGAATGATCTCAAGCGCCTGCGGCACCGTCAAACCGGCGATTTCCGGCGTGCCCGTGCCCGGCGCGAAAGCCGGATCGATACCGTCGATGTCGAACGTGATGTACACCGGACCGTCGCCCATGCGTTCCCGCACGCGCGCCATCAGCGGCACGAGCGACTGGTTCCAGCACGCCTCGGCCTGCACCACTTCAAAGCCCTGATCGCGGCACCAGTCGAAGTCTTCAGCCGCGTAACCCGTGCCGCGCAGACCGATCTGCACGACGCGGTCGCAATCCAGCAAACCCTCTTCCACCGCGCGGCGGAACGGCGTGCCGTGTGCGATCTTCTCGCCCATCATCGTGTCGTTGACGTCGGCGTGGGCGTCGACGTGAATCAGGCCGACCTTGCCGTGCTTGCGATGAATCGCGCGCAGGATCGGCAGCGCGATCGTGTGGTCGCCGCCCAGCGTGATCGGCTTGCAGTCGTGCTGGAGGATTTCGTCGTAGGCGGTTTCGATGCGCGTGATCGAATCGTGCAGGTTGTACGGATTAATCGCGACGTCGCCGAGATCGGCCACGCGCAGCGAATCGAACGGCGCCGCACGCGTCGCCATGTTGTAGGGGCGCAGCAGCACCGATTCGCTGCGGATCTGGCGCGGTCCGAAGCGCGCGCCGGTGCGGTTCGAGGTGCCGAGATCGAACGGTACGCCGACGAAGCAGGCGTCGAACCCTTCGGCCGAGCCGACGTTCGGCAGCCGCATCATCGTCGCAATACCGCCACTGCGGGGCATGGCGTTGCCGGACAGCGGCTGCGGCCGTTCACCGGCCTCGGGGGAAATGAAGGAGGAAGTATTCATCGTGTCTCGGCAATGAAAAGGGGGCAGCAAACAGAAACGGGCAAACCGGCCGAAGGGTCAATGAAAAAGCATACCTTGCCGGATGAATCTCGATTCTTGAGCAGTTTCCCGCAAGTTAAAATACAAACAGAATAAACTTCACATTGATTTGCAGCGATGTATCCTGACGTATGTTCTCCCAACTCACCGATCTCGACCTGCGGCTGATCCGCGTCTTCCTCGCCATCGTCGACGCCGGCGGCGTTTCGCCGGCCCAGGCCACGCTCAACGTCGGCCAGTCAACCATCAGCACGCAACTCGCCACGCTGGAAACGCGCCTCGGCTACCGGCTGTGCGAGCGCGGCCGCGGCGGCTTCAGCCTGACCGCGCGTGGCGAGCAATTCATCGACGCGGCCCGTGCCCTGCTAGCCGCCGTCGACACCTTCGGCATGCAGGCGCGCAATGTCGGCCGCAAACTGGTCGGCACACTCGATATTGGCATGATCGGCCACACGCCGGTATCGGCAAGTGCGCGTATCAGCGACGCGATCGGCCGGTTTCGGGCGCGCGATCAGTCGGTGCGATTTTCGATTCTGGTGCGCTCGCCGGGCGAGCTCGAAGAACTCCTGCTGAACGGCCGCATTCAGGTCGGCATCGGCTATTTCTGGCATCGCGTGCCGTCGCTCGAATACACCGAGGTGTTCGCCGAAGATCAGTTCGCGTATTGCGCAAAGGGGCATCCGCTGTTCGCCTCGGCGGGCGATGTTTCACCTGCCGAGGCTGCGGCTCACGAATGGGCATGGCGCAGTTATCCGCTGCCCGAGGCCGAAAGTTCGACCACGCCGCAGAACGTCACCGCCGTCGCGGACAACATGGAAGCGGTCGCAATGCTGGTGCTGTCGGGGCATCATCTCGGCTATTTGCCGGGGCATTTCGCGGCGCCGTTCGTGAAGCAAGGCTTGCTGGCCGCGTTGAATCCCGCACAGATGCGTTACCGCGTGGCGTTTCATATGGTCACGCGGGCGCGGCAGCATCGGACGGATATCGTCGAAGCGTTTATCGACGATATGAAGGCCGCGCACCCAATGCAGGTGCTGGAAGCGGATGAGTAGCGGTTCGGCGTAGCCCGTGGAGGATTTCGAAGCCGATCAATGGCGCGGATGCTGTTGGTGCATGTTCTGAAAACAGACGGATAGCAGGTCTGTACAACCGGCCCACGTCCTGAAAGAACTCACAGCACGATCGGCAACCCACCTGCAGTCGATCAGCAAGAAAAAAGGCCGCGCTCGACAGACGCGGCCCCTCTGCAAATCGATCGGCTACAACAACCCGCTTACCCGTTGATCACATCCGCACCTTTCGGCACCGTGAACTTGAACGCGTCGGCCGGCAGCGGCGGGTTCTTCTGGATGTTCGAAAACGTCAGCAGCGTCACGTTGCCGAACACATCGTGCAGTTCCATCGCTTCAAGATTGCCATCCTTGAAGCCGATGCCGACGCGCTGAAACTGCGTGTCTTTCGCCTTGGGCGTCAGTTCGAGCCAGTCGATGCCGGCCTTCACGCCCGCATCGCGCAGCGTGAAGTTCTTGTCCAGATCGTTGCTGCCGAAGAGGATCGCCGCTGGGCTCGCCCCGAGCGCGCCGCCGAGACTGCGCACCGTCACCTGGTTGAGATCCTTGTCGTACACGTAGAGCTTGTCGCCGTCGGCTTGCAGCAGTTGGGCGTAAGGCTTCTCGTATTGCCAGATGAACTTGCCGGGACGCGCGAACGTAAACGTGCCGCTCGACGTGCCGGTCTTACCCGCCGTGGACAGCACGCCGCTCGCGCCGCTTGCACCTTGCGCCTTGCTCGGCGCGCGCACTTCCTGCTGCACAAAGGTACCGCGCGCGGAATGCACCTGGGCGACGAACGCCTTCAGTTGCTCCGTGCCGCTCGCGAATGCCTGCGACGCGACGAGCATCGACGCACCGATCGCCACACTGCCGACCCCACGGACGATCGTGCGAGCGAGATGGCCAAAACGGCTGGGGTGAGCACTCTGTCGGGCGTACTGCTGCGCGATTGGCTGCATGGTGTTTCTCCCTTGATTGAATTTGTTGAGCGGTCACGGGGCCGGCTTTGGGGCCTGCAGCCGCGTGACCGTAGCGGTTAGCTTGAACCGCGCAGCCGAGGAACGAGCCCCCGGCTTTGGGTAACAGCTTAAGCAAGAAGCCTTAAGCGGGACTTATACGCTGTGGGCGTGGCGGCCAGTTTTGCGGAATGGCGGTATAGATGGTTTATTCCGCTTCTCGCGCCGGCGCAAGGATCTCGCGATTGCCGTTCGAAGACATGGCCGACACCACGCCCGAGTTCTCCATCTGCTCGAGCAAACGCGCCGCGCGGTTATAGCCGATGCGCAAATGCCGCTGCACCAGCGAGATCGACGCGCGGCGGTTTTTCAGCACCACGTCGACCGCCTGGTCGTATAGCGGGTCCGACTCGCCGTCGCCCGAGCCGGATCCCCCGGCGCCCGCGGAGCCTTCGTCGCCCTCTCCCGTCACGCCGCCTTCGAGAATGCCCTCGATATAGTTCGGCTCGCCCTGCTCCTTGAGCTTGTCGACCACGCGATGCACTTCCTCGTCCGACACGAACGCGCCGTGCACACGCACCGGCAAACCGCTGCCCGGCGGCAGGTACAGCATGTCGCCCATGCCGAGCAGCGACTCCGCGCCCTGCTGGTCGAGAATCGTGCGCGAGTCGATCTTCGACGACACCTGGAAGGCCATGCGCGTCGGCACGTTGGCCTTGATCAGGCCGGTAATGACGTCGACCGACGGACGCTGCGTGGCCAGAATCAGATGGATGCCGGCCGCGCGCGCCTTCTGCGCGATCCGCGCGATCAGTTCTTCGACCTTCTTGCCGACCACCATCATCAGGTCGGCCAATTCGTCGATCACGACGACGATGTTCGGCAGGCGCGTGAGCGGTTCCGGATCGTCCGGTGTCAGGCTGAACGGATTCGGCAGCTTCTCTTCGCGCTTGGCGGCTTCGTCGATCTTGTTGTTGTAGCCGGCGAGGTTGCGCACGCCGAGCTTGCTCATCAGTTTGTAGCGCCGCTCCATTTCGGCCACCGCCCAATTCAGCGCGTGACCGGCCTGGCGCATGTCCGTCACCACCGGACACAGCAGATGCGGAATGCCCTCGTAGACGCTCATTTCGAGCATCTTCGGATCGATCAGGATCATGCGGACCTGGTCGGCGCTCGCCTTGTAGAGCAGCGACAGGATCATCGCGTTGATACCCACCGACTTGCCCGAACCGGTCGTGCCGGCCACCAGCAAGTGGGGCATCTTCGCGAGGTCGGCGCACACCGGCTTGCCGCCGATATCCTTGCCGAGACCCATGGTGAGCGGCGAAGCCGCATCCGCATACACCGCCGAACCGAGAATCTCCGAGAGGCTCACGGTCTGACGGCGCTGGTTCGGCAACTCCAGCGCCATGAAATTCTTGCCTGGAATCGTTTCGACCACGCGAATCGACACCAGCGACAGCGAACGCGCCAGATCCTTTGCCAGACCGACGATCTGGCTGCCCTTCACGCCGGTGGCCGGTTCGATTTCGTAGCGCGTGACGACCGGACCCGGATATGCGGCGACCACGCTCACTTCGACGCCGAAGTCCTTGAGCTTTTTCTCGATCAGACGCGAGGTGAATTCGAGCGTGTCGGCGGAAATGGTTTCCTGCGCGGCAGGCGCCGCGTCTAGCAGCGAGATCGGCGGCAAGGTGGAGTCGCCCGGCAGGTCCGTGAACAGCGGCACTTGCCGCTCTTTCTCGACGCGCTCCGATTTGGCGGGCGTGACGACGGGCGGCACGATCATGACCGGCTCGTGTTCCTCGATCCGCACGCGGCCCTTTTCGACCTTGCCTTCGCGCTTCACGGCGGCGGCTTCGCCCAATTTGCGGTCGCGGCCGGCCTCGCGGCGCAGCTTGGCGAACGTGACCGCCGAAATGATCGACTCGCCGACCTTTTCCGACACCGACAGCCACGAAAAACGGAAATACAGCGACAAACCGATGCCGAGCGCGATCAGCAGGGCCAGCGTGCCGCCCGTGAAGCCGAGCGCATGCGATACGCCACGCGCGACCGCCTCGCCGATCACGCCGCCCGGCGCCCGCGGCAACTGCACTTTCAGCGACCACATGCGCAACGCCTCGATGCCGTCGCAGGCGAGCAACACCAGCATGAACGCGAACGCGTCCGCGAGCCAGCCGGCATCGCGCGGCGCATCTTCCTGCGGCTCCTCGTGACGGGTGATCCGGCGGTAATTGGCGGAGATATGGCGGCCGAGCAGCACGATCCACCAGTAGGCGGACAGCCCGAACAGCAGCAGCAGGATGTCGGACGTCCACGCACCGACCCGGCCCGCCCAGTTGGCGATGCGGTCGACCTGCGCGGCATGCGTCCAGCTCGGATCGTGCCGGCTGTAGCTGACGAGCGCCATGAGCAGGAAAACGCCGAGCGCCACCTGCAAGATCCAGCGGATTTCGGTGAAAAGGCGCGACATGCGGTGCGGCAATGCCTGCGCGCTCGCGGAATAGGGAGCTTTTGCCATTGATCCTGTTGCTTGTGTGGCCGATCTGCCGCCAGAACCGCGGCCCGGAGCGGCGCCCAAGGCGGCTCCAGACCCGCTCCTGGCTGCCGGGTCCATCGATGCGGCCTATTGTAAACGCAGTGCCTCACGCGAGGCTGTAAATGACGGTAACTTAGCCGATTGGCGTCACAGAAGCCTGCCGCGCCCCGCGGCAACGCTATCGCCGTGATCGGAAAGCTTCATGGAGCAGGCCGGCGTGCCGCCCTTTATAATGCCGCTCTGATACCCATCTATAGTTTCAGCTCAAGTCGCGCGGCCTCGCATGGGCGAGCCGGGCGCCGTAAAAGGATTTCGATCATGCCCGCTACTTCCACGAAACACGCCAAAGTTCTGATTCTCGGTTCCGGTCCCGCCGGCTACACGGCGGCGGTCTACGCGGCGCGCGCCAACCTGTCGCCGGTGCTCATCACGGGTCTCGCCCAGGGCGGCCAGCTGATGACCACGACCGACGTCGAAAACTGGCCTGCCGACGCGAACGGCGTGCAGGGCCCGGAATTGATGACGCGCTTCCTGGAGCACGCCGAGCGCTTCAACACCGAGATCATTTTCGACCACATCCATACGGCCAAGCTGGACGAAAAGCCGATCCGCCTGATCGGCGACTCGGGCGAATACACCTGCGACTCGCTGATCATCTCGACGGGCGCATCGGCGCAGTATCTCGGCCTGCCGTCCGAAGAAGCGTTCATGGGTAAAGGCGTGTCGGCTTGCGCCACCTGCGACGGTTTCTTCTACAAGCAACAACATGTGGCCGTGGTCGGCGGCGGCAATACCGCAGTCGAGGAAGCCCTCTATCTTTCCGGCATAGCGAAAAAAGTGACGGTGATCCATCGCCGTGACAAGTTCCGCGCCGAACCGATCCTGATCGACCGCTTGCTGGCGAAGGAAAAGGAAGGCGTGGTCGAGATCAAGTGGAACAGCACGCTCGACGAAGTGACCGGCGACCAATCCGGCGTAACCGGCCTGCGCATCAAGAGCACGCAAACCGGCGAAACCACGGACATCGCGCTGCAAGGCCTCTTCGTCGCGATCGGCCACAAGCCGAACACGGACATTTTCGCAGGCCAACTGGAGATGAAGAACGGCTACATCATCACCAAGGGCGGCCTGAACGGTTTCGCAACGGCAACCAGCATGCCGGGCGTGTTCGCGGCGGGCGACGTGCAAGATCACGTCTATCGTCAGGCGATCACCAGCGCGGGCACGGGCTGCATGGCCGCGCTCGACGCGCAACGCTATCTGGAAACGCTCGACGAGATTGGCGAGCACGTGATGAGCGCAGAAGCCGAACGCTGATCCGCAACAGTTAAGCGCGACGGTAAAATGGCGCTGGGCATGGTCCGGCCGCCTACTCCGAAGAAGGCCGCGGCTGAAAAGCCGGCGGCCTTTTTTGCGTGGTGTCAGCGCGCGGTTCGTGTCGTGCCGGCGGCTGGCCGACGCCGTTACATTGGCGCCTGCGTGTACGGTTGTGCAGCCTGACGGCGTGGCGTTACCGCTTGTGCAGCCCGACGGCGCGCCGTTGCCGCTTGCGTGGATGCTTGCCCAGCCTAACGGCGTGGCGTTGCAGCCTGTGTACACGCTTGCCCAGCCTGACGGTCAGGTGCTTCGATGCGCCGCTGCACGAGTAGGCGCCGCAACCGGCGCCGTGCGCTCGATCTACTTTTCTGTGTATTAGCGATATGCCGAAGAATCAGCCCCATCCTAGCGAACCGAAGCGCGCCAGAGCCGTTACCAGGCCCGCGCCCGAGGTATCCGCACCCGCCGTCAAACCGAAGCTCGAACCGGCTGCGGGTTTAGCCGGCCTCGGTGCCTTGCGCGATGCGTTAAAGAACGACACGCAACGGCGCGAACGCGAACGCGCGGCCGCAGCAGCGGCGCAGCGCGAAGCCTCGGCGGACGCCGATCTGTTTCGCCGCGAGATCGGCGCGGTTGCGCCACTGGCGGTCCCGCCGCGCGTCAGCCTGGCGCGCAATCCTCCGTCGCCGCTGCCGGTGCAGACCAGGCTCGACGAAGAAGCCGTACTGCACGAAGCGATCTCCGACGAGTTCGACCCCGAGATCCTGCTCGAAACCGACGAAACGCTCTCCTATTGCCGCCCCGGCGTAAGTCAGGAAGTCGTGCGCAAACTACGGCGCGGCGATTGGATCGTGCAGGCGCAAATCGATCTGCACGGCATGCGTCGCGAGGAAGCGCGCGAGGCGCTGGCCGAGTTCATCCGTGAGTCGGTGAAACGCGGCCTGCGGTGTTTGCGCGTGATTCACGGCAAGGGCCTTGGGTCGATCGGCAAAGAACCCGTATTGAAGGGCAAAGTGCGTGCGTGGCTCGTACAGAAGTCCGAGGTGATCGCCTTCTGCCAGGCACGTCCGCATGACGGCGGCGCCGGCGCAGTAGTCGTGCTGTTGCAGCCGGGCGCGGTGCCGGCTCAAGTCAAGTCCTGACGGAGTCCCGGTGATCCATCCGAGGCTGACGCTGGCGCTGACCGTCATGGAAGCGCTGGCCATTTTCGCGTACGCGATTTCCGGTTTTATCGAAGCGAGGACCCGCCGGCTCGACGCCGTGGGCACCTTCCTCGTGGCCGTCGCGACGGCCTTCGGCGGCGGCACCTTGCGCGACGTGCTGCTGGAGCGGCGGCCCTTTTACTGGGTCGAACATCAAACCTATCTGATCGCGATCTTCGTGATGTCGTTGTTTGCGCCGACGCTGCTGAAGATGACGTCGCGCCTGCTCTCCGAGCGGGTCTTGCTCGTAGCCGATGCGATCGGGCTGGGCTTGTTCAGCATTTCCGGCACGTCGATCGCGCACGACGCGCAGATGCCATGGTTCACGTCGGTGATGATGGGGGTGTTGGCCGGCGTATTCGGCGGCGTGATTCGCGACGTGCTGTGCAACGAGGTGCCGCTGATTCTGCGCGATTCGCGGCCGTACGCGACCTGCGCTTTTGTAGGATGCTGGTTGTACGTGCTGCTGGACTACGCGAACGTCGATACGGTTTATAGCGTGTTGATCGCCACCGCCTTCATCCTGCTCGCGAGGCTGGCGACGTTCAGGTTCAACATACGGCTGCCTCACTAAGCCTACCCCACCAAGCCTGGCTCACTACGGTTGGCTCACCAAGCTTGCCTCACTGAACTCGCCTGGCGGGTGTCCTCCAGCAGGCCGGCCTCACCAAACGCGCCGCCAGGAACCAGGCAGCGCGGGTTCCGAGGCACAATCTTTCCCGGTAGTTTGTGACGTTTTGTCGTGCCAAGTCGCATCAAATAGGCGCTTGCTGTGTCCGGTTTTAGCGTATGCGGGATGAACATTCGTCCTTCGCTAAAGTTTTCACGGTTGTCGATTCCCGCCACCGTCGTTCGTCGTCAGGTAAACGGCCCCTCCGGCCGACATCGCGCCACAGCGCTCCTCGCCCCCCCTAGGTGACCACGATGACCCTGAAACTCTATGCCCACCCCTTCTCGTCCTACTGCCAGAAGGTGCTGACCGCGCTTTACGAGAACGGCACGCCATTCGAACTGCGCCTGCTCGCGCACGACGACCCGCAGGTCATGGCGGAGTTCGCCGCGCTCTGGCCGATCAAGCGCTTTCCCGTGCTGGTCGACGGCAGCCGGACCGTGATGGAGGCGAGCATTATCGTCGAGTATCTCGGCCTGTATCACCCGGGGCCGGTGGCGCTTTTGCCGGCCAATGCCCGCGCCGCGCTGGAAGTGCGCAGCATGGATCGGTTCTTCGACAACTACATCTCCACGCCGCAGCAGAAGATCGTGTACGACAGCATGCGTGCCGAGCCGGAGCGTGATCCGCGCGCCGTGGCCGAGGCCCGCGACATGCTCGACACCGCCTACGGCTGGCTCGACAAGGTGATGGCCGGACGCGAATGGGCGGCCGGCGATACCTTCAGCCTCGCCGATTGCGGCGCGGCGCCGTTCCTCTTCTATGCCGACTGGACGCATCGCATCGCCCCGGCCTTCGAGCACGTGCTCGCCTACCGGAGGCGGCTGCTGGCCCGGCCATCGTTCGCTCGCGCGGTCGACGAGGCGCGCCCGTATCGCCCGCTGTTCCCGCTTGGCGCGCCTGATCGGGATTGATCGTACGAACCCGGCCCAATCGGGCAACAGCGCCGACAGGCGGGCGGAGCAGACAGGCCAACCCGCTCGCGCAGCTAGCCTCATTGCGACAACACGATTTCCAAGCGATACACTTCACTTCGAAACCTACTTCCGCCCATCACTCACAAGGCAAAAATATGGACCGTTTCGAAGCGATGGAGATATTTACGCGTGTGGTCGAAGCGAACAGCTTCACCAAAGTATCCGAATCGCTCGACCTGCCCCGTGCCAAAGTCAGCCGCACCATTCAGGCACTGGAAGAACACGTCGGCGTACGCTTGCTGAACCGTTCGACGCGGCAGGTCAGCGTCACCGAAGACGGCGCGTTGTTCTACGAACGCTGCGTGCGCATCCTCGCCGAAGTCACCGATGCCGAATCGTCGCTCTCGAACAAGCGCGAACATCCGAGCGGCACGATTCGCGTCGATACCTCCGGTACGCTCGCCCGGGCGCTGCTGCTGCCCGCGCTCGACGACTTCTACCGGCAATACCCCGAGATCGACGTGCGGCTCGGACTGGCGGATCGCAATATCGATCTGATTCAGGACGGGGTGGATTGCGTGATCCGCATGGGCACGCCGGAAGAGTCGAGTCTCGTCGCGCGCCGCATCGGTCAGGCGCGGATCGTGACCTGCGCGTCGCCGGCCTATCTGGAGAAATACGGCACGCCGACCACGCTCGACGAGCTTAGCGAGCATCGCGCGGTCAACTACGTTTCCGCGCGCAGCGGCAAGACCTTTCCATTCGAGTACGAGGTGGACGGCGAGATCGTCAAGGTTACATTGAAGAGCGTGCTCGCGGTCAACGACGGCAGCGTCTACATCGGCGCGGGCGCACTCGGCCACGGCATCATCCAGCCGTCGCGCTACATGGTCGCGGACCTGATCGCGCAAGGCGCGCTCAAGGAAATCCTCACGACCTACACGAGCCCCAGCACACCGCTGTCGATCCTGTACGCGCATCGCCGCAATCTGAGTTCGCGGCTTCGCGCCTTCACGGAGTGGGTCACCGAGCTGACGCGGAACAATCCGGATCTGCGCATCACGGACGTGTGACGTCACTGTGCACGGGCGCCATGTTGCGGGCCCGATGCCACCCGATGCAAACAGCCCCTGGCCAATGAAGAAAAGCCCCATGCGTCTCACAACGCATGGGGCTTTTTCAATGCGAATCGCTCAGCGAATAACCCGCCTCAGGCAATCCGCTCTTCATTCGACGGATCGAACAACACGGCTTTCGACGTATCGAACAGCAGCGTCGCATTCGACAACGGCTGCGGATTCGACGCCGGGTGCACACGGCTCACGATGCGCTTGCCGTTGACCTGCGCGAACACCAGCGTGTCCGGTCCGGTCGGCTCGATCACGTCGACCTTCACTTCGATCGGCTGCAGCTTCGCGTTGTCGCCATGTGCGCCGCGCGCGTCGGTGATGCGCTCCGGACGCAGGCCCAGAATCACTTCACGCCCCACATGCGACTTCACCTTGGCCGAGTCGAACGGCAGGTTCAGCGCCGTGCGCGCGACGCCCGTATCCAGTTCGAGCGCGACGCCCGCGCCCTGCTCCACCAGCTTGCCCTGGATGAAGTTCATCGGCGGCGCGCCGATAAAGCCGGCCACGAACAGATTCGACGGCGAGTCGTAGATTTCCTGCGGCGCGCCGAACTGCTGGACGATGCCGTCTTTCATCACCGCGATGCGGTCGCCGAGCGTCATGGCTTCGATCTGATCGTGCGTCACGTAGACGATCGTCGTGCCGAGGCGTTGATGCAGCAGCTTGATTTCAGAGCGCATTTCGATACGCAGCTTCGCGTCGAGATTCGACAGCGGCTCGTCGAACAGGAACATCACCGGATCGCGCGCAAGCGCACGGCCCATCGCCACGCGCTGACGCTGACCGCCGGACAGCTGACCCGGCTTGCGGTCCAGCAGGTGCGTGATCTGCAGCGTGTTCGACACGCGGTCGACGATCTGCGTCTGCTCCTGCTTCGGCACCTTGCGGATGTTCAGGCCGAACGAGATGTTCTCGCGCACCGTCATGGACGGATACAGCGCATACGACTGGAACACCATCGCGATGTCGCGATCTTTCGGCGAGAGGTTGTTTACCGTCTTGCCGTCGATCTGGATCTCGCCCTTGGTCACGGTTTCGAGGCCGGCGATCATGTTGAGCAGCGTCGATTTCCCGCAGCCCGAGCCGCCGACGAGAATCAGGAACTGGCCGTCTTCGATGTCGATGTTGACACCCTTCAGAACCGGTACCCCGTTCGGGTAAGTCTTGTACACGTCACGGATGGAAAGGCTTGCCATGCTGTGAATCCTCTTGTCTCTGGTACTGCTTGAAAACTCTGGTCGGATGACGGCGGTGCATTATCAACAAAGCGCCGCCGCGATGCGTATGGTCTAGCCCCGGGTTAGCCCTTGACTGCGCCCGCCGTCAAACCGCGCACGAAATAGCGGCCGGCGACGATGTAGACGAGCAGCGTCGGCAGTGCGGCGATGATCGCGCCGGCCATGTCCACGTTGTATTCCTTCACGCCGGTCGAGGTGTTCACGAGGTTGTTCAGCGCCACCGTGATCGGCATCGAATCGACGCCGGAGAACACAATCCCGAACAGGAAGTCATTCCAGATCTGCGTGAATTGCCAGATCAGGCACACCATGAAAATCGGCAGCGACACCGGCAGCAGGATCTTCGTGAAGATCGTGAAGAAACCGGCACCGTCGATCCGCGCGGCCTTCACGAGTTCAGCCGGAATGCTCACGTAGAAGTTGCGGAAGAACATCGTGGTGAAGGCGATACCGTAGATCACGTGCACCACCACCAGACCGGTTATCGAATTCGACAGGCCGAGCAAGCCTTCGAAACGCGCCATCGGCAGCAGGATCGCCTGGAACGGAATGAAGCAGCCAACCAGGATCATCGTGAAGATCGGATCCGCGCCACGGAAGCGCCAGTGCGTGAGCACATAACCGTTGAACGCGCCGATGATCGACGAGATCAGCACCGCCGGGATCACCATGCGCACGGAGTTCATGAAGAACGGTTGCATGCCGTCGCAGCGCACGCCCGTACACGCACCGCTCCATGCCTTGATCCAGGGGTCGACGGTCCAATGCGACGGCGGCGTGAGCAGGTTGCCGGTGCGCAGCTGGTCGATGTCCTTGAACGACGTGGACAGCATCACGTACAGCGGAAACAGGAAATACAGGGCAAACAGAATCAAGGCCGCATAAATGACGGCACGGCTGATCGTCATCTTAGGCTGCATTGCGGGTGCTCCTCGATTCCAGATACATCAGCGGCACTAGCACGGCCACAACGGTCGCGAGCATCATCATCGACGATGCCGCGCCGACGCCCAACTGCCCGCGATTGAACGAAAACGTGTACATGAAAATAGCCGGCAGCGATGAAGACGTACCCGGACCGCCCGCGGTCAACGCGACGACCAGGTCGAAGGTCTTGATCGTGATGTGGCAGAGAATCAGCAGCACGGAGAAGAACACCGGGCGCATGCTCGGAATCACGATCTTGCGGTAGATGGTGGGCAAGCCTGCACCGTCCATCTGCGCGGCCTTGAAGATTTCACCGTCGACACCGCGCAAGCCCGCGAGGAACAGCGCCATCACAAAGCCGGTGGATTGCCACACCGCTGCGATCACGACGCAGAAAATCGCCTTGTCGGGGTCGCCGAGCCAGCTGAACGAGAAGCTCGTCCAGCCCCAGTCGTGGAACACTTTCTCGAGACCGACGCTCGGCGTCATGATCCATTGCCACGCCGTACCCGTCACGATGAACGACAGCGCCATCGGGTACAGGAACACGGCGCGCAGCGCGCCTTCATTGCGGATCTGCTGATCGAGCAGGATCGCGAGGAACAGACCGAGGCCGATACAGATACCGATAAACGGAATGCCGAACCAGCCGAGGTTGGCAGCCGACGTCCAGAACACATCGTTATCGAACAGTTCGCGATAACGATCGAGACCGACAAATTCATAACGGGGCATCAGTCGCGAATTCGACAGCGACAGATAGCCGGTAATAGCAATGAAGCCATACACGAAGATCAGGCTGATCACGACGCTGGGTGCGAGCACCAGCTTCGGAATCCAGCGATCGGCAAGGGCCGCCATGGGCGACGTGCGGCGGGTCACGGAGGCCGTTTTCCCGTTTCCGCTGATAGAAGCAGTCACTACTCGACTCCTGCTGAAACTGTACCGCCGGAGCGCTCACGCAAGAAAAACGCGAGGCCGGAACGGCATAGGTGTGACTCGATGAAACCAGGGGTGAAGCGTCTCGCCCTAAGTAACGCAACCGCTGCAAGCAATCTGAAGAACGCGCCCGGCGCCCACGAGGGGAACCGCCAGGCGCGCCACTTCGCTTGACGCTACTTACTTGGTCTTCGCAGCCTTCGCGAGCGCGGCAACGGCGCTCTTCGAATCCTGCTGCGAGTTCATGAACTTCGTGACCACGTCCGAGATCGCACCGGCTGCTGCATCCGGTTGCGCCATGCCGTGCGCCAGCGAAGGCACATAGCCGCCCGACTTGATCGCCACCTGTTCATCCGCGTACGACTTCTTCGCGCAGTCGTCGAACTTGGCCATCGACACGCCCAGACGAACCGGGATCGAACCCTTGTTCAGGCTGAACTGTTCCTGGAATTCCGGCGACATGATCGTCTTGGCCAATGCCAGTTGACCCGGCGTTGCGGTCTTCTGGCCCTTCTGCTGGAAGAACACGAACGAGTCGACGTTGAACGTGTAGGCCTTTTCCGTGCCCGGAACCGCAGCGCAGACGTAGTCCGAACCCGCCTTCTTGTCGGCGTTGGCGAACTCGCCCTTCGCCCAGTCGCCCATGAACTGCATGCCGGCCTTGCCGTTGATGACCATGGCCGTGGCCAGGTTCCAGTCACGACCCGTACGGCCCGCGTCGAAGTAACCCTGGATCTTGCGGACCGTGTCGAACACGCCGACCATCTGGTCCGACGTCAGCGTCTTCTCGTCGAGGTCGACCAGCGCCTTCTTGTAGAAGCCCGCGCCTTGCGACAGCACGACGTCTTCCCACAGCGTCAGGTCTTGCCACGGCTGACCGCCCATCGCGATCGGCTGGATGCCCGCGGCCTTCATCTTGTCGGCCACCGCGAAGAACTCAGGCCACGTGGTCGGCACCTTGCCGCCTGCCTTGTCCAGTGCTGCCTTGTTGATGTACAGCCAGTTCACGCGGTGCACCGAGAACGGCGCGCCCACGTAGTGGCCGTCCGCGTGCATGATCTTGTCGATTTCCGGCGGCAGGTTCTTCTTCCAGTCGGCCGCGGCCGGGTCGATCGGCACCAGCACGCCTTGCGAAGCCCAGTCCTGGATCAGCGGACCCTTGATCTGCGCGGCGCTCGGCGCGTTGCCCGAGATCACCTGCGTCTTGAGTGCCGTCATGGCGGCCGCACCCGCGCCGCCAGCAACCGCGAAGTCCTTCCACGTGTAACCCTGCTTCGTCATGTCGTCCTTGAGGACGCCGACGGCTTTCGATTCGCCGCCCGAAGTCCACCAGTGCAACACTTCGACCGATTCGGCCGCTTGCGCAGCCGAGACGCCACACATCAGACCTGCGGCGCACAAAGCGCCCATGATCGCGCGAAATTTCATTGCTTATCTCCTCCAGACACCTGAACAAAAAACAAATGGCCCCTGATGTCGCCAGGGTGCTGTGGTTGGTTCAAACAGGCAAAACACTGGGCGATCGAGCACGGTCGGGCACATGCGTCGAGGCATGTGCCGGCGGACCAATATCCGGCCGCTGGAAGCTCAAGAGATGAGTGATTCGGGATGCAACTGACTGTCTCCTCTTTTGATTTTTGCCTGCCCGCGTCGCGCGCGGCAGACTCGAGGTGCCTTGCACGTTAACCCTGACGCCAGGTTAGCTTTCCGGCCTTCCGTATGGGCCGCCGGGGGCATGCTGGCACGTGCTCGCACGCAATGTCCGTTAACATGCAGGGGACGCCTGCCGATTCGGAAAAACGCGCATCCAGCCTCACAGCGCACGCTTTTTTCATCGAATTAGCGCTACCTCTTGATTTGGATTGTAGTTAAACTACAATTCAGTGTCAAAAAATATTTTATCGGACTACGGTCGCCCTTTTTCGGTCCTCACGGCGGCCCCAGGATATCGACGGAGACTCATGCAAACCGACTCAAGCTTCACCTTCGTTCTCTTCGGCGGAACCGGCGACCTGTCGATGCGCAAGATCCTGCCGGCACTGTTTGAAGCGCACCGTGCGGGCGGCATGCTGGCCGACAGCGGCAAGATCGTCGCGGTGGCGCGGCATGTGGCCGACCGTGCTGCCTACATTGACTGGGTCGTTGAGCACGTCAAGCCGCACGTGTCGAAGAACGGTGTGGATGAAACGGCATGGGCGAGCTTCCTCGACCGTATCGAGTTCGTGAAGATCGATCTCGGCAACCCCGAAGACTTCACGCTGCTGCGCGACGCCCTGAGCGGCCGGCCCGGCATTCGCGTGTTCTATCTGGCAACGGGTCCGTCGCTGTTCGTGCCGATCTGCCGCGCGCTGGCGTCGGTGGGGCTCAACGAAAATTCGCGCATCGTGCTGGAAAAGCCGCTTGGCTACGACCTCAAGTCGTCCAACGCAATTAATGATGCAGTCGGTGAAATCTTCGCCGAAGAACAGATCTACCGGATCGACCACTACCTCGGCAAGGAGCCGGTGCAGAACCTGCTGGCGCTGCGCTTCGGCAATGTGCTGTTCGAGCCGTTGTGGCGCCGTGAATGGGTGGAAAGCATTCAGATCACGATTGCGGAAGAGCTCGGCGTGGAAGCGCGCGGCGATTTCTACGACAACACCGGCGCCTTGCGCGACATGGTGCAGAACCATTTGCTGCAACTGCTTTCCATCGTGGCGATGGAACCGCCGCATTCGATGGATTCCGACTCGGTCCGCGACGAAAAGCTGCGCGTGCTGCGCGCATTGAAGCCGATCGATCCGCGCGATATCGGCAAGGTCGCCGTGCGCGGCCAGTATCATGCGGGCGTGATCCGCGGCAGCGGGGTGCCGGCGTATGCAACCGAGCCTGGCGTGAAGCCCGACAGCACCACTGAAACCTTCGTCGCCGTGAAGGTGGAAATCGAAAACTGGCGCTGGTCCGGCGTGCCGTTTTTCCTGCGCACGGGCAAGCGTCTCGCGGATCGCGTCGCGGAGATCGTGGTGAATTTTCGTGCGGTGCCGCATTCGGCACTGGGCGCGTCCGCGTTGCGCGGCGGTGCGAACCGTCTCGTGATCCGTTTGCAGCCGAACGAAACCATTCGCCTCTACTGTCTCGCGAAGCAGCCGGGCGAAGGGATGAATCTCGCCAGCGTCCACCTCGACCTCGCGTTCGACCGGTTCTTCCGCGAAGGGCAAATGGAGGCGTATCAACGTCTGCTGCTCGACGTGATCAACGGCCGCCTCGCGCTGTTTGTGAGGCGCGACGAGCAGGAAGCGGCATGGCGTTGGGTCGAACCGATCCTCAACGAATGGGCCGCCTCTAACAAGCCACCCAAGCCGTATGCGGCAGGCACGTGGGGACCGGCCGCGGCGAGCGCGATGCTGGCGCAGCACGGTACCTGCTGGCTCGAAGAAGAGAATTGAATCAACCGAATTACGGCGTCGTACCATGCCCGATCCTGATCGAAGCACGGCACAGCGCCTGCAAGACCCACTGACGAACTGAACGGAATGGCGCCGGTATCACGAAGGCGCCCGCAAGCCATCCCGCTTGCAGGCATCGCGTGAGAGCAGCACGGTACGTTCCGTAGATCTAACAAGAAAGCAGCACGGAGGAGAAGTGATCGAGCTTCACGCTTTCGACGACCAACGCGCCCAATCCGACGCGTTGGCGAAAGCGGTTGGCGATGCGTTACATGCGTCGCTCGCCGCACAGACGGCCACGTCAACCAACGACGCGCGCCCGGCAATGCTTGCAGTGTCCGGCGGCAGCAGTCCGCGTCCGTTCCTGCAGACGTTGTCCACGCAATCCTTCGACTGGGCGCGCATTGCCGTGACGCTGGTCGACGACCGCTGGGTGCCGGAAACGGACAGCGCGAGCAATTCGCAACTCGTGCACGACACGCTGTTGCAGAACGCCGCCAAACATGCCGCGTTCTGGCCGCTGGCCGACACCACGCGAGACCTCAACGCGCACGTTGCCGCGCTGAACGCCGACCCGCGCTTTAGCGCCGTGCCGGACGTCGCGATTCTCGGCATGGGCGAAGACGGTCACACCGCGTCGATTTTTGCGGATGCGCCCGAATGGGACTACGCGATCACGACTCCCGAGCGCTTCGTTGCCGTGCATCCCGGCAGCGCGCCGCATGCGCGTGTGAGCTGGTCGCTGTCCGCCTTGAAAGAAGTGAAGCACCTGTTCTTGCTGATCGCAGGACCGCGAAAGATGGACGTGCTGAATGCCGCCACCGCTTCGCTACAAAAAAATGCCATCTCGCAGTTGGCAAACGACAAGGGAGTGAGACTCGATGTCTACTGGTGTGCAAACTAAGGCTGTTCCGGGCGCGGGCCAGCACGCCGATGGACCGAGGCTGCTCGCCGACATCGGCGGCACCAATGCGCGTTTCGCGCTCGAAACCAGCCCCGGCGAAATCGGCTCGGTGCAGGTCTATCCGTGTGCGGACTATCCGGGCGTTGCCGAAGTCATCAAGAAGTATCTGAAGGACACCAGGATCGGCCGCGTGAATCATGCGGCGATTGCGATTGCGAACCCGGTCGACGGCGATCAGGTCAGCATGACCAATCACGACTGGAGCTTCTCGATCGAAGCCACGCGCCGCGCGCTCGGCTTCGACACGCTGCTGGTGGTGAACGACTTTACCGCGCTAGCCATGGCACTGCCCGGCCTGACCGACGCGCAGCGCGTGCAGGTGGGCGGCGGCACGCGCCGTCCGAACAGCGTGATCGGCTTGCTCGGCCCGGGCACCGGCATGGGCGTGTCCGGTCTGATTCCCGCCGACGACCGCTGGATCGCGCTCGGCAGCGAAGGCGGCCACGCCACCTTCGCGCCAGCCGACGAGCGCGAAGACATCGTGTTGCAGTACGCACGCAAGAAGTGGTCGCACGTCTCGTTCGAACGCGTGGCCGCGGGCCCCGGCATCGAAGTGATCTATCGTGCGCTGGCGGGCCGCGACAAGAAGCGTGTGGCGGCGAACGTCGACACTGTCGAGGTCGTCAAACGCGCGCTGGAAGGCGAGCCGCTCGCGGCCGAATCCGTCGACGTGTTCTGCGGAATTCTCGGCACCTTCGCCGGCAATATCGCGGTGACGCTCGGCGCATTGGGTGGCATCTATATCGGCGGCGGCGTCGTGCCACGGCTCGGCGAGTTCTTCTCGCGTTCGTCGTTCCGCAAACGGTTCGAGGCGAAGGGCCGCTTCGAGGCGTACTTGCAGAACGTGCCGACCTACGTGATTACCGCTGAGTATCCGGCGTTTCTGGGGGTTTCGGCGATTCTCGCGGAGCAGTTGTCGAACCGCGCGGGCGGCAGTTCATCGGCCGTGTTCGAGCGGATTCGCCAGATGCGCGATGCGTTGACGCCGGCTGAGCGCCGCGTGGCCGATCTCGCGTTGAATCATCCGCGGTCGATCATCAACGATCCGATCGTGGATATCGCGCGCAAGGCCGACGTGAGCCAGCCGACGGTGATCCGCTTTTGCCGCTCGCTCGGCTGCCAGGGTTTGTCGGATTTCAAGCTGAAACTGGCGACGGGTTTGACCGGCACGATTCCGGTGAGTCATAGCCAGGTGCATCTGGGCGATACCGCGACGGACTTCGGCGCGAAGGTGCTGGACAACACCGTGTCGGCGATTTTGCAGCTGCGCGAGCATTTGAATTTCGACCAGGTCGAACGGGCGATCGATCTGTTGAACGGCGCGCGGCGGATCGAGTTTTACGGGCTCGGCAATTCGAATATCGTCGCGCAGGACGCGCACTACAAGTTCTTCCGGTTTGGTATTCCGACGATCGCCTACGGCGATCTCTATATGCAGGCGGCGTCTGCTGCCTTGCTCGGCAAGGGTGATGTGATCGTTGCCGTGTCGAAGTCGGGGCGTGCGCCTGAATTACTGCGCGTGCTGGATGTCGCCATGCAGGCGGGAGCGAAGGTGATTGCCATCACGTCCAGCAATACGCCGCTGGCCAAGCGGGCCACCGTCGCTTTGGAGACCGATCACATTGAGATTCGCGAGTCGCAGTTGTCGATGATTTCGCGGATATTGCATCTCGTCATGATCGATATTCTTGCTGTTGGTGTGGCGATTCGGCGCGCTATGCCTAGCGCGGATGTGGCTGAGACCGTCGCCAAGGCGCGACAGGGCGCGGATGATGATGCGACTGCCGTGCTCGACTGGTTGAGTCATGGGGCGGCTTCTTCGCCGCGTGATTAGTGGTTTTTTGGGGCCTTCGCGGCGGGGTGTTTGTTTGGCTGCCTGCGGTGTTGGCCTTTTCTTGAGTGTGTGGTTGCCTGCTCGGCGTTTCAGTTGTCTGTACGCGTACGGCGTTGGGCTTTCCTTGCATTGCTAGTGGTCTATTAGCGTCGCCCCTGTGCGGGGCGGGCACTTACTTCTCTTTGCCGCCGCAAAGAGAAGTAAGCAAGAGAAAGCGGCTCACACCGCTCATGCTAAGTGGGCACCGTAGCGCGCAACGGGTAGTGGTGCATCTGGAATCCGTGCCCTCGCACCTTCAGGCGCTAGTGACAAAGGGCTCATCAGCTCCCACTCCGCACTGCGTGCGTCGCGGACGGGTCTGCGTGGGAACCCGGCGGCTTCGATTGGGCCTGAGCGCCAGAACGGAGTGGGTGGTTTTGTGAAGTGCTCTTCGGCGCGCGCAGCGCCGCCGGAAGTATGACTCCCTTGTCACCAGCCTATGCAGGTGCACGAACACAGATTCCAGATGCACCACTACCGTGTGTGAACTACGGTGCCCGCTTAGCAAGATCGGTGTGAGCCGCTTTCTCTTGCTTACTTCTCTTTGCGGCGGCAAAGAGAAGTGAGTGCCTGCCCCGCACAGGGGCGAACGCTAATAAACCACTAACAATTCAAGGAAAGGCCAAAGCCCCAGGCATACGGACAAAAGCGCCGCGCAGGCCAACAAGAAAACCGCGAACAATTCAGTCGTTGCCGACCGTCTCCGACAAGCGCTTAAGCGTCGCGACCCTCGCACCGATGATATCGATACGGCTACCTTCATCGATCACCGGCGTAGCAGCGTTGAGATACGCGGTCCAGGCATTTTGAGCACGCGCGAGGGTCGGACGCAAGCGCGCCGGCATCTTCGACTGCAAGCGGCGGTAATAGCGGTTCAGATCGAACATCGCGTGTTCGCATTGCGCGTCGGCAGTACAGACGCGCGGACGGCGCGGCGGGTCCCCGCCGCCGGCGCTGATCCTGGCCAAGGCGCTGCGCAACGCAAGCGCGCGGTCACGCACCGGCTGCAATTGCATATCCGCTTCGGCCAGCACATACCTCGAGCCGTGCGTCGTCGCGAACACGTCCGCCAGCAACTGCTTCTCGACATCGCGTGAGGCCTGCCAGCTTGCCTGGCTCTTTTCCCATGGCTTGCGCTGCGCCTGCGGCAACTTCGCCTGAAGCTGCTGCCACGCGCCGTCCAACGCGGCCTTCCAGCCGATCCGCGCGTTGTCCATGCACTGCACCTGCCCCGCCGTCGACGACATGTCGCTGCGCGCAAGACAGGTGCGCATCGACGCGTCGATCGGGTCGGCGGCGGCCACTTCGGCATGCGCCCGAAGCGGCGCGACGCCGAGCACCGCCACCGACATCGCCAACGTCAAAGCCAGCGCGCCAAACGCGCGCCGCCAGCCGTCAGCGTGCAGCAGGGGCTTCACCACCCACATCGTCAGGCGCGCACGCAATCGACGAAGTATTCGATGCGCCCGTTGATGGTTTCGCCGACCAGTCCGTGGATATCCGTGTGGAAACCCGGGAAGCGCTCGTTGAACTCGCGCGCGAAACGCAGATAGTTGACGATGGTCTTGTTGAAGCGCTCGCCCGGAATCAGCAGCGGAATGCCCGGCGGATACGGCGTCAGCAGAATCGACGTGACGCGGCCTTCGAGTTCGTCGATCGGTACCCGGTCGATCTCGCGGTGCGCGAGCTTGGCGAATGCATCCGACGGCTTCATCGCCGGTTCCATGCTCGACAGGTACATCTCGGTCGTCAGGCGCGCAATGTCGTTCGCGCGGTACACGCTGTGGATCTGCTGGCACAGATCGCGCAAGCCCACGCGCTCGTACATCGGATGATGCGAGACGAACTCGGGCAGCACGCGCCACAGCGGCTGGTTGTTGTCGTAGTCGTCCTTGAACTGCTGCAACTCAGTCACCATCGAGTTCCAGCGGCCCTTGGTGATGCCGATCGTGAACATGATGAAAAACGAATACAGACCGGTCTTCTCGACAATGATGCCGTGCTCGGCCAGGTACTTCGTGACGATCGCAGCCGGAATGCCGGACTCGCCGAAGCCGCCGTCCATATCCAGACCCGGCGTGACGATGGTCGCCTTGATCGGGTCCAGCATGTTGAAACCGTCGGCGAGCGGGCCGAAACCGTGCCACGCGTCGTTCGGGCGCAGCATCCAGTCTTCGCGCGAGCCGATGCCTTCTTCGGCAAACTGGTCCGGGCCCCACACCTTGAAGAACCAGTCGTCGCCGTACTCGGCGTCAACCTTGCTCATCGCGCGGCGGAAATCCAAAGCTTCAGCGATCGACTCTTCGACGAGCGCCGTGCCGCCCGGCGCTTCCATCATTGCCGCGGCCACGTCGCACGAAGCAATGATCGCGTACTGCGGGCTGGTGGACGTATGCATCAAATACGCTTCATTGAAGCGATGCTTGTCGAAGCGGCTATTCTTCGAATCCTGCACGACGATCTGCGAAGCCTGCGAAATACCGGCCAGCAGCTTGTGCGTGGAGTGCGTGGCGAACACCAGCGCGCCGATGCGCGGACGGCCCGCGCCGATCGCATGCATGTCCTGATAGAACTCGTGGAATTCGGCATGCGGCAGCCACGCTTCGTCGAAGTGCAGCGTATCGAGCCAGTCGCCGAGCATTTCCTTGATCATCTCGACGTTGTAGATCACGCCGTCGTAGGTGCTCTGCGTGATGGTCAGAATGCGCGGCTTCAGATCCGGATTCCTGGCCAGCGCTTCGCGGGCGAACGGATTCGCCAGGATTTTCTTGCGAATGTTTTCCGGCTCGAATTCGCTGCGCGGAATCGGGCCGATGATGCCGAAGTTGTTGCGCGTCGGCGTGAGGAACACCGGAATCGCGCCGGTCATGGTGATCGCGTGCAGGATCGACTTGTGGCAGTTGCGGTCCACCAGCACGATGTCGCCCGGTGCAACCGTGCCGTGCCAGACGATCTTGTTCGAGGTCGACGTGCCATTGGTCACGAAGAACACGTGGTCGGCGCTGAAAATGCGCGCGGCGTTGCGCTCGGAGGCGGCAACCGGACCCGTGTGGTCGAGCAGCTGGCCGAGTTCGTCGACCGCATTGCACACGTCGGCGCGCAGCATGTTCTCGCCGAAGAACTGGTGGAACATCTGGCCAAGCGGGCTCTTCAGAAACGCGACGCCGCCCGAGTGGCCCGGGCAATGCCATGAATACGAGCCCTCGTCCGCGTACTGCACCAGTTCCTTGAAGAACGGCGGCGCGAGCGAATCCAGGTACACCTTGGTCTCGCGAATGATGTGACGCGCGACGAACTCCGGCGTGTCCTCGAACATGTGGATGAAGCCGTGCAGTTCACGCAGGATGTCGTTTGGCAGGTGGCGCGAGGTGCGCGTTTCGCCGTACAGGAAGATCGGAATATCGGCGTTGCGGCGGCGCACTTCGGTCACGAACGCGCGCAGCGCGATGATCGCGGCCGCCAGCTCCGGCGTCTCGCCTTCCACCACGACGTTATCGACGTACGGCAGCAGCTCGTCGTCGTCGATCGACAGGATGAAGCACGATGCGCGGCTCGACTGCTGCGCGAACGAGGTCAGATCGCCGTAGCTCGTCAACCCGAGCACTTCCGCGCCTTCTTTCTCGATAGCTTCGGCCAAAGCCCGGATGCCGGAACCCGAGATATTCTCGGAGCGAAAATCTTCGTCGATGATGACGACGGGAAAACGAAACTTCATGGGCGATTCTCCAAAAAGAACGACCGCTGCATCTGACCAGGCAGCGGTCACCCGAATAGCTGGTGGGTCAGTACGCAGCCGACGTCACGTCTTGGGCAACGTGACGCCGTGCTGACCTTGATATTTGCCGCCGCGATCCGCGTACGACGTCTCACAAATTTCGTCGCTTTCGAAAAACAGCACCTGGGCGACGCCTTCGTTCGCGTAGATTTTCGCAGGCAAAGGTGTCGTATTCGAGAATTCGAGCGTGACGTGTCCTTCCCATTCCGGCTCGAACGGCGTGACGTTGACGATGATCCCGCAACGCGCATACGTGGATTTGCCCAGACACACGGTCAGGACGCTGCGCGGAATGCGGAAATATTCGACCGTGCGGGCCAGCGCGAACGAATTCGGCGGAATGATGCAGACATCGCCCTTGAAGTCGACAAACGATTTCTCGTCAAAGTTCTTCGGATCGACGATGGTCGAGTTGATATTGGTGAAGATCTTGAATTCGTCGGCGCAGCGGATGTCGTAACCGTAGCTCGACGTGCCGTAGCTGACAATCTTCCGGCCGTCTTCGGAGACGCGGACCTGATCCGGCGCGAACGGCTCGATCATGTTGTGCGACTCGGCCATGCGCCGGATCCACTTGTCGGATTTGATAGTCATAGGTGAACGCTGCTCGACTTGAGTGACAGGTGTGTGACGGGTAACAGCCCGGCGTAACTTCCGGGCAACTGGTTGGCTAACGATCGGACAACGGCCTGGACGGCATGCCGCTGCAATCGCGCCGCCGGGCTGGTGTCCCGAGCCGGGCGTCTTCGGCTACGTGCCCCGGGCCAGCCGCCCGCAACGAAAGGCGCTTATTTTACGCGATCAGGAAAATGCTGCCGCGGGTATGGTCAAGGAGCGGCCCGGCGCACGCCCGGAAGCCACTGCGGAACGCTGAAGCAGCCGGGTCAAGCAGCCGCGCCGCCCGCAGACGACGCACGTGGCGCGCGGGTACTCACTGGCGAATCGACCCGCACGCGAGCGCGGGGCCCGCGCCATGCTGCGGATACGCGTAAGGGTCGGTCGCGTCGTGATGCAGCAGGACCGCGCGTTGCAATACCGAGCGGATGCCGTCGAGCGACACGTCCGGTGCAACGATGAAACCGGTGGCCACGCCGTTCGCGTCCGCGTGGATGTTGCCGAGATCGCCTTCGACCCGGGCACCGGCCTTCAGACGCTCGGCTGCCGGCGAGAACACCTGGCCGGCGCTGGAGCCGTCGGCGGCATTGCAGTCGCCGCGCTCGTGCACTTGCAGCGCGTGGTCGCTATTGGGCGGCAAGCCCTCGAGATTGTAGGTGACCTGCACGCCGTCCGAGCGCTCGATGAACGTGACGAGGCCGTGCGCCTGATTGCCCACGGTGGGCAGCAATTGTGCGTCCGCACGCTTTTCCTGTGGCCTCAGGAACGTGCTACAGCCGCATAAAAGCACACTGCTGGCAGCCAGGACGATGAACGCATGCACCGCCTGCCCGTCGATTCGTTTTCCCATGCGATCCTCTTGCCGGCCTGGCAGCCGCCCCTGCGGCCGCCGAGCCGAACTTGTGAAGTCGACATGATACCGCGAGACCAGACGCAAATTGGCGACTTGGCCCCGCTTTAACCCCTTGTCCGAACGGCAGATCAGGTGTTCTGGACAACGATGCTGGGAAACTTCGAGGTCATGTCGCGCGCCCGCTCGGCGATATGGATCGCAACCTTGCGCGCGATCGACCGGTAGATCTCCGCAATACGCCCTTGCGGATCCGCCACGACAGTGGGTTTGCCGGAGTCGGCCTGCTCGCGGATGGCAATATCGAGCGGCAGGCTGCCGAGCACGTCGACGCCATATTCCTTGCCCATCCGCTCGCCGCCGCCCGCGCCGAAGATATGCTCTTCGTGGCCGCAATTCGAGCAGATATGCATACCCATGTTTTCGACGATGCCGAGGATCGGAATGCCGACCTTCTCGAACATCTTGAGACCCTTCTTTGCGTCGAGCAGCGCGATGTCCTGCGGCGTCGTGACGATCACGGCGCCCGTCACCGGCACCCGCTGCGACAAGGTCAGCTGAATGTCGCCGGTGCCCGGCGGCATGTCGACGATCAGGTAGTCGAGATCTTGCCAGTTGGTCTGCCGCAGCAGTTGCTCGAGCGCTGAAGTGGCCATCGGGCCGCGCCACACCATCGGATTGTCCTGCTCGATCAGAAAGCCGATCGAGTTGGCCTGCAAGCCGTGGCCGGTCATCGGGTTCATCGACTTTTCGTCGGGTGATTCGGGACGGCCGACAATCCCGAGCATCATCGGCAACGACGGGCCATAGATGTCCGCATCGAGGATACCGACCGACGCGCCTTCGCTCGCCAGTGCCAGCGCGAGGTTCACAGCGGTCGTGCTTTTGCCGACCCCGCCCTTGCCCGACGCTACCGCAACGATGTTTTTAACGTTCGGCAAGAGTTTGACGCCGCGCTGCACGGTGTGCGCAGCGATGTTCTGGGACACCTCGACGCGTGCGTTTGCCACGCCCGGAACAGCCTTCAGCGCATCGGTGAACTGCGTGCGGATCGCTTCAAACTGCCGTTTGGCCGGATAGCCGAGTACCACTTCGAGGCTGGCCGTGTCACCCTCCACGGCCACGTTCCTGATGTTTTTGGCAGCCGCGTAGGGCTTGCCCGTGTTGGGGTCAGTGACGGCCGCGAGGGCAGCGTCGACCAAAGCCCGATCGATACTCATTGACACTCCGTGGGGAACACTTGCAGCGCAGCGGAATCCAAGTTTCGGGCACGCGCCGGAATTTGAAAAAAATTGTTAGGCAGCATTGCTAAAACCAGGCGCGCCATGCACCCTTCGGGCAGGCGGAACGCCATGGGGTCGCATCGCTGCGTACTTCAGTCATCATTGTAGTGGCTGGCGCCAAGCCTTGCCGGAAGACCCTTCTCCGCTGTCGGACCAGGACCAGGGAAGACGCAGGATTCTCACATTGTCGAGTCGCGCGCTTTACGGCCGTCACGTCCGGCGGATAGATTTATCGCTTCCACCTGCTTCACTCAAGAGGAATCAAAAAATGAATGCAAAAATCATGACTCGCCTTGCCGTTTTCGCCGTTGCCGGTTCGTTGCTGGCTGGCTGCGCAACTCAACAAGGCACTGACACGGCGGTCGGCACGGGCGTAGGCGCCGCCACCGGCGCGGCGATCGGCGCGATCTTCGGCGGCGGCAAGGGTGCGGCGATCGGCGCGGGCGCCGGCGCAGCCGTGGGCGGCATCACCGGCTACAACTGGCAAGCCATTCACAACAAGCTGTCGGGCGCCACCAAGGGCACCGGCACGCAGATCACCGAGCAGCCGGACGGCTCGCTCAAGCTGAACATCCCGAGCTCGGTCACGTTCGACACCAACAGCTACGCGGTCAAGCCGTCGTTCGCGCCGGTGCTGGATCAGTTGACGCAGACCATGCAGCAGAATCCGGAACTGATCGCCCAGGTGATCGGCTACACGGATAGCACGGGTCAGCCGGCTTACAACCAGACGCTGTCGGTCAACCGTGCGCAAAGCGTGACGGGCTATCTGGGGCAACGCGGTGTCGCGCCGCAACGCCTGTCGGCACAAGGCATGGGCCAGAACCAGCCGGTCGCTGACAACAACACCGAAGCCGGCCGCGCCGCCAACCGTCGCGTGGAAATCTATCTGCGCGCCACGGCTCAGCACGCCACGCAATAACGGCACAGCCTGAAAGAGGGAGAAACTGCCGGGCGTCAGGCGACGCTTGCCGCCGGCCGGCGACACCCGCTTTTGAAACCCTGGCTGCCGGCGTCCGGTAAGGCGCCCAAAGCCGGGGAAACAAAATCTCGCACGAGAGCGAAAAAAATTTCGAACTCTGCCGAAAATTCGCGGTCTGTCTTTACGGTACGTGGCTGGCGAAGCCGCCGCGTCACCATTCTCCTCTTGTCGTTGTTGCTCCGGGGTTAATAGCCCCGGTTTTTTTTGGGCGCTCGGTTTTCGCCACGCAGGACGTTCCCCTGGGGACACACCGTCCCGCCCCGCCGCCGGCCCAGTCCGCGCCCGGCGCCGGCCCTGCTAGAATCAACGTTTCGTCCCACCGCAGGCTCCCACCATCCTTATGTCAGCACCCGCAACCGATCTCTCCGCAGGCGCGCCGTCAGGCCGTCGCCAGGTTCTCGTCACGTCGGCCCTTCCGTATGCGAATGGGCAAATCCATATCGGCCATCTGGTTGAATATATCCAGACGGACATCTGGGTCCGGACGTTGCGAATGCACGGGCACGAGGTCTACTACGTGGGCGCCGACGACACGCACGGCACGCCCGTCATGCTGCGCGCGGAGAAGGAAGGTCTGACGCCGAAGCAGTTGATCGACCGCGTCTGGCAGGAGCACAAGCGCGATTTCGACAGCTTCGGGATTTCGTTCGACAATTACTACTCGACCGATTCCGAAGAGAACCGCGTGCTGAGCGAATCGGTCTACCTGGCGCTCAAGGACGCCGGCCTGATCGAAGCGCGCGACATCGAGCAGGCATACGATCCCGTCAAGGAAATGTTCCTGCCGGACCGCTTCATCAAGGGCGAATGCCCGAAGTGCGGCGCGAAGGATCAATACGGCGACAGTTGCGAAGTATGCGGTTCGACTTATCTGCCGACCGAACTGGTCAATCCGTATTCGGTCGTCTCGGGCGCCACGCCGATTCGCAAGACCTCGACGCACTACTTCTTCCGGCTGTCCGATCCGCGTTGCGAAAATTTCCTGCGCGAATGGGTCAGCGGCCTCGCGCAACCGGAGGCCACCAACAAGATGCGCGAATGGCTCGGCGAGGCCGGCGAAGCCAAGCTCGCCGACTGGGATATTTCGCGCGACGCGCCGTATTTCGGCTTCGAAATTCCGGGCGCGCCGGGCAAGTATTTCTACGTGTGGCTGGATGCACCGGTCGGCTATTACGCAAGCTTCAAGAACCTGGCCGAAAAACGCGGCCTCGACTTCGACGCGTGGATTCGCAAGGGCTCGACCGCCGAGCAGTACCACTTCATCGGGAAGGACATTCTGTATTTCCACACGCTGTTCTGGCCGGCCATGCTCGAATTTTCGGGCCACCGCACGCCGACCAACGTGTTCGCGCACGGCTTCCTGACGGTGGACGGCGCGAAGATGTCGAAGTCGCGCGGCACGTTCATCACCGCGCAAAGCGTGATCGACACGGGCCTCAATCCGGAGTGGCTGCGCTACTACTTCGCCGCCAAGCTAAACAGCACGATGGAAGACCTCGACCTGAACCTCGACGACTTCCAGGCGCGCGTGAACAGCGACCTGGTCGGCAAATACGTGAACATCGCGAGCCGCGCCGCCGGTTTCCTGATCAAGCGTTTCGACGGCCTCGTGCAGGACAGCGCGATGCAGCACCCGCTGCTCGCCACACTGCGCGCCGCCGTGCCGCAAATCGCCGCGAACTACGAAGCACGCGAGTACAACCGCGCGCTGCGTCAGACCATGGAACTGGCCGACGCGGTCAACGCCTACGTCGACACCGCCAAGCCGTGGGATCAGGCGAAAGACCCGGCGAACGCGGCCGCGCTGCACGAAACCTGCAGCGTCAGCATCGAGGCGTTCCGTCTGCTCTCGCTGGCGCTCAAGCCGGTGTTGCCGAAGCTGGCGGAAGCGGTGGAGGCCTTCCTCGGCATCGAACCGCTGGTGTGGGCCGACGCAAACGTGCCGCTCTCCTCCACGCGCCCGATCAACGCGTACAAGCATCTGATGACGCGCGTCGATCCGAAGCAGATCGAGGCGCTGATCGCAGCGAATCGCGATTCGCTTCAAACCACGCCGGAAGCCGCGGCGCCGGCGGATGCCAAGGCCAAGTCGAAGGCCGCGAAAGCAGCGAAAGCAGCCGCCGCCAACAACGACGAAACGCCCGGCATCATCTCAATCGACGATTTCGCCAGGATCGATCTGCGCGTCGCGAAGATCGTCGACTGCAAGGCGGTTGACGGCTCGGACAAGCTGCTGCAACTCACGCTCGACATCGGTGAAGAGAAGACGCGCAACGTGTTCTCGGGTATCAAGTCGGCCTATCAGCCGGAGCAACTGATCGGCAAGCTGACGGTGATGGTCGCAAACCTCGCGCCGCGCAAGATGAAGTTCGGCCTGTCCGAAGGGATGGTGCTGGCAGCCTCGGCGACCGACGAGAAAGCCGAGCCGGGCCTTTACGTCCTCGAACCGGATAGCGGCGCGAAGCCGGGCATGCGCGTGAAATAAAGCGCGCGGCGTCGAACGCTGCATGCATCAAGAAAAACGGCACGCTTAACAAGGCGTGCCGTTTTTTTTGTGGCGTGGCCTTGCTCAGACCCGCGCCACCGACTCCGCCGCCATCACCACCGGATCCGGTCGAAGCGACGTGTGTAAAACAGCTCTATGCCGTCGAAGGTGCCGCCATATGCCGCGACCGACCAATAGCGCGTGAGGTTCACCGTCGCCTTGATCGCATTGCTCGCCGACTGCAGACCCTGCTCGTAGCCCACCACGAGCCACTCGTTGATCGCCTTCGACACCATCACCACTTGCGGATCGGTCAGCCCGACGTCGCTTCGCCCGATCGAAAACTCGTCGAGTCCGAAGCTCTGCGCGATCCGTTTGCCGCTCGCGCTGCCGAGCAAGGCAAGCGCGGTCGTCATGGTGCTTTGCTGTCCAAGGTTATTGCCCTGATCCGTGCCGTGCCCAAACAGCAGCCACGAGAGCTTTTCGTTGTCCGCCACGTTCGGCTCGGACACCAGCTTCGCAACCGGGAACTGGACCGTGCCCGTGACCTGCACGCCCGCCTCGACCTGCTGATTGCGGCGCATGGCCAGGATGTTGATGCCAGGATTGGCCACCGGACCGTTGAACGTGAAGAAGCCGTTCTCGATGTTGAGCTTGCGGCCGAACGCGGTGTAGGTCGAGCCTTGCGTCACACGGACATTGCCGACCGCGCGCAGCGGCAGGTTCGGCGCGCTCATCGCCGTGATCGTGCCGCTCAGGCCGAGATCGGCGCCTTGCCCGCGGAAGCGGAAGTCGTTGCCGAGACTGATGTCGATATTGGCGCGCGGCGCGAACGGACCGATCGGCTTGTTCGTGCCGGCCACCGCGGGCGGCGACCGCTCGCCCGCCACCGTGCCGTCCGGACGCACGACCACCACGTCGTCGCCAAGCTTCGGCGCGGACTGCTCCGGCATGTCGAACAGCGCGTGATCGACCACGAACTTGCCGTTGATCGCCATGCCGCCCTCCGCCCCGGCATTCGCCACGCTCGCGCTGCCCGACAGCGACAGATTGCGGTCCGGCGCCGCGAACAACTCCAGCTTATCCGCGACGATGCTCGCGGACAGGTCCGGTTCCGCGCCGTCCAGGCGCACACGGCCGGTGGCGCGCAGCGTACCGCTCGCACCGTGAAACTCGACCTGCTGGAAATCCACCAGATTTTGCGAAAGCGCGATGCGCACCACGCCGTCTTTCAACTGCACGCCCTGGTCGACCAGCGTGGCCGACAAGCCTTCGCCGAGCAGCGCGCCCGTCAGGTTCGGCTTGGCGACCGTGCCGCCGAGAGCCAGTTTCAGCGCGAGGTGACCGTCGAGCAGATAGCTTGGGCCGAACAGGCCGCCGGTCGTTTTCAGCGACGGCACATTGGCATTCACATTCCCGCTGACCGCGCCCTCTTCGTTGACGGTCAGGAAGCCGTCGCGCATCACCAGTGTGGTGTGCGCGTCGGCGTCGACCACGCCGATCCGGCTGGCCTGCGCGTGGACAGTCGCATTCAGCCGATTGCCGCCGCTGAATTCGGCGCGCGCGCTCATATCCGTGATGCCCAGCGAGGCGAGGCCGCGACCGATTTCGACCGTGACGTCGCCGCTGCGACGCTTCAACTGGACGTGGCCGCTCGCGGTGCTGCCGAGCGCGAAGTCCCAGTCGCCGTCGAACACCAGATCGGTTTTGACGGCCGGCGGCTCGCCGGTGATTTGCCGTCGCAGATCCTGCAGGCGTGCGAGCGAAATGCCGGTCAGGGTGCCCGCGGACTGGACCTTGCCGTGGTCGAAGGCGAACGATTTCAGGCTCAGCACCGCGCCTTCGAGCGTGAGGCGGGTCGCGCCGAGCGTCAGGCGGCTCGGTCCGGCGCTCACGGCGAGCGGCGATTCCAGATTCAGTGCCGGCGTGCCGCGATTCTGCAGGCGAGTCACCGTGCCGTCCCAGCGCGTGCCCTCGCGTGCTTCGGTCAGTTTGCCGTTGGCCGCGAGCGTGAGATCGAGCGGACGGTCCTGCAGTTTGCCGATGGCCGCCGCCTCCAGCGTATGGTTGGCGCGCGTGCCGGACAAGCGTGCTGTGAGCGTGGTGAGGTCGACACCGCCGGCGCTGAGATTGCGCGCGTCGGTCGTGAAGACGAGCGCGCCGTTCGCGCCGTCGCGCAGTTCGGCATGGCCTTCCGCATGGCCAATGCGGTTGCTGCTGAACACCACGCTGTCCGCCTTGTAGTTCAGCACGACATTCGGATGCGCGAACGAGCCGGTGACGTCGCCATCCGCGGCAATGAGACCGGCGAGGCCGAAGCCGAGGCGCTCGAGTTCCGGCGCATCGACACGGAAACGCAACCGGTCGCCGCGCGCGCCGAAGCTGCCCTGCAAGTCCACCTGATTGCCCGCCACCGAGAGATTCGCGCGGCTCGGCAGAATTCGCGAGCCGGACAACTGGACCACGCCGCCGCCCGTCAACGGCAAGCCGTCGTAGACACTCGGGCCGAGTTTGAATTCGGCCTTGGTGGTGAAGACCGGACCGAGCATGCCGGCCGCCGTGAGCGTGCCGTTCACGCGCGCCTCGATCTTGCGTGCCGGCGGCGCGCCGCGCTTTGGCGGCGGCGTTTTGCGCTGAACCACTTCGGTCCGCACCGCCGCCTTGGCGGTGTTCTTTACCGCGGCGGCGGCTTTGTCGGCAGGGGCCGCGCTTTTCGCACCGGCGGCGCTGCCCGCTTCTGCCGCACCTTGCGCGGCTTTCGTGCTTTTGGCGTTGCTCGCTGTGGGCTCCGGGCCCGCTACCGGCGTGCGCGACGCCATCTGCGAAGCTAGCGTCAACGGATCGAAATCGGTCAGTTGCGCTTTCAGGTTGTAGGTGGAATTCGCGTCGTGCTTTAGCGCGCCCGACAGATCGATGCGGCCTTTGCCCGACGTGACACGCACGTCGTTGAAGCTCAGTCGCGCGGGATCGAAGGTCACCTTGCCTTGCGCGCGCAACCCGGCCTTCGGGTCGGCAAGATCGAGCGTCAGGCTTTGCACGTCGTCGCTCAGACGGATGCCGATCGGACCGGACAGCTGGGTGGGCCGTACGGTCGCTTCGAGCGCATTCAGATCGAGCCCGGCGACTTGCAGATCGAACTGGCCGTGCTTGCCGGTCAGCGCGCCGCCGCCAGCGAGCGTGGCGCTCTTCACGAGCCGCACCTTCAGGTTCGAGATGCGCTGCGCCTGGGCGTCGAGGTGCACGTCGGCGTTGGCATCGATCACGGGCAGCAGGTTCTGGTCGATCGCACCCGGCCTCGCGTTGACGATCGAGACATGGCCGGCGACGGCGAAGCCTGCCGCGCCTTTTTCTGCTGTGTCGGTATTGAGCCCGCTAGCCGCGCCTTGCCCCACCGGCTGCAGTTCCGCCCGCACCGCCAGATCCGCCAGCGGCGCGCCTGGTGCGAACGCCTGCGGATTGATGTGATCGAAAGTCAGCGTGGCGCGTTGCAACGGCACGTCGCCGAACGGCGTGGCCTCGACGCGCGCATGGCCGGCAAGCTTCATGCCGCTGGCATCGAGCTCGGCGATGAGGTTCTCCAGCGAACCGCTCAGATGGCCACCGACCTGTACCGCCTCCTCATTGACCTTGCCCGAATAGCCGAGATCGCCGGTCAGCGGAAACGGCCGGACCCCATCGAGCCTGGCCGCCGCCGTCACGGCACCGAACGGCGTGTCGAGCCGCTCGATCGCGGCCTCGTGGTGCCGGCCATCGCTGCGCCCATGAAACATGAAACGGGACAGCTCGGTGGTCGACGCGCCCTCGCGCAACAGCAGTGTGTCGACCTGCACGTCGCGCACTTCGAGTTGCATCGGCAAGCGCAAGTCTTGCGGCAAGTTCAGCGGTCCGCTGCTGCCCGACGACGTGCCGACACGGGCGTCGATCGTGCCGACATGCAGATAGTCGATGGTGAAGCGCCAAGGCTTGCGCGTCAGCCCCCAGCGACCGGCCACGCGGTCGATCTGGATATCGGTGCCGCTGCCGTCGAGACTGCGCCAGCGCACCTGCCGGAGTTGCACGCCGCTCGAGAGCGCGCCGCTTTCCACCGTGCCGGCCAGTTTGCCGCCGAGCAGTTTGACGGCCGCCTGCCACGCGTAAGCCGTCCCACGCTCAGTGGTCAGCGCGCCATACAGGAGGCCAATCGCCACGGCGACCAGCAGCACCAGCACGGCGACCATCCACGCAAGCGTTTTCAGCAGCAACCGGCCGCGACGGCGCCTGGGCTGCGGCGCGCCGGGCGGAGGCGGCTGTCCGGGCGGCTGTCCGGGCGGCTCGCCGGGCGGATGAGCGCCGGGCGGCTGCGCGGGGGGTTGAGCGGAAACGTCCGTGGTCATGCGTGGATCATGTGGATGCAGGTTTCCATCAGAAGGCGATGCCCAAAGTCAGGTACGGCCGCACGCTCCTATTACGGATCCCGTAGGCGACGTCGACATTGACCGGGCCGACCGGGCTGCGCCAGCGCGCCCCAACGCCGACGCCTGGATAAAAGACTTTCTCGCCCCAGGTGTCGGTGGCGGTGCCGACGTCGAAGAACGCGGCTGCGCCCCAGTCGTGATTGAACCAGTGCTGATACTCCGCCGCCGCGGTCACCAGGTACTTGGTGGGCAGCACCGAACCGTCGACGTTATTACCAATGCTCTGATAGCTGTAGCCACGGATCGAATTCGAGCCACCCGCGCGGAACAGCAGCGAAGCCGGAATCCCGCTCGAACTGCCGCTCGTGAACACGCCGCCAAGTTCGGCACGGAACAGCACGAGATCTTCTCTGCCGATCGGCAAGTACTGCTGGCCACGGGCGTAGCCGCGCGCGAACGTCTGGTCGGTCAGCACGCCCTTGACCGCGAAGCCCGCCTCGACGTGAATCAGGTTGCCCGAACGCGGAAACAACGGATCGTCGGTATTGCGGCGGGTCCACGACCATGACGGCACCAACGCGCGGCTGGTAGTCGGCGCGGCCGCATTCTGGTCGAGCCGGTCCTGGTAATAAAGGAGCGCGTAGCTGTAGTCGATGAACTGCGACGTACGGGCCCGCTGCACGCCGCCGCGGATACTGTAGATGCGTGTGTCGGACACGTCGGTCGTGGTGTAGGAAGCCAGCACGCTATTGGTCCATGCGCGCGGCCCCGGCGGCATTGCAAGCTGAATTTGCCCGTACTGCTGGATCTGATCGATGCGGCCGTCGACCGTGAACGGCCACGCCTTGCCGAATGTGTCGAGATACGAATACGAGCCCTGAACCAGCGGGCCGTTGTCGGTCGAATAGCCGACCCCGCCGCGGATACTGTTGTACGGATACTCCGACACCTTCACGTGCAACGGCGTCTCGACCGGCTTGGCCGGATCGCTGTCCACGTCGATCGCCACGCTCGCGTAGTACGGCGTGTTCTGCAACTGCCGCTGCAATTCGGCGACGCGCTGCACGTCGTAGATATCGCCTTCCGAAATCGGATTCACGTTGTCGACGATCTGTTCCGGATAACGCCGCGTGCCGGATACGTCGAGCTTGCCCATCGTGAAGGTCGGGCCGCTCTCATATGTCACCGACAAGCTCGCTTCATGCGTGCGCGGGTCGATCCGCGCCTCGGAGTGGTAAATCTTCGCACCCAGATAACGGCGCGCCTGCAAGGCCTTGAGTGACGCGTTTTTCGCGTCGTCCCAGGTGCCTTGCGAAAACGGGTCGCCCTCGTGCAGCGAAAACGCGAAGCGCGCGGCGTTTTCCTGCGCCGGGTCTTCGGTCAGCACCGGGCCGCGAAACGATAAAGAAATCGACGCGATGAGGGTTTGCGGGCCGGGATCGACGCTCACCGTCACGTGTTTCTGGTCGTCGACGGTTCGCACGTCGGTGCGCACGACCGCCGTGAAATAGCCCTGCGTGGCGGCCAGATCGCGCACCTGCTGGGGCGTGGCGGTAATCAGAAATTCGAACTGGTCGTCGCTGATGTCCGGACGTTTGGCGAACCGCGCCACATCCAGATGCGCTTCGAGCAGCTTGCGCAGCGAGCGCGGCGTGGCTTCGATATCGACCTTGTAGCTGGCGGCCGCGCGCCGCGCCGCGTGCGCGTCGACCGAGGCAAGCATGAGCATGACGATGCCGAACGCCAGCCACGCGCGCAGCCAGCGCCGAATGGGCGTCAGCGGCCCCCGCTCGTCACCGGTTTTGCAGCGCCGCACACGCGGCTCTTCGATCGCACACCCCGCCAAACGGGACCTCCGGCCGTGGTTGATGAATTCTGTCGCTCGGACTCGGCGCGGCGGCCGAAGCTCGCTATTTGACCACATCGGCGAAGCCGCGCCACATCTCAAAAGGGCGTTTGCGGCGTGAGGCACCGCGAGCCCTTGGGCGGGTACGCCGTCCTCATGCGGCATGCGTAACGACGTCCACCTGGACGCACAAGGATGCACACTCCGAATTCGCATAACGAATCGCCTGATGCCCCGACGCCCCGACGCCTTCGGCGTGCTCGCCTTTGACGCATCGCAGCAGCGCGGGTTCCGGGCGTTTTCGCATGCGGGACGCTCGCGCCGGCCACCGTTTTTCGACCACGCGCGGCGCATGCGGTAAAATTCTGGAATAGCAGCGATGCCGCGCGGGTTCGCGCCGGCAGCCGCCTTTCCCCCAACCACGGACGTCTAGCCATGTATCAATCGGACATCACCCAGTTCCTGAACCAGCTCAAGCAACAAAAACCGAATCTGGAAGCTGAGCAGCGCCGTGGCCGGTCGCTGCTGTGGGACAAACAGCCGATCGACCTCGAAGAACGCGCCGAGCAGAAAGCCTCGCGCGTGGAGCAGACGCCTTACTCGTACTATCAAAACTTCTAAGCGCGTGAGTCACGCCGACGAGGCCATGGGCGCCGCACCGGCGCCCGACGCCGCGCTTGCCGCGCCCGCCACCGATTCGACGCCGGACACCGTAGACGGCATCGCTTTCGCACGCCTGTACGGCGAACCGCTCTTCAAGCTGCCGACGGATCTGTACATTCCGCCGGACGCGCTCGAGGTATTTCTCGAAACGTTCGAAGGCCCGCTGGATCTGTTGCTCTACCTGATCCGCAAGCAGAACTTCAACGTCCTCGACATCCCGATGGCGGATGTCACGGTCCAGTATCTCGGCTACGTCGATCAGTTGCGCCAGACCAATCTCGAACTCGCGTCCGAGTATCTGCTGATGGCCGCCATGCTGATCGAGATCAAGTCGCGCATGTTGTTGCCGGTGAAAAAGGCCGATAGCGGCGAAGAAGCCGAAGATCCGCGTGCCGAACTGGTGCGGCGCCTGCTCGAATACGAGCAGATGAAGCTCGCGGCACAGCGTATCGACCATCTGCCGCAGCTTGGCCGCGATTTCCTGCGCGCCGAGGTGTATATCGAGCAAAGCATCACGCCGCGCTTCCCGGACGTGAATAGCGAAGACCTGCGCGCCGCGTGGGCCGACGTGATCAAGCGCGCCAAGCTGGTTCAGCACCACAAGATTTCGCGCGAGGAGTTGTCGGTGCGCGAGCATATGAGTACGATCCTGCGGCGACTGCAGAATGCACGCTTCATGGAGTTCTCGGACCTGTTCGACACGAGCAAGGGCGTGCCGGTGGTCGTGGTGAATTTCATCGCCATGCTCGAGTTGTGCCGCGAGTCGCTCGTCGAAATCACGCAGGCCGAGCCGTTCGCACCGATCTATGTGCGCCTCGCCTATCTGCCGGCCTGACGCCGCAAAACGGGGCCCGCATGCGCCATCGCAGCCGCGGACGCCTCGTTTCGGTGCGCCGCCGGAACAAATCCACTACAATCCCGCGCTCCGAACCTGTCATTACCAGTGAGGCCGCGGGCCACGCAAAGACCTGAGTTTTTGCGCCAACCGAGTCTCGCGCCGCGCGAGGAAATCCCTGTCCGATCATGAAAGTCATCAGCTCGATCCATGAATTGCGCGACCAGTTGCGCGGCCAGAATCGCACCGCCTTTGTGCCGACCATGGGCAATCTGCACGAGGGCCATTTGTCGCTGATGCGCCTCGCGCGCCAGCACGGCGATCCGGTGGTGGCGAGCATCTTCGTCAATCGCCTGCAGTTCGGCCCGAACGAGGATTTCGACAAATATCCGCGCACGCTCGAAGCCGACATCGAGAAACTGCAGAAAGAAGGCGTCTACGTGCTGTTCGCGCCGACGGAACGGGATCTGTACCCGGAGCCGCAGGAATACCGCGTGCATCCGCCGCACGATCTGGGCGACATCCTCGAAGGTGAATTCCGTCCGGGTTTCTTCCAGGGTGTGTGCACGGTGGTGATGAAGCTGATGTCGTGCGTGCAGCCGCGCGTCGCGGTGTTCGGCAAGAAGGATTACCAGCAGTTGATGATCGTGCGCAGCATGTGCCACCAGTTCGCGCTGCCGACCGACATCATCGCCGCGGAAACCGTGCGTGACGCCGACGGCCTCGCGCTCAGCTCGCGCAACCGCTTTCTGCAAACGGCCGAACGCGCCGAAGCGCCGATGCTGGCCGCCGAGCTCAATCGTGTGCGCGACGCGGTGCTCGCCGGCGACCGCGACTTCGCAAAACTCGAACAGGCGGGGATGGCAGCACTGGCCGCACGCGGCTGGCAACCGGATTACATCGCGGTGCGCAAGCGCTCGAATCTGCTGCCGCCGGGTCCGCAAGACGCGAAGGCTGAGCTGGTCGTGCTGGCTGCCGCCAAGCTCGGCACCACCCGTCTCATCGACAACCTCGAAATCTGAAGCCGTCTTAGCTTGCGCAAACGCGCATAAGAAGCCACAAGGGATTGGTCATGCAACGCAACATGCTGAAGTCGAAAATCCACCGTGTCGCGGTCACGCACTGCGAACTGCACTACGAAGGCTCGTGCGCGATCGACGAAGACTTGCTGGAAGCCGCGAACATTGTTGAAAACGAACGGATCGACATCTGGAACATCAACAACGGCGAGCGTTTCTCGACGTACGCGATCAAGGGCGAACGGGGCAGCGGCATGATTTCGCTGAACGGTTCGGCCGCGCGGCGCGCGCAACTGGGCGATCTGGTGATCATCGCGGCATTCGCCGTGGTCGACGAAGCGGAACTGAAGGCAGGCTGGAAACCGGATCTCGTGTTCGTCGACGACAACAACAAGATCAAGGGCAGCCGCGATCACGTGCCGACCCAGAACTGGACCTGAGTTGGACCTGAGTTGGACCTGAGTTGGACCTGAGCCGGCCTTTCATGGCGCGGTTCCATGTAGCGGGCGGCCACGCCGCCTGCCAATCACGTCAAGCCTTCTTACCGGCGCCGTTGGTCCATTGGATGATCGGCTGCCACTGCTCCAGATCCTTCTCCACGCGGCTTTTCGCGACGTCCCACAAGGTCAGGCCGTGCGCCGCCAGTTGCACGTAATTCTGGGTGTCGCGCAGGTAACCCAGCACCGGCAGCTTCAATCCCTCGACAAAGCGATGCAACTGCTCCGCTGAGCGCGTGCGCGCGTCGACGCGCATACCCACCACGCCGATCTCGATCGCGCCTTTCCTGACCGCCTTTTCCTTCGCCAGCCGCTCCAGAAATTCCTGGGTGGCGAGAATGTCGAACATTGACGGCTGCAGCGGCACGATCACCTTGTCGGCCAGATCCAGCGCGATGTTCAGCCGGTTGCCGTGCAACCCGGCCGGCGTGTCGATGACCGCGTGTTCCAGACCTCTGGGCGGTTTGGCGGGATTCTCGAGGTCGACCTCCCAGGTCTCGATGGGCGGCAACGCAGGCGGCCGCAACGACAGCCACGCGTGCGAAGACTGTTGTTTATCCATGTCAGCCAGCGCGATCCACTCCCCTTGCGACGCGAAATAACCGGCCAGATTGGTGGACAGCGTGCTTTTGCCCACGCCGCCCTTCGGATTCGCCACCACGATTACCGTCATGAATTCTCCCGGAAAGAAGGCTGGGCGCCGCCAGCCGGTTTACCGCGCAGTTTGCTCCGGCTTGTGCCGATGTGTCCTGATCCGTACCGGTTTCGGGTTCACCCGCCGATCCAGCCGTTGATAATATCGACAAATGCACCGGGGCCGAAGCCCCCAAACGGCTATTGACGGCCTTATACCGCTGTTTTTTCCATCGAGGACCCGAATCTCATGAGCAAACTTCGCCCGGAATACTCCATCGAGCGCCTGCACGAACGTCAGAAGGGCAAGCTGCCCGGCTTGCTGGGCGTGCATGTTCTGGCGCTGGAACAGGGCTCCCTGAGCGCGGAATTGACCGTGCGCGAGGAATTGCTGGCGCCGAACGGTTTTTTGCATGCCGCCACCGTGATCGGCCTCGCCGACACCGCCTGCGGCTATGCCTGCCTCGCGCATCTGCCCGAAACGGCGCGCAATTTCACGACCGTCGAACTGAAAAGCAATTTTCTCGGCACGGCGACGGAAGGCACGATCCGCGCGGTCGCCAAGGCCGTGCATCTGGGCCGCAGCACCCAGGTATGGGACGCTACAGTCGTCGATCCGAACGGCAAAACGATGGCGCTGTTTCGCTGCACGCAGATCGTGCTGTATTGACTGATTGAAGCGGGGGGCGGGGGCGCGAAGAAGAGCCCGAAATGCCTGAGGTCGCCCGGGTTCACGACAGTAAAAAAGCACGCAGCCTCACGGCGCGTGCTTTTTTGTTGTCCGACGAGGCGAAGTACCGAGGGCACTTTAGTGCTGGGGGGCTTGGGGGCTGGAGGGCCTTAGGGCCCGGGTACCCAGGTGCCCGCGTGCCCAGGTTCCCCGCCGGCTTCCCGCCTTGCCACGTTTGGCAACCGCCCGCGCGGCCGCCCAAACCGTATCAAGCGACCACTGCACGCGGCGCCTTCGCACCGCTCAGCGCCAACGCTCCGCCGCCGAGCAGCGACTGCACGGCCAAAGTTACCGCCCAGAAAGCCGGATATTCCCAGCCGCCGTGCGGCGAAGCGAACCCCCAGCCGTTATGCAGATGCTGTGACGTGGCGCCGAGCATGAACGGCAACAGCACCAGCGCGACCCAGCGGACCTGCACGCCGAGCAGCAGCGCGATACCGCCGAACAATTCGACGAACGCCGTTACATAACCGAGCCAGCCCGGCAAGCCGAGCGAAACGAAAAACTGCGCCGTCCCCGGCAGCGTGAAGACAAAAATCTTCTGCAAGCTGTGCGCGAGATAGAGAACGCCCAAGGCGAGGCGAAGAATCAAGGCGGCCAGATCGGCGGAGCGGTTCGAGTTCATGACAAGTCCTTTACGAGAGAGACGGCCGGCATCGGGCGTCGATATCAAGACTCTATTCGAACCAAATGACGCGACAAATCGCCTATCAGGCTTTGATTATTTCTCAATAGGATTGAATTGCCACCGTCGGGTCGATCCCAATCAACCTAACGCAGCAAAAAGCTTCGAAAGATCAAGGTGCTCGGCGAGCGTGTCAGCCAGACGATCCAGCGACGCCTCACGCAACGCCGGGTAGTCGATTTTCCCGGCGTCGCGCAATCCCGCCCACGCCAGCAGTGCCGCGCACGCGTCCGGCGTGTCGAACAGCCCGTGCACGTAGGTGGCGAGGATTTGGCCATCGGCCGAGAGCGCACCGTCGGGACGCGCGTTTGGCGTTTCGCCCAATTGCAGCGCGGGCAAGCTGAGCGCCGGACCTTGCGTCTCACCCATGTGAATCTCGTAGCCGGCCACCTCGGGCGACCCCGGCAGCGCGAGACACCCGGTCACGTTCTTGAGCGTTTTTTCGCGTGTCAGCACCGTCGAGTAATCGAGCCAGCCAAGGCCCGCGCTTGTTCCGGGTGCGCCTTCCACGCCATGCGGGTCCGCCACTTCGCGTCCGAGCATCTGCATGCCGCCGCATATTCCGATCACGCGGCCGCCATAGCGCAGATGCCGTTGCAACACCGCGTCCCAGCCCTGAGCACGCAGAAAGGCCAGATCGCCCGGCACATTCTTCGAGCCCGGCAGAATGATCAGATCGGCCGGCGGAGGCGGCGTGCCGCTTCGAACGTAATGAAAATCGACCTGCGGATGCGCGCGCAGCGCGTCGAAATCGGTGTGATTGCTGATGTGCGGCAACACCGGTACGACCACCCGCAGCATCCGGTTCGGATCGTCACTTTGGCCACTGTGTGCCGCGCGCAACTCGGGCGGCAACATGTCTTCGGCGTCGAGCGTCAGGCCGTGAAGATACGGAACCACGCCGAGCACCGGTTTGCCGGTCCTGGCTTCGAGCCAGTCGAGCCCCGGTTTCAGCAAACCGACGTCGCCGCGAAAGCGGTTGATGATGAAGCCGCGCACACGCGCCTGCTCGCTGTCCGACAGACACGCGAGCGTCCCGGTCAGATGCGCGAACACCCCGCCGCGGTCGATGTCGGCCATCAGCACGACCGGACAGTCGACCGCTTCCGCGAAACCCATGTTGGCAATGTCGCGGTCGCGCAGATTGATCTCCGCGGGACTGCCCGCGCCTTCGACGAAAATCGTGTCGTACGCCGCTTGCAGACGCGCATACGATTGCAGCACCGCCTCGAACGCGACCGGCTTGTAGTCGTGGTAGGCGCGGGCGTCGAGGTTCATGCGCGCCTTGCCGTGGATGATCACTTGCGCGCCGCGGTCGCTGGTCGGCTTGAGCAGCACGGGGTTCAGATCGGTGTGAGCGGCAATGCCCGCGGCCACCGCCTGCAAGGCCTGCGCGCGGCCGATCTCGCCGCCATCCACCGTCACCGCGCTGTTGAGCGCCATGTTCTGCGGCTTGAACGGCGCAACCCGGACGCCGGCTCGGCGCGCCAGTCGGCACAAGCCCGCGACGAGCGTGCTCTTGCCCGCATCGGACGTAGTGCCCTGGATCATCAGCGTGCCGCGCGGCACAGGTACGGCGTCAAGCGGGTTCGAAGTGGCGGTCACGGAATGTCGAGCTCGGCGGTGAATAGGCAGTGAAGGCAGTGAAGCGGCAGCGAAGCAGCTAGGAAGCAGCTAGGAAGCAGCTAGGAAGCAGCAACGATAACGCCGTACTTGACGCCGCAGTACAGCAACGCAGCGACAACACAGCGCTTTGAACCCGGCATTATCCCATCGTGCCGGCAAGCGCTGCACGCCGGTACAATCACGCGATGATTCCCCGCGACCTCACCTTCGTTCTCGGCGGCGCCCGTTCGGGCAAGAGCGTGCACGCCGAACAACTGGCGAACGACAGCGCCCTCCCCGTCACGTACATCGCCACCGCGCGTGTGGCCGACGACGCCGAATTCAGCGCGCGTATCGCGCATCATCGCGAGCGGCGCCCCGCGCATTGGGCTTTGCACGAAGCCGGCGTCGATCTCGCCGGCGCGGTCACGCAAATCGACGCACCCGGTCACTGCACGCTGATCGACTGCCTGACGCTGTGGCTCGCCAACCTGCTGTGTCCGCCGGACGGCGACGGCTTGCCGGTCGATCACTATCACACGCACTTTGCCGCCTTCGAAGCCGCGCTCGTCGGCGCAAGAGGCAAGATCATCGTGGTCAGCAATGAAATCGGCCTGGGCGTGGTGCCGCTCGGCGCGGAAACACGCCTCTATGTCGACGAACTCGGGCGCCTCAATCAGCGTATTGCCGCGTTGAGCACCCAGGTCACCATGATGGTCGCGGGCTTGCCGCTCGCCTTGAAAACAGCGGGCAGCGCATGATGCTGTCACTGCCTCTGATCGTTACGCTCGCCACGGCGGGCGTCGCCGTCGACCGTTGGCTCGGTGAGCCGCGCACCGCGCATCCGCTGGTCGGCTTCGGCAAATGGGCGATGCGCCTCGAAGCGGGCTACAACACCGGCCGGCGCTTGCGTCTCAAGGGGCTGCTCGCGTGGTCGCTGGCGGTGATGCCGCCGGTGCTGATCGCCTGGTGGCTCGTCTCCGTGCTGCCGTTTTTTGCGGCCTGCGCGGTGCACGTCGTGCTGCTGTGGTTCGCCCTCGGCGCGCGCAGTCTGCACGATCACATTGCGCCGATCGCCCAGGCATTGGCGCAACGCGATCTCGCGCAAGCGCGCCTCCTGACTTCACGCATCGTCTCGCGCGAAACCGCCCATGCCGACGAAGCGGCGCTGTCGCGTGCGGCCGTCGAATCGGCGCTCGAAAACGGCAACGACGCGATTTTCGGCGCGCTGTTCTGGTTCGCGATCGCGGGTGGTCCGGGCGCGTTGGGGTTTCGTCTGGCCAATACGCTCGATGCCATGTGGGGCTACCGCACGCGGCGCTATTTGCGCTTCGGCTGGGCCGCCGCGCGCATCGACGACGTGCTCAACTGGATTCCCGCGCGCCTCACCGCGGCGAGTTACGCGTTGCTCGGCGACACGCACACCGCGTTACGTTGCTGGCGCGAACAGGCGCCGCGCTGGGACAGCCCGAACGCCGGGCCGGTCATGGCGTCGGGCGCGGGCAGTCTGAACGTGTTGATCGGCGGGCCCGCGGTGTATCACGGCGCGCTTGAACACAGGCCGACGCTCGGTTTCGGACACCCCGCGAAAGCCAGTCACGTCACGGCGGCGTTGATGCTGGTCGAACGGACGGTCATTCTCTGGCTGGCGGTACTGATCGTGCTGGCGTTGCTGAGCGTGCCCTTTCATGCGTGATCGAATGGCTAAGCGAATGGATAAGCGCACGCCCCATTCCGATATCACGCTCAACGCCGTGGTTCACGGCGGCAATCTGCACGAAGCAGCCGAGCGTTACGGCATTCCGTACGCGCACTGGCTCGACCTGTCGACAGGCATCAATCCGCACGGCTATCCGGTACCGCCGGTTCCCGCCGATGCGTGGCGCCGCCTGCCCGACGACGGCGACGGTTTCGCGTCCTGTGCCGCGCGCTACTACGGCGCGCCCGATGCCTCGCATGTGCTGCCCGTCGCGGGAAGTCAGGCGGCGATCCGCGCGCTGCCGTCGCTTTTGTCACGTGCGCGAGTCGGCATTGCGCCGCTCACATACAGCGAATACGCGCCCGCATTCGAACGTGCCGGACATGAGGTTCTGCCGCTGGATGTGTCCTGGGAGACGTTGCCCGACGAACTCCTCCATGTCGTCGTTGTGAATCCTAACAATCCGACTGTCGAGCATCTGAGCGCCGACAAGCTGCTGCACTGGCACGCGCAACTCGTCGCACGCGGCGGCACGCTGCTGATCGACGAGGCCTTCGCCGATACGATGCCTTCGGCGTCGCTCGCGGCGAGCACTCATCGCGATGGGTTGATCGTGTTGCGTTCACCAGGGAAATTCTTCGGGCTCGCGGGCGTGCGCGCGGGATTCGTACTCGGCGCGCCGGCTTTGCTCGATGCACTGCGTCTTACGCTGGGCGCGTGGACGGTTAGCGGACCGGCTCGCCATGCCGTCAAGGCCGCGTTTGAAGACGTGGCGTGGCAGCAGCAGATGCGCACACGCCTCGAGTCCGAAAGCGCGCGTCTGGTAAGTCTGCTGCATGCACACGGTCTCGCCACCCACAGCACGCCCCTCTTTGCGTGGACCGGCGATGCACGCGCCGCCGCACTGCATGAGGCGTTAGCGCAACGCGGCGTATGGACACGGCTCTTCGCGGCAACGGGCAGCGTGCGTTTCGGACTGCCCGCCAGCGACACGGAATGGGCGCGTTTCGAAGAAAGTTTGCGCGAGGCTGTTCGATGATTCGACTCGCACGCTTTGTCATCGCCACGCTACTTTGTGTGAGCATGCTGCACGCGCACGCCGCGATCACCGTCACCGACGACACTGGCGCAACCGTCACACTGCCCGCTCCCGCGCAACGCGTCATCAGTCTTGCGCCGCATGTCACCGAATTGCTGTACGCCGCGGGCGGTGGCGCGAAACTGGTCGGCGCCGTGTCCTACAGCGACTATCCACCCGAAGCGAAACAACTGCCGCGCGTCGGCGACAACAAGGCGCTCGATCTCGAACGGATCGTCGCGCTGAAGCCCGATCTGATCGTCGTGTGGCGGCATGGCAATGCGCAGCGGCAACTGGACCGCCTTCGCGAGATGCATGTGCCGCTGTTCTTCAGCGAGCCGCATCGTCTCGACGACGTGGCCGTGTCGCTGACGAAGCTCGGACAATTGCTCGGCACCTCGCCGGCCGCCGAAGCCGCCGCCGCGGCATACCGTCAGGACATCGCACAACTGCGCAGGCAGTATGCGAGCCGGCCGCCTGTCGGCGTGTTCTATCAGGTGTGGGATCAGCCGTTGATGACGCTCAACGGCGAACATGTGGTCAGCAATGTGATTGCGCTATGCGGCGGTCGCAATGTGTTTGCGAAACTCGAGCCACTGGTGCCGACCGTCTCGACTGAAGCCGTGCTCGCGGCCAATCCGGAGGCGATCGTCACCGCCGCGCCCGGTGCGACCAAACCGGACACGACCTTGCCGCAACTCGACACATGGCGCGCGTGGCCGGGCCTCAAAGCGGTGGCGAACAACAATCTGTTCGCCATCGACGGCGATCTGATCAACCGGCCCACGCCGCGTATCGCGCAAGGGGCGAAGCAAATGTGCGAAGACCTGGAAGTTGCGCGCTCGCGGCGGAAGAATGGCGCGCAATGATGCCGCTGTGAAAGCTGTGAGGCGGGAACCGTCGCGCTAGCGCGCGACGGTTGAGCTGGCTTCGTGCCATGGCACGACTAGTCCTAATCGTGCCACTTTGGTCCATGGTTTGTCGCGCAAATCGGTTAATCGCGCCACTTTTTGTAAGAAATGGCGCGAATACACAGTTTAGCGATAAAAAAGTGGCACGATTGGCTCGGAACTTGTCACGATTGAATTCCGGCCCGCATACCGCAAGCCGAGCCGCCCTCACACATTCCACCTCACCAACGACCACTTCCGCGCCTCGTCATCCCTGCGCAGCCAGACAATCCCGGTCATCTCCAACGACCAGCGCAGGCAGTTTTCCAGCGGCACCTCCAGCACCAGCGAAGCGATCACCCGCATGACGCCGGCATGCGTGACCACGTACGCAGGCGACAACTCGCGCGTCTGCGCAAACGCGTCGAACCACGCCCGCACCCGCGCGACGAATTGCGCGACGCTCTCGCCGCCATGCGCACGCGCGTGTTCGAAGTTAGCCGCCCAGGCATCGAGCAGCTCACGATCGATCGCGTCCCAACGCTGCTCCTCCCAATCGCCGAAGTTCATTTCCTTCAGACGATCGTCATGACTGAGCGCGCAACCAAAATCGTTCGCCATGACGGCGGCCAGGGTCGCGCAACGCGTCAACGGGCTCGACATCAGCACACGTGGCGGCGGTATCTGCAAGGTTGCCAGTTTCAGCGCAAGCGCACTCGCCGATGTCTCGACGTCCTCGGCGAGCGCCACGTCGCTGTGGCCGTAGCACACACCCGAATCGAGCACGACAGCAGGATGACGAATCAGGACGATATCCATGCGAGCCCCACGAGGTAGATGCTCAGTTCAAATATCTGTTGCGCGAAGCCGAGGCAATCGCCGGTGTAGCCACCAATGCGTCTGACGAAATAGCGGCCCAATGCAAAGCGCAGCGCCACCAGTACGGCAAGCGTCACGCAGGCGAAGCGCCAGTTCGGCGATTCCAGCAAGTTCGGCCACAGCAACAGCGGCAAACCGAACACTGCTGCGCAGAGCAATGCCGGGCCGCTCAAGCGTTGCGCAACCGGTTTGGCTTTGCCTTCGGCGCGCACGTAGTCGAGTGTGGCCAGATAGCTGATGGCCAACACACGGCTCGCGGCATGCGCTGCAATCATCAGACTTGCGGCGCGCATCGGCGGCAACGCGGCGAGCGTTTGCCACTTCAGTGCCAGCGCAATCACGAGCGCAATGGCGCCGAAAGCGCCGATGCGCGAATCATGCATGATGCGCAACACGTCCTCGCGCATATAGGCGCCACCGAACGCATCGACGCAATCGGCCAGTCCGTCCTCGTGAAAGGCGCCGGTGACGAGAAGCGATATCGCCATCGACAGCAGCACCGCCACACTCGCCGGAAAGACATGCAACGCAGCGAGATAAACCAGCGCGCTCAATCCGCCGACCAATAGACCGACGAGCGGGAAATAACGTGCCGCCGCATTCAGATAGTGCGGCTCATAGCCGACCCAGCGCGGCACAGGCACGCGCGTGAAATAGCCAAGCGCCGTGAAGAAATAGCGCAGTTCAGCGAGCGGATTCATGAGTGAGCCGCGCACACGCTTCTGTATGACTGCGTGCCGTGCAGCAGCGCTTCGTATGACGGATCACGCATCGCGATTCGCGACACCGGCCGATTCGAAGCTCGCCATTTCGTTGACGAACGCCACGGCCGCGCGTAGCAACGGCACGGCCAGTACCGCACCCGTGCCTTCGCCGAGACGCATGTCGAGTGAAAGCAGTGGCATTGCGCCGAAATGATCGAGCATGCGCCGATGCCCCGCCTCATTCGACGCATGCGCGAACACACAATACTCGCGCACGTTCGATGCAAACGCGTCGGCCACCAGCAAGGCCGAGGTCGCGATGAACCCGTCGACAAGGATCGTCATGCGCGCTTGCGCGGCGGCGAGAAACGCGCCGGTCATCATGGCAATTTCGAAGCCGCCGAACGTGGCGAGCACCGTAAGCGGATCATTGGAATCGGCCTGATGGGCGAGCGCGGAGGCGAGTACGTTGCGTTTTTTCGCGAGCCCCGCGTTGTCGAGACCCGTACCACGGCCGACGCATTCGTCGATCGGCACACCGCACAGGCGGCTCATCAGACACGCGGCGGCCGACGTATTCGCAATACCCATCTCGCCGAAGCCGATCACATTGGTGCCGAGCGCCGCGTGATGCCGCACGCGAGCCGCGCCCGCCTGCAGCGCGGCAAGCGCCTGCTCGTGCGTCATCGCGGGTTCGTGCGCGAAGTTGCGCGTGCCGGCCGCAACCGGAATGTCGACGAGACCGTCTGTGGACGGCAACGGCGTCGCAACGCCCGCGTTGACCACTTCGAGTTCGACACCGGACACGCGGCTCAAGGCATTGATCGCCGCGCCGCCCGCCAAAAAGTTGGCGACCATTTGCGCGGTCACCGCCTGCGGATAAGGACTCACCCCTTCCTGCGCAATACCGTGGTCGCCGGCGAATACGATCATCGCCGGACGTTCGACCGTGGGGTGTGTCGTACGCTGGATCAGGCCCATCTGGCGCGCGAGCGTTTCCAGCCTCCCAAGACTGCCAGGCGGCTTGGTCTTGGTATCGATGATGTGTTGCAGTTCGGCCCGCAGCGTTTGATCGAGCGGTTCGACTTCGGTCAATCCCGGCAAACCTGGCAAAGAAGTCATAGACGTGTCTAAAAGAGAGAGTGTTTTCATAAAGCGCTTAGCCTGCCGGTATGTCATGAGCCGCAGGCGATTCGTGACGCGAGCGCGGCGCGGGAATCAGCGCCTCATGTTCGCCGTCGCGAATCAGAATCAACGGATAGCCGAATGCACGGCTCGTCAGCGTAGGCGTCAGCACGTCGTGCACCGGTCCAGCATACGCGCCGCCGTTGCCGTCGAGCAGCAACGCATGCGTCGCGAAGCGGCGCGCGAGGTTCAGGTCGTGACACGAAAACATCACTGTACGCCGAGGCTCGTGCGTCCAGGCGGTCAGCGCTTCTAGACAGTCGATCTGGTGGTGCAAATCCAGATGCGAGAGCGGTTCGTCGAGCAGCAACAGCGGCGCTTGCTGGCACAACACGGCCGCGAGAGCGACGCGTTGACGTTCGCCACCCGAAAGCGACAGCACGTCGCGCGCGGTGAATGCGGCGAGGCCCAACACATCCAGCGCGGCCTGCGCGGCGGCACGATCGGCTTCACTGTCCCAACCCCAGCCGCTCAGATGCGGAAAGCGGTTCAGCATCACGATGTCGAGCACGCTCGCGCTGAAGGCGTCCGCGGCGCTTTGCGGCATCAGCGCGCGCCGCTGTGCGAGCGGCAACGGCTGCCAGTCGGCGAGACGCACGCCGTCCAGTTCCACATGACCCGCCGACGGTTGCGCGAGGCCGGCGAGCGTGGATAGCAAAGTCGTCTTACCCGCGCCGTTGGGTCCAGCGATACACCAGATCTCGCCTGCATAGAACGTGTGCGTGAACGCGTCGAGCAAGGTGCGCCTGCCCGCACGCAAGGTCAGGCGTTGCGCGCTCAGCGCCGAATGCGGGGCGTTGTGAGTGTTCATCATCGGCGCCTGCGCAACAGCATCCACAAAAACACTGGCACGCCGACGATCGACGTGATCACGCCGACCGGCAATTGCGCCGGTGCGATCACGGTACGCGCGATCAGATCCGCACCCATCACCGCGACACCGCCGCCGAGCGCCGCAGCCGGCAGCAGCATGCGCTGATCGTTGCCGAACGCGAGCCGCAGCATATGTGGCACCACGAGGCCGACAAAGCCGATCGTGCCCGCCGTCGTCACCGCCGCGGCCGCTGCCAGCGACGCCACCAGATACACGCGCAGGCGCAGCGGCATCACGGCGACGCCAAGTGCCTGCGCGGCGGCGTCGCCTCGCAGCAGCAAGTTCAGACGCGGCGCAGCGGGTACGATCGCCACCAGCACGACGACGAGCGCGGCGAGCGCCGTCCATGGCATCGCCCCGCCGTTCAGATCGCCGGTCAGCCAGAACAGCATGCCGCGCAGCCGATTGTCCGGCGCGAGGTTCAGCAATAAGGTGATGACAGCGCCCCAGCCGGCCGCGATTACCGCGCCGGTCAGCAGCAAACGCGGCGACGTGTCCTGCGGCTCGCCCCGCCACAGCTCGCGGCGTGCGAGGCCGAGCACCAGCAGAATCGACACGAAGGCGCCGGCGCACGCGCTGGCGTCGACGATCCACCACGCGCAACCGGCGATCATCGCGACCAGTGCGAACGTCGCCGCACCGCCCGACACGCCCAATACGTAGGGTTCGGCTAACGGGTTGCGCAACAGCACTTGCAGCAACGCGCCGGCCAGCGCAAGCAACGCGCCGCATGCGAAGCCCGCCAGCGCGCGCGGCAAACGCAGCGTGCGCACGATCTCGCCGGCAAGATCGGCGGACTCGACTTGCGACGCGTGCGACGGCAGCAACGCCGCCAGCACGCGCGCAGGCGCGAGCGAAACGCTGCCCAGCGCAAGCGATGCCATCAGCACGGCCAGCGCGATTGCCGCGAGCGCGAGCCAGATCGCGACCGCGCGCTTCGCGCTCATCACGCGCAACGCGGTCGTGGGCATCGGGCTCGAGCTGCGGTTCATCGGCACGTTCTCATGCAGGTACGGTCGTCACTGCTGCTGCCAACCGACCGTGACATATGCACCGCGCCGCGGCGAGTTATACGAGTAGGCCGTTTCATAGTCCTTGTTCAACAGGTTCTGGATCTGCGCGGCGACGTACCACGCTTTCGTGATGTCGTAGCGCGCCGACAGATTCACCACACCGTAACCGCCCAGCGTGCCGCTGCTGTCTTCACGGGCGCCGCTGACGATCCACTCGCCGCCGACACGCCACCCCGCAATGCCGCGGTTCACCGCCAGCGACGCGAAGTGCCGCGCACGCCGCACGAGATCGGTATCGCGATCGAGGTCGACGGGATTTTGCAGTGTCACTGACGCGCGCACATCCGTCTTGCCCACATGACCGCTCCACGATCCTTCGAGTCCCTGCACTTTCGCACGGCCGACGTTCTCGGCCAGATAGATGCCGGGCGTGACCTGCTCGTAGTCGATCAGATTCGAATAACGCGTCTGGAACGCGGTAAGACGCATCACGCCCAGCACATTCGATGCGTACTGCAACGCGGCCTCGATCGAATGGCTGCGCTCCGGCTGGATCGACGGATTGCCGCTGGTCGGATAGTACAGATCGTCGAAACTCGGCGCGCGGAACGAATCCGAATAGCTTGCAGTCGCCTTCCAATGTTCGGTGATGTCGAAGCCGTAGCCGAGATAGTAACTGTTCGCTCCGCCGAAATCGGAATACTGATCGCGCCGCACGTTGGCCTGAATCTGATTGCGCCCAAAACGCCCCGTATAGCCGGCAAAGCCTGAGTCCACATGCCGGTCGGGCGCGGCAAACGTATCCGAGTCGAGACTCTGATCCAGATGCTCATAGCCGACCTGCAGTTTCTGCTGCGCGGCGAGCGCGAAATCGTTCTGCCACGTGTACTGCCGATTGTCCGTATCGAAGCGGCCGTTGTAGAGGCCGTTGGCATTCGACACGCTGCGGTCGTCGCCTTCGGAAACGATGAAGTGCGTGGTCCACCCGTCGGTCAGCTTGCCGTTCGCGAACACCGACAACTGACGCACTTTGCTGTACAGGTTGTTCAGATCGGTCGGCACACCATACGCGTTGTCGTAGCTGTTATTGCCGTTCGACTGGAAATACGTGACGCCCGCGTCCCACTTGTCGCCGAACTTGCGACGCAGCGAAGCCGAGATGCTTTCGTTCAGATAGCCGTTCGCGTTCGGATTCGCGTTGGGTGCCTGTGACGGATTGAGCGAAGAGAAACCGTCGTCTTTCGAACGCGCGAGCGAGATGCTGAAGGTGGTGTTGCCGTCTTGATCCAGCGCGCCGTTCACGCCGGCCTGCTGCGTCTGCGTGTGATAGCTGCCATAGCCCACCGAAAAATTGAAACGCGGCGGATGGTCGCCGCCGTCTTTCGTGAATACCTGTACCACGCCGCCAATTGCGCCGGACCCGTATAACGCGGACACGTTGCCATTCACGACTTCGACGTGATCGATCTGGTCGAGCGGAATCTGCGCGAGTTGCGGCGCGCCGAGACTCACCGAATCGACCCGCACGCCATCGATCAGCAAAAGCGATTGCGTCGACGACGCGCCGCGCAGAAACAGGCTCGCCGTGGAACCCGGGCCACCGGTGCGCGAAATCTGCGCGCCGGGCGCGAGTTGCAGGAGGCCGGGCAAATCGGTTGCGGTCGTATCGGCGATGTCCTGCTGATCGAACAGCGTGGTCTGCGGGATCGCATCGGCGAGCGGTTGCGGCCCGCGCTCCGCGGTAACGACAACAGGCGACAACACCGTGGGTGACGAACCGTCAGCCTCTCCATCGGCCGAGGAAGAGGAAGACGGCGACGAAGACGCAGCAGCTTGCGCATGCGCGACGAGCGGCAGGCTCGCAAAGGCGAGCAACGCCGTGCGAGCGATCGGGGACAGCATGGGATGACATTCCTGTGGATAGCGTGCACGGCCCGCTTCCCCGCGGGCCGATGCGTAACGAGGCGCCCGCGTTGTTTTACGTTTGCGCGGGAACGAGCCTCTCCCTCCGGCCGGTATCCGGGCTGGCGACACATCGATCCCGCCTTCCCACGCGTGACGCGCAGTGGCACACTCGCGTGTTCGGCTTCAAACACGCGATCGGGATCGACCTGCATGACACATGCGGTCGCTTACCGTTGCGGGGGCAGCGCAGGTTGGTGCGTTCAGGCGAACGGCACGCCCTGCTTCCCGTTTAACTGCGCGCACTGTGGAAAAGCACGCGCGGGCACCAGAGTGCGGCCAGTTTAGGAGCGGCCTTCAGGTCCGTCAAGAATGGTTAATCCGTGCGCGAACTGTTCTGTTAAGTGCAGGTTATTGTCCGATGCGTGAGTTGTTTTTCATCATAGGGGCGACAAAAGCGTGCACAAAGCGATGTTGTTACGTCTCGAAACGAGACAATTGTCGGAACCTGCGACATTCCGCGCTAAAATGCGATGTCTTTAGAGGACGCAGCAGATGCTCACCGAACTCGAAACACTTTCCCAGAATATCGGCAAGCTGATCGCGATCAGCCAACGCCACAATGAGGCGCGGCTCGCGCTCGAAGATCAGCTCGCTCAAATGCGGGCCGAAGCAGAGGCCACGCGCGCGGAACTCGCGTTGATGCGCGAGGAGCGCGATGCGCTGCAGGCGGAACGCGACGCGCTGTCGGCAAAGATCGACGACGCCCAGGTGCGCCTCAATGCGATCCTCGAAAAACTGCCGCGGGCCCGCGCGCACAGCGAGCCGGACAATCAGCTCGATCTGCTCGAGGACGCGCCGCATGAGGACGAAGCCGAGCGCGACGTCACCCGCCACGGAGAAAATGCATGACCACCAAGCAGATCGAAGTATCGATTCTCGGCGTGCCCTATCGCCTCGCCTGCTCGCCGGAAACCGAAGGCGCGCTGCTTGAAGCGGTTGCACGCGTCGACGCCGAGATGTCGAAGATCCGCAATAGCAGCAACGTGCGCGGCACGGATCGCATTGCTGTCATGGCTGCGCTGTCGCTGGCATCGGAACTGCTTAAGCTGCAAAGCAGCGTGCGGCACGGAGAAGCATTTCCCGCAGAAGAAATCCGGCGTACAATGCACCAAATGAACGAACAGCTGGGTACTGTGATTCAGCAGTACAGCATGCAGTAAGTATCTTGTAGCCGGTCCCGAGATCGGCTGCGGATTCAAACAAGGTGCATGAGCAAAGATTCGTGCAAACGTTTTGAATTCAATCGGTTTGACTTCCCTGCCTGGTTCGCCAAGGTCATATATTCCTTGAACCAATGCCATGTGCACGGTTGTGGAAATTTGTAGCACGGGTGTGCGCGTCACTCTGTCTGATGTACCCGAAGTGCTGCTAACTGCGACCAATTCTGAACCCCCGGTTCAGGATGCCGGCCTAGCGGCTAAGGCGGGGACCTTCTTCAAAACGGCATCGGACTTCGGTTCGGTGCCGTTTTTCTTTTGGTCCCGGTTTTTCTTCTGTATTCTCAAACCTTTAACGTTCAATTCGATTCATGCGCTACTGGCTAATGAAGTCCGAACCGGACGAAGCAAGCATCGACCATCTCGCAGAGGCGCCGCAACACACGTTGCCGTGGACTGGCGTGCGCAACTATCAGGCGCGCAACTTCATGCGCGACATGATGCAGGTCGGCGACGGTGTGCTGTTCTATCACTCGAGTTGCCCCGAGCCAGGCATTGCGGGGCTCGCGGCGGTATCGTCCACCGCGTATCCGGACCCCACTCAATTCGACAAGAAGAGCCCCTACTACGACCCGAAGTCGTCGCAGGAAACGCCGCGCTGGCTGCTCGTCGATGTGGTGTTCAAAAAGAAGATTCCGTTGATTCCGCTTGCCGCGCTGCGCGAGCATGAGGAATTGAAGGACATGCGCGTGCTCGTCAAAGGCAACCGCCTGTCGATCACGCCGGTGACCGAAGCCGAGTGGCGCTTCATCACCAAACGTCTTGTTTGACGTTGCCTGCGCACCTGTGACCCGGTGTCGCTTGACTCATGCTCAGATCGGCGCACGACCGAAGGCAAACGTTGAGCAAACGTCAAATTAGGGAACCAAGCTCAGGTTACAAGCGCCTAACGGACTCGCAAACGTTGTGCCATCGCATGGCGTTCGCTCCAATCGCGCACAACCCGTTCAAGCAAGGAGTCCAACAATGACGAAAAACACCGCACGTGCACTCGCTCTCGCGCTCGTGTGCGCCGCGCCTGCCGCGCTCGCGCTGACACCGGCCATGGCTCGCGCGCAGGGTGTGGCGCCGTATCAGCCCGCGGGCGTGCTGTCGCTCAATGCGCAGGCCAGCGCGGAAGTGCCGCAAGACGTCGTCGACATCACGCTGTTCTATGAGCAGGAAGCAAGCGATCCGTCCGCGCTCACCGCTACGCTGAATCAGCGCGCCGACGCGGCGTTGCAAAAAGCCAAGGGCGTGAGCGGTGTGACGGCTCGCACCGGCTCTTTCTCGATCTACCCGTCCACCGATCGTGACGGCCGCATTTCCGCATGGCGTGGCCGTACCGAAGTTGTGCTCGAATCGCACGATTTCGCCGCGGCGTCGAAGCTCGCCGGTCAGATGGCATCGACCATGCAGGTCGGCAACGTGCAGTTCTCGCTCTCGCCTGAAGCGCAGCGTGCCGCGGAGCAGAAGCTCACCGGCGAAGCCATCAAGTCGTTCCGCGAGCAAGCCGCCTCGTCGGCGCAGGCGTTCGGTTACAACAGCTATTCGATTCGCGAGGTCAACGTCGGGCACAACGGCGTCATGCCGCGTCCCATGATGATGATGAGCGCACGCGCAATGAGTGCCGATGCGAAGGCATCCGCGCCGGTGCCGATCGAGGGCGGCACGTCGACGGTCACGGTCAACGTGTCGGGCTCGGTGCAGATGAAATAACGCGTTTGCGCCAGACGTCCCGCGTTAATGGAAAAGCCACGGCATGCCGTGGCTTTTTTTCTTGGCTGCTCACTACGATAAAACGTAGCGGTTAGTGCGCGCGAGGCAACCGCGCCGGTTCACCGCGTATCGACGACGAAACCGCACGGGTACGCTAAACCGGAGCGCTCAGTTCGCACCGACGGCTTGCGCCGGTTCACGCCGCGCACGGCGATAGGACCACACCAGTATCCCGATGCCCACGAGGATCATCGGCAGCGAGAGCCACTGGCCCATCGAGAGGCCCATTGCGAGCAAGCCGAGGAAATCGTCCGGCTCGCGCGCGAATTCCACCGTGAAGCGCGCAAGGCCGTAGCCGATCAGGAACACCGCGGAAATCGCGCCCATCGGCTTCGGTTTGCGTGAGAAGAAGAACAGCACGAAGAACAGCGCCACGCCTTCCAGCGCGATCTCATACAACTCCGACGGATGACGCGGCAGCATGTGATATTGCGCGAACACTTCGTTCAGATGCCATTTCGCGGCCAGTTGCGGATGCGCGGTGAGCCACGTGGCGTCGTCCGGCGCGGCGCCTGGAAACAGCATCGCCCACGGCGCCGACGGATCGGTCACGCGGCCCCACAACTCACCGTTGATGAAATTGCCGAGGCGCCCTGCCGCGAGCCCGGTCGGCACCATCGGCGCGACGAAATCGGTGACCTGCAGCCACGAGCGCTTGCGCTGATACGCGAACAGCACCATCGCCAACGTCACGCCGAGGAAGCCGCCGTGAAACGACATGCCGCCTTCCCACACCTTGAAGATGTCGAGCGGATGCGCGAAGTAAAAGCTCGCCTTATAGAACAGCACGTAGCCGAGCCGGCCGCCGAGGATCGTCCCGAGCACACCGTAAAACAGCATGTCGTCGATATCTTTAGCGGTCCAGCCTTGCGCGGCGACGTACGGCAAACGCAGCCGCAACCGGCCGACGACGATCGCCGCGATGAACGCAACGAGGTACATCAGTCCATACCAGCGCACTGCAAGCGGCCCCAGATGAATGGCAACGGGGTCGAAATTCGGGTGAATGAGCATCGTGTTGTTATGGGCAGTTCAGGTTCAGAAGCGGATTTCTAGTCGAGTTTCAAGTCGCAGCCGGCGGTGTGAGCATCATGCGGCGCATGCATTGGACGGTTCGGCTTGCAATGCGTTCGCGGCAGCATCGCGCCTAAGTCTGAACGCGAGGCGCCGCGAACTGCGCCTCCGTGGCGGCCGCGTGCGCCCGCACGATCTCGATGAAGCCGGCCAATACCGGACTCACCTCCGCCGTGCGCCAAACCAATCCCGTCTCGATCGCCGGCACCGATTCGGAGAGCGGCCGGTACACGACGCCGGTGCGGCGCAGGTTACGCAACGATTGCGGCACCAGTGCGACGCCCATTCCGGCGGACACGAGGCTCACGATCGTCTGCATCTGGATTGCCTCCTGGCCGACCCGGGGCGCCAGGCCCGCCACGCCGTAGCAATCCATAATGATGTCATAAAAGCCTGGCGCCAGACGCCTTGGAAAGATGACGAGCGGCTCGTCGGCGACGTCGCGCAGGCTGATGGGCGTGTCCAGCCACTCCGCGTGCGGATCGGCCCTGGAGCCGGCGGCGCTGCCCACGCGCTTCGCCATGTCCGTCGACATCGCGATCACCAGCGGCTCGCGGGCGATCGGCAGCCACGAGAGCTGGGGGGCATGGCGCGACGGTAGCGGCGCGATCACGAGGCCCGCGTCGATGCGCCCGGCCACCAGTTCGTCGATCTGCACGTCGCTGGTGGCTTCGGTCAGTTCGAGGCGCACCCGTGGATGGCGTGCGCCGAAATCGCGCAGCAGCAACGGCAGCAGGCCGTAGTCGGCTGTCGAAACGAAGGCCAGCGACAGCGCCCCCGCCTCGCCTCGCGCGAGGCTCTGCGCCAGCGGCCGCAGCCCCTCGGCGCTCGCCAGCAGGCGCTGCACATCGGGCAGCAGGGCAGCGCCCACCGGCGTGAGCTCGACCGAGCGCTTGGTACGCGCGAACAACGCGACGCCAAGTGTTTCCTCCAGCGCCCGGATCGACTGCGACAACGGCGGCTGCGTCATGGAAAGACGCGCCGCCGCCCGTCCGAAGTGTTTTTCTTCGGCGACGGTCACGAAATAGCGCAACTGGCGCAGGTCAGGAACGGCAGGCAGCATGATTAATATGTTTTTCGACCTAATCAAGCCTGAATAATATATTGGACACGCGTTTCGCAAAACTGCACCCTAGCGCGACGCGTCGGAACTAAACTGAACTGACCCGAACCGCCGGATCGGCCGACGCCACCGGCAACGCATGGGCAGTGTCCCCGGCCTCTGCGGCAGCATCCGAGCCCCGCACACGCAGCACGGATCAAAACAAAACAGATTGGAGTCCCCCATGGCATACAACCGTCGTTCGAAGAACATCACGCAAGGCGTGGCGCGTTCGCCGAACCGCTCGATGTACTACGCACTCGGCTATCAGAAAGAGGATTTCGACAAGCCGATGATCGGCATCGCCAACGGCCATTCGACCATCACGCCGTGTAACGCCGGCCTGCAGCGCCTGGCCGACGCCGCCGTGGCCGCCGTCAAGGGCGCGGACGCGAATCCGCAGATCTTCGGCACGCCGACGATTTCGGACGGCATGTCGATGGGCACCGAAGGCATGAAGTACTCGCTCGTGTCGCGCGAAGTCATCTCCGACTGTATCGAGACGTGCGTGCAAGGCCAGTGGATGGACGGCGTGGTGGTGATCGGCGGCTGCGACAAGAACATGCCGGGCGGCATGATCGGCATGTTGCGGGCAAACGTGCCGAGCATCTACGTGTATGGCGGCACGATCCGTCCGGGCAACTGGAAGGGCACCGACCTGACCATCGTGTCGTCGTTCGAAGCCGTGGGCGAGTTCACGGCCGGCCGGATGTCGCAGGAAGATTTCGAAGGGGTCGAAAAGAACGCGTGCCCGTCCACGGGCTCGTGCGGCGGCATGTACACCGCCAACACGATGAGCTCGTCGTTCGAAGCGCTGGGCATGTCGCTCCTGTATTCGTCGACGATGGCCAATCCGGACCAGGAAAAGGTCGACTCGGCAGCCGAATCGGCGCGCGTGCTGGTCGAAGCGGTCAAGAAGGATCTGAAGCCGCGCGACATCGTCACGAAGAAGTCGATCGAAAACGCGGTGGCCGTGATCATGGCGACGGGCGGTTCGACCAACGCCGTGCTGCACTTCCTCGCCATCGCGCACGCGGCTGAAGTGGAATGGGCCATCGAAGACTTCGAGCGCATGCGCAAGAAGGTGCCGGTGCTCTGCAACCTGAAGCCGTCGGGCCAGTTCGTGGCGACCGATCTGCACAAGGCCGGCGGCATTCCGCAAGTCATGAAGATCCTGCTCGACGCCGGTCTGTTGCACGGCGATTGCATCACGATCACCGGAAAGACGATCGCCGAAGAACTGAAAGACGTGCCGAGCAAGCCGCGCGCCGATCAGCAGGTGATTTTCCCGATCGAGCAGGCGCTGTACAAGGAAGGCCATCTGGCGATCCTGAAGGGCAATCTGGCCGTCGACGGCGCCGTCGCCAAGATCACCGGCCTGAAGAACCCGGTCATCACCGGTCCGGCCCGCGTGTTCGACGACGAGCAAAGCGCGCTGGAAGCCATTCTGGCCGACAAGATCGTTGCCGGCGATGTGGTCGTGCTGCGCTACCTCGGCCCGAAGGGCGGCCCTGGCATGCCGGAAATGCTCGCGCCGACCTCGGCGATCATCGGCAAGGGGCTCGGCGAAACCGTCGGCCTGATCACCGACGGCCGCTTCTCGGGCGGCACGTGGGGCATGGTGGTCGGTCACGTCGCGCCGGAAGCGTTCGTGGGCGGCACGATCGCACTCGTGCAGGAAGGCGACTCGATCACGATCGACGCGCACAAGCTGCTTCTGCAACTGAACATTGACGACACCGAACTGGAACGCCGCCGCGCTGCGTGGCAGCAGCCTAAGCCGCGTTACACGCGTGGCGTGCTGGCGAAGTTCTCCGCGTTGGCGCAGCCGGCCAACAAGGGCGCGGTGACGGGTTAAGCGCGCATTGAGCACGTGCCGCTGATCCGCCTCGGCTCCCGGGACGGACCCGTAGCATGGCTCGACGCCGCATCGGCTGCGTCCGTTACGAAAAAGCGCAAAGGGGCGCACGGAAAACCGTGCGCCCCTTTCCTTTTATAATGCGTGAACCACGAGTCGGGCACTTGCACCGGCGGAGACCAGAATGAAATCAATGTCGTATGCAGCGCTTGCAGCGGCCGGTGTGCTGAGCGTTACGTTAGGCGCCGGCAGTCCGGCGGCACACGCGGAGGCCGCCGCCCTTACGTTGGCCCAGCAGCAGAACTGCATGAGCTGCCACTCGGTGACGCGTCCATTCATGGGACCGGCGCTGCATGACGTCGCCGCGAAATACGCCGGCCGCGAAGATGCCGCCACCTATCTGAAGCACAAGATTCTGGATGGCAGCACGGGGGTGTGGGGCGCGGTGCCGATGCCCGCGAATACGCAACTCACGCCCGATCAGGCGGCTACGCTGGCGAGCTGGGTGATGACGCTCAAATAACGGCGCTCAAACGACGACTCAAATGAGGCTTCAAGCGAGGACTCAAGCGAACCCCGCCCGATTAAAGCGGGTAGCGCGCCCGGACAACGGCGCGCCCTCTGCCATGATCAAGCGCCGCCCGAGCGCCGCGCGATCTCCTGATCGACCGCCTCCTGTACCCAGCCGGTCAATTCAGTCTCCAGCGCCAGCGCCACTTCGCGCGTGATCTGGTTGACGAGCCAGGACGTGTGATCCTGCAACGCCTCGCGGCAACGTGCTTCGATGATGCCGCGCCCCTCGCCTGTCAAGAAACCCGCGAATCGTCCACGCAGACGTTCGGCGATGACATCCGCATCGAGATTCGGCTGCGGCTGTGCGAGGGCTTCGTGAGCGATATCCGGCGGCACGATCGCGCCCGCCTCGATGGGCGCATGCGGTTCAGCCCGATCGAATACCCCCGCTGACGCAAAGTCCGGCTCATGTCCGTGCCGGTGTCCGGCAGCGTGGTGTGCCCTCGAGCGCTTTTTCGGGTGAGCGGGCTCTGCCGGATGCGCTTGCTCCGGCGCATGTTCTTGCTCCGGCACATGCACCTGCTCCGACACATGCGCCTGCTCCGGCACATGCTCTTGCTCCGACACATGCGTTTGCTCCGGCACATGCGCGTGCTCTGACACATGCGCTTGCTCCGGCGCGAGTGTCGGCTCCTTTGGCGCGTTCACGGACTCTGGCGCAAGCTCCGGCTCGCGCCTGGGTTCTGGCGCAAGGACCGGCTCCTGCGCGGTCTCCGGATCGGACACAGGCTGGGTAGCCGGCGCCGCCGCGCCGCCCGTCGCAGGGCGCGCCTGGGCTGGATTGCCCGGCACGAGGATCTCGTTCAGAACCGGGATCGAACTATCGTTAGGATCGGACACGCGCGCTCTCCGTGTTTGAGTCCAAGCTGAGGCAGGCCGCGCGCGCATCGAATCCATCCGACAAAACACCACGCGACGCGGCGGAATGAGACCTAGCTGCCTTGCTTGTAGTTGTTCAAAGCATAGCCGCGATCGCGATAGAAACGATAGCGTTCGCGGCCAGCCGCGAGTTCGTCGTGCGCGTTGCCAACTACTTCCAGCAATCTCTCGAAGCGCGCGAATTGCGCCGGCACCGTGGCGCCGAGATTGAGCAGCACCTGATGGTGCGGCACGTCATCGAGGTTCGACGCCAGCACGATTGGCGTTTGCGCCGCAAGCGGCGTGCCCGCCATGCAGTGCGGCACGAAGTCGAGGGGCGAGAACGTCCACAACTGCTCGTCGAAAGCCCGTAGACGCTCGCGCTCGGCCAGCACGATGGTCGGCTGGCCGGCCTGATACGCCTTGCGGATCAGGCGGCATGCGTACAGCAGCGAATCGCCGACGTTCGAGTGAAAATCGATTCTCGTCATCGGCGACTCCGCTTTGCGTCTGCAGCGACGCCCGCAACCTTACTGCAACGCGTCATTGTGCGGCGCGACCGTCCGCGGCCCGACCGTCAGCGGCCCTACCGTCCGCGGCCCTGTCGATCAGGAACTGCGCGAGCAACGGCACCGGACGGCCGGTAGCCCCCTTTGCCGCACCGCTCTTCCACGCGGTGCCGGCGATGTCCAGATGCGCCCACGGATACGCCTCGGTGAAGCGCGACAGGAAGCACGCCGCCGTCACGCTGCCCGCCGGACGGCCGCCAATGTTGGCGACGTCCGCGAAGTTCGACTTGAGCTGCTCCTGATACTCGTCGTCGAGCGGCAGGCGCCAGGCCGGGTCGGAGGCTTCACGCGAGGCATCGAGCAATTCGCCCGCCAGCGCGTCGTCTTTCGAGAACAGGCCGCTGTTGTGATGACCCAGCGCGATGATGCAGGCGCCCGTCAGCGTGGCGATGTCGATCACCGCCGCCGGCTTGAAACGCTCGGCGTAGGTGAGCGCGTCGCACAGGATCAGCCGGCCTTCGGCGTCCGTGTTCAGCACTTCGATCGTCAGGCCCTTCATGCTGGTGACGATATCGCCCGGTTTGGTGGCGGTGGCCGACGGCATGTTTTCGACGGCCGGGATGATGCCGACCACGTTGATCTTCAGACCCATTTCGGCGACGGCGCGCAACGTGCCCAGCACCGAGCCGGCGCCGCACATGTCGTACTTCATCTCGTCCATGCCTTCGCCCGGCTTCAACGAAATGCCGCCGGTGTCGAACGTGACGCCCTTGCCGACCAGCACCACCGGCGCGGCTTTCGCGGCGCCGCCGTGATACTGCAGCACGATGAACTGAGCCGGTTCGACCGAGCCGGCGGTGACCGACAGGAACGAGCCCATCTTCAGCGCTTCGCACTGCTTTTCGCCGAGCACTTCGACTTTCAGCTTCCAGTCTTTGGCGAGCTTCTTGGCGGTGTTGGCAAGGTGGGTTGGCGTACAGACGTTGCTCGGCAGGTTGCCGAGGTCGCGCGTCAGATCCATGCCGTTGGCAAGCGCGGCACCCTGCTTGGCTGCAAGCTTGGCGGCCTTCTCGTCGCCGGTGTTGACGCTGAACACGATGCGCTTCAAGGCCCGCGGGGCGTTGTCCGGCTTGCTCTTCATCTGCGTGAAGCGGTAGCTCAGCTCGCGCAGCGCGAGGATCGCGGCGCGCACGCCCCAATCGGCCGTGCGCTCGAGGATCGGCAACTGGGCAAGCGTGAACGTGACCTGGACGATCTTGGTGCCGAGCAATGCGCGCCAGGCGGCCCGCACGGCTTCGCCGTAGGCTTTCTGACTGAAAGCGTCCTGCTTGCCGAGGCCGACCAGCAGCACGCGCGAGGCGCCGATGCCTGAAACTTCATGCAGGAACAGCGTGGTGCCGGCCTTGCCGTCCATATCGCCGGCCTTGATGACGCGGGTCAGCAGGCCCTTGGTGGCCGCGTCGATCTCCAGCGCGGCGCCCGAGAGCGTTTGCGACTCGAACACGCCGATTACGATGCAATCGGATTTCCCGGTCAGGAAACCGTTTGACGAGCCTTTGGTCCAATCACAGGCTTTTATGCTAAAGTCCATCGCGCTTGTCCTCGGATAAAATCTGGGCTTAGGATGAAAGCCGCAATTATCCGCTATTTTTCCCGCGGCGGCTGCACCGGAGGCGTGACGGGAACCAACCCGTGCGTCACCGAGAGCGCCCCACCTCATCATCAATAATGATCTTCGAACGCTCCCTCCAGCGCGAACTCGCGTATACGGCTGGTGCCGTGTTCATGGTTCTCCTCACGCTCGTGCTGACGACGATGATGATCCGCATCGTCGGCTTCGCCGCTTCGGGCGAGATCGACCCGCGCGACGTGCTGGTCCTGATCGGCCTGACCGTGATCGGCTACGTGGCGATCATGCTCGTCGCGACCCTGTTCGTGTCGATCCTGTTCGTCCTGACCCGCTGGTACAAAGACTCCGAGATGGTCGTCTGGCTCGCCTCGGGCGTCAGTTTGACGCGCTTCATCAAGCCGATCGGCATTTTCGCCACGCCGATCGTCATTCTTATCATGTTCTTCGTGTTCGTCGGCTGGCCGTGGTCGAATCAGCAGAGCAAGCTGATCCGCGCGCGCTTCCAGCAACGCGATGAAGTCTCGCTGCTCGCGCCGGGTCAATTCCGCGAGTCGGCGGTCAACCACCGCGTGTTCTTCATCGAGAAGATGTCGCCCGACCAGGCGCGCGTCGAGAATGTGTTCGTGACCAGCACGGAAAACGGCAAGGTCAACGTGGTCGTGTCGAAGACCGGCCACACCGAAACACACAAGAACGGCGACCGCTTCGTCGTGCTGGAAAACGGCCGCCGCTACGACGGCGAACCGGGCCACCCGGACTTCCGCATCATGGAATTCGAACGCTACGGCCTGAAGATCCAGAGCCAGCCGGTCGTCAATACGCCGACCACCACCGGTTTGCCCACGCTCACGCTCCTGCGCAACCCCACCGACGACAACCTTGCCGAATTCGCCTGGCGCGCGGGGCTGCCGCTGATCGCGATCAACCTGATGCTGCTGGCAATTCCGCTCGCGCACCAGAACCCGCGGCGCAGCCGGACGATCAACCTGGTGATGGCCGTCCTGATCTATCTGACGTATTCAAATCTGTTGAACGTGGTGCAGTCGTGGATCGAGCAAGGCAAGATGTCGTTCGGCGTTGGGCTGGTGGGCCTGCACATCATCGTGGCGGTGATCGTCGCGTTCATCTTCTGGCTGCGGGTGCGCAACCGGCCGTTATTCACGCGGGCGACGTTCCGCCGTTCGCAGGGGGCCTGACCGATGCGCATCTATGAAAGGTACTTCGCGCGTCAGATCTACCTCACGTTCATCTTTATTCTGTTCGCGTTTTCGGGTCTGTTCTTCTTCTTCGACCTGATCAACGAACTGAACTCCGTCGGCCACGGCAACTACAAGTTCCAGTACGCGGTGCTGCGCGTCGCGCTGCAAACACCGTCGCGCTTCTACGAGATCATTCCGGTCGCCGCCTTGATCAGCGCGATCTACGTGTTCGCGCAAATGGCGGCGAACTCCGAGTACACGATTTTCCGCGTGTCGGGCCTCGCCACCAATCGGGCGCTGCGCTCGCTCATGAAGATCGGCATTCCGCTGGTGTTCCTGACTTACCTGATCGGCGAAGTGGTCGGTCCGTACACGGATCAGTTGTCGGAACGCGTGCGGCTTGAAGCCCTGGGATCGTCGGTATCGAGCAACTTCGAGTCCGGCGTGTGGGTGAAGGACACGCTCACCGCGCGCGCGGACGGCGAGCAGGTAACGCGCTTCGTGAACGTCGGCGAACTGAAGCCGGACGCGACAATCAGCAACGTGCGCATCTATGAATTCGATTCGAAGTTCCGCCTCTCGAACGTGCGGATTGCGAAGAGCGGCAGGTATCAGCCGCCGGGCCACTGGCAACTGACTGACGTGACGGACACGCAACTTTTCGACGTCCCCCCTCCTCCGGGCACGGCGGCCGATGCATTGAATCCGGTGTACCGTGCGAAGCAGGTGGCGTTGCCGGAGTACTCGCTGCGCTCGGAATTGACGCCGCAGATCCTGTCGGTGCTGCTGGTGTCGCCGGACCGGATGTCGATGTTCAATCTGTTCCGCTACATCCAGCATTTGACCGAGAATCATCAGGACACGCAGCGGTATGAAATTGCGCTGTGGCGCAAGCTGCTGTATCCGTTCGCGGTGTTCGTGATGCTGGTGTTGTCGCTGCCGTTTGCGTATCTGCATACGCGTGCCGGCGTGGTGGGGGTGAAGGTGTTCGGCGGGATTATGCTGGGGATGAGTTTTCAGCTGTTCAATACGCTGTTCTCGCATATCGGCACATTGAATACGTGGCCTGCGCCGCTGACCGCGGCTACGCCTGGGCTCGTTTATCTCGTGCTTGGGCTGGTGGGGTTGAAGTGGGTTGATCGCCATTAGGAGCCTTTGTTATGGCTGCGCATGGGATGGTGTTGTTCGGGCATGGCGCGCGGGATGTGCGCTGGCGGGAACCGTTCGAGAGACTTGCCGAGAAGCTGCGGGTCGCTGCTGGTGCTTCGGGAGGCGGCGAGCCCCTGTCGGTCAGACTGGCTTTTCTGGAGTTGATGGAACCGGATTTGTCGACTGCAGTTGGCGAGCTTGTCGACGATGGGTGCTCGGTCGTAACCGTCGTGCCGGTGTTTTTTGGGCAGGGCGGGCATATCAGGAAGGATTTGCCGGCGTTGATCGAGCAATGCCGTGGGTCGCATCCTTCTATTCAGATCGAGTGCGCTGTTGCTGTTGGTGAAGATGAAGTGGTTCTGGATGCTGTCGCTCAGTATTGCCTGCGGCAGGTTTGAATATTTCGTCTTGGCTTCCGATCCGCAGTAAAAGGCATGGCGCGAGCAATCGCGCTTTTTTTATTTCTGCCCGGGAAATCCAGTCGACTACGCACAATCCGAGACATTAAAAAAGGCGCAAGCGCCTTTTTTATGATTGCGGCGCGAGGTCACGCGCCTATGTCAGTGTGCGGTCGCACCAGGGCGCGTGATGGTCCTGAAGCACGCCTGCTTGTTGTGCGTCGCCTTTATCTTGCGGGTGCGTTTGCAGCTCTCCGGTGCCGTCTGTGAGGCCTTCGCCAGAAGGTTCGCTGCGTGACGCGCGGTGATGCAGCTTTGAGGCACGCCCTTCGCGTCAAGGGCAATGACCTGGTACAACTCGCGATCAATCTCGACTTCTCGCTGATAATCCTCGCCGGTGTCGATCAGCACTTCCAGCAATTTCCGCTGGCGATGCCTCTCTTCTCGCGTCACTGCCGGACTCCTGAATATCGAGGCCGCAAGCGTGACCAACTTGTCCAGTTGGCTTAGTTGCCGTTCAACAAGTCCGAAAGCGGATAGGGCGAGTTTTTCGTACTGAAGTGCGTCAACGGGTGGGCGCGACGTGGCTCGTGAATTTTTGGCGGATTTACTCATGGCGCGATCTCCCTGAAACTTACCTGGATCGCCCGACACACAGCATGCGCTGTGGTGAGCGGGCTCAATGACAAGGTTGGCGGCCGGCGCCAAACGAAAACCGGCAGGCCCGAAGGCCTCCCCCATCACGGCCCGCCCATAAGACGCGCAGAGATAGACACAGACCTGCTGAGGCAGGTCTGCGTTTGGCAACAGGCCGCCAAGCCTGACCGTCGTTGTTTTGACGGCGAATTGAGTTTAAAACGTATCGTTTCGCGAGTGATCGCCTGCTTGGGCTAAAGAGCGCGCGAAGCCACCATTTCCGAAATTTCCCAAGCGCGCGCCCGCACACAGGACTACAGCACTGAAGAAACTTCAGCAAAGAAACGGAGTAGTGGTAGATAACCGACCGTGACGTCGCGCGAAGCGCGGCTGGGCAAACGCTTCCGGCGAGCACGAAGTGTGAGACGGGAAGTATGACGCCCTTGTCACTGACGCGTGCAGGGGCGCGGGCACTGATTCCACGGAGCCACTACCGCTTGTGGGCCACGGTGCCCGCTTAGCATTAGCGGTTTGAGCTGCTTTCTTTTGCCTACTTTTCTTTGCAGCCGGCAAAGAAAAGTAGGTGCCTGCCCCGCACAGGGGCGAACGCTAATAGACCACTAACAAATCAAGGAAAGGCCAAAGTCCTAAGAACACGGCCAAACAAGCGCTGCAAAAGGCAAAAAAAACATCAAGCAGCCACCAACATCCCATCCGCGGAGCGGGCCCCCTGCTGCCGGGCAGCAAACGCCTCCCCGATCATCAAAAGACTAGGCTGCGAAGCATCGAGCCACTGCTGAGCCTCGCCGCACGCGAGCCCCGAAAGCGTGAGAGTGAGCATCCGCTCGCGAGGCGTACTGCAGGCTTCGACAATCGCCACAGGCGTCGCGCCATCGCGCCCGGCATCGATCAGCTCCTGTGCGATTTCAGGCCCGCTATCGCGGCCCATATAGAACACGAGCGAATCCGCATTCACCTGCTCCCGAATCGCCTCAGTATCAGCCGCCCGGCTATGCGTGGCCAACGCAACACTGCGAGACACGCCGCGAAGCGTCAATGACCGCTTCAACGAAGCCGCGCTAGCCAGCGCAGCGGTAATCCCAGGCACCACCTCGTACTCGATGCCTGCAGCCTCGAGCGCACGCATCTCCTCATCGGCACGCCCGAACAACATCGGATCGCCACCCTTCAGACGCACCACCACATCGTGCTCAAGCGCAGCATCCACAATCTGCTTGTTGATGAACTGCTGCGCGGTAGAAAGCTGGCCACAGCGCTTACCCACCGCAATCCGCCGCGCGTGAGCAGGCGCATAGTCGAGCATTGCCGGCTCGACAAGCGCGTCATGCAACACCACATCCGCCGTGCCAAGCAACCGCGCACCCCGAACCGTGATGAGATCCGCGGCTCCTGGCCCTGCGCCGATCAGATACACCTTACCCATACGTCTCAACCTCATTCGTCCGGTTCGTGCAAAACCCGAAGCGCGACCGCGCCGATCACCCTGTCAGCGACTCAAGCCGAAAACGCCCGAATCATCCCAGCCGCGACGGTGTGATGCGTCGCTTCGTCGATCAGCACGAAAGCGCCCGTGCCCTGATGCGAGTCGTACACGTCGCACACCAGCGGCTTTTGCAACGTCAGCGATACGCGGCCAATGTCGTTCATCGTCAGGTCCTTGCGATCGGTCGCCTGCGAAAGCGTATGCACGTCCAGCACTTCCTTGATCGCACCGATCCGCGCGAACACCGTGTTGGTGGTCTGCTTCAGCAAGTACTTGCGCTGCGTCGACAGCGGCGTGTCGTCGAACCAGCAGAGATCCGCTTCCAGCTTCTTCGCCGGTTCCGGCGCCGCTTCGCGCAGCACGAAGGTGTCGCCGCGCGACACGTCGACGTCTTCCGCCAGACGGATCGTCACGGTTTGGCCGGCAAACGCACGGTCCACCGCGGCCGTACCACCCGTCACCGGCGCGATGATCTCGGCAACCGTTGCTTCGCGATTCGCCGGCAGCACGACGATGGTGTCGCCGACCTTCACTTCACCCGCTTCGACACGGCCCATGTAGCCGCGGAAATCGTCGGCCTGGCTGCCGTCCTGACGCGCGACCCATTGCACCGGGAAACGCAGCGCCTGGCCCGTCGGAACGTCGACCGGCAGCGCTTCGAGCAAATCGAGCAGCGGCTCGCCCGCGTACCACGGCATGCTTTCGCTAGCCGTCACGATGTTGTCGCCCTTCAACGCCGACACCGGCACGAAGCGCACATCGTTCAGACCGAGTTGACGCGCGAGTTCGACATACGCATCGCGGATCTCGTTGAAACGCGTTTCGCTGTAGTCGACGAGATCCATCTTGTTGATCGCGACGATCGCGTGCTGCAAGCCGAGCAGCTTCACGAGCGCGCTGTGACGCTTGGTTTGCGGCAGCAGTTGCGCCACGCCGTCGATGAACGTCACGCGGGTCGCGTCGACCAGAATGATCGCTGCGTGCGCGGTCGATGCGCCCGTCACCATGTTGCGCGTGTACTGCTCGTGGCCCGGCGTGTCGGCGATGATGAACTTACGCTTGGCCGTCGCGAAGTAACGATACGCGACGTCGATCGTGATGCCCTGTTCGCGCTCGGCTTCAAGGCCGTCCGTCAACAGCGACAAATCGATTTCGTCGCCAACGGTACGCTTATTCTTTGCGCGCGACAGTGCCGAGAGCTGATCGCTCAACACCGCCTTGCTGTCGTACAGCAGGCGGCCGATCAACGTGCTCTTGCCATCGTCGACGCTGCCCGCAGTGATAAAACGCAGCACGCCGAGGTCTTCTGGTTGATGAATGTTCATTTGCATTGCCCCGTGTGCTTAGAAATAACCTTGCTTCTTACGCTGTTCCATCGCGGCTTCGGAGACCTGGTCGTCCATCCGCGTTGCGCCGCGTTCCGTGATTTCGGTCACGGCCGTTTCGGCGATGATCTTCTCGAGATCGTCGGCATCGCTTTCCACCGGGCACGTGCAGCTGATATCGCCCACCGTGCGGAAACGCACCAGCGCGGTTTCGCTGGTTTCGCCCTCACGCATCGGCGTGAGCGGCGTGACCGGCACAAGCAGGCCGTTGCGGCGCACGATCTCACGCTGATGCGCGTAATAGATCGACGGCAGTTCGAGTTGTTCGCGGGCGATGTATTGCCACACGTCGAGTTCGGTCCAGTTCGAGATCGGGAACACACGCAGATGTTCGCCGTTATGCAGACGCGCGTTATACAGGCTCCACAGTTCCGGGCGCTGAGCCTTCGGGTCCCATTGACCGAATTCGTCGCGGAACGAGAAGATCCGTTCTTTTGCACGAGCCTTTTCTTCGTCGCGGCGCGCGCCGCCGATCAACGCGGTGTACTCGTGTTCAGCAATCGTTTCGAGCAGCGTCACGGCTTGCGCGGCATTGCGCGAATCCGTTTCGCGGCGCAGACGCACCGTGCCGCGCTTGATCGAATCTTCGACGTGACCCACGACCAGTTCGGCACCGATCTCTTTCGCGCGGCGATCGCGGAAGTCGATCACTTCGTCGTAGTTGTGGCCAGTGTCGATATGGACGAGCGGGAACGGCAGCACGGTCTTGCGATTCGCACCGATGCCGAAGGCCTTCAACGCGAGATGCAGCACCACGACCGAATCCTTGCCGCCCGAAAACAGCAGCGCGGGCTTGCTGCATTCGGCGACCAGTTCGCGCAGGATGTGGATCGACTCGGCTTCGAGCCAATCGAGGTGGTCCATCCGGTTCGCCGTGTTGGCAAGCGGTGCATTCACAGTGGAATCGAGCGTGGTGCTCATGTTTGGGTCCTTCGTTGATTCGCGTCGCAAGCGGTTGCTCGCGTCGCGGAAGTATTCAAATCGGTATGTGCGGCGTTCAAGCTAAAAACCAAGGCCTGAAACGCCTGAATGCTTTACGTGCCTTACGTGCACTACGCCGAAACGTTTTCGCTGCTGCTGACAGGGATCGGCGTAATCGTCGTGATGTGCAGGCCGCATTCCTTCGTATCGCGCGACTCCCACCACCAGCGCCCTGCCCGGCTGTCTTCGCCGGGACGGATCGCGCGGGTGCAAGGTTCGCAGCCGATGCTCGGGTAACCGCGCGCATGCAGCGGATTGACCGGTACGTCCAACGCTTTCAGATAGTCCCACACTTCAGCTTCGGTCCAGTCCGTCAGCGGATTGAACTTGGCGATATTGCGAGCGGCGTCGTGTTCTTCCTCGTGCAGTTCGGCACGCGTGACCGACTGCTCGCGGCGTTGGCCCGTCACCCAGGCGCTGACATCCGACAGCGCGCGGTTCAACGGCTCCACCTTGCGAATTTCGCAGCAGCGCTTGCGCAGATCGACGCTTTCATAAAACGCGTTCAGACCATGTGAGCCGACGTATTCTTCAACCGCTGCAGCTTGCGGATGAAACTGCTCGATGTCGTAACCGTAGCGCTCTTTCACGCGATCGAGCATGCCAAGCGTTTCCGCATGCAGACGGCCCGTGTTCAGCGAGAAAATGCCGATCTTGACGCCACGCGACAGAATCGCATGCGTGAGCAGCATGTCTTCCGCTGCGAGGCTGCTGGCGAGCTTCACGTTCGCGTGACGCGCGGCGATCGAATCGAGCAGCGCATTGAGGCGCTCGACCTTCGCGGCGAGTTCCGGCGCGAGCAATTGTGCGGATTGTGCGCCGCTCATACCGAGGCCTTTGCCAGTTCGCCCGCTTCGCGGCGGCGGAACAGCGGCGACGAATTCACCGCGCCCTGATAGTTGAAGCTGAATTCGTCGAACGCCTTGAGCGCGTCGTCGAAGTCTTTATCCGAGCGCAATGCGTAAGCATCGAAGCCGCAGCGGAACATGAACGCCAGCTGATCGCGCAGCACGTCGCCGATCGCGCGCAGTTCGCCCTTGTAGCCATAACGCTCGCGCAACAGGCGGCCGATGCTATAGCCGCGGCCGTCGCGGAACACCGGGAAGTCCACGCCGATCAGCGCGATCGCGTCGAAGTCGCCGACGATATCCGCGGGTTCGCTATCCGGCGCGAGCCACACGCCGATTTCAGCGGTAGTGCGCGACGCGATCAATGCATCACGGGAAGCCTGCCACAGCGCGAGCGGCACCAGCACTTTGCCGGCCGGCAACGCATCGACTGCGGGCAGCGTGCCGTCTTCAGCGGCGCGCACCACCGTCCAGTCATCGTTGACGATCGCGCGATTCTTGATGATAGAAGCCATCTGTTCAGTATCCTTTTCGCGGTTACGCGTGAGCCGGTTGACGCGAGGCGTACACACGTTCCTTGAACGGGGTGATGCCGATGCGGTTGTACGTTTCGATGAAGCGCTCGCCTTCGTGGCGGTTTTCCACGAACGTATCGATCACCTTGCTCATCACGTCCGGCATTTCTTCCGCCGAGAACGACGGGCCGATCACGCGGCCGAGATGCGCACCGGTGGCGCCCGTGCCCTGCTCGCCGCCGAGCGTCACCTGATACCACTCCGAGCCGTCCTTATCGACGCCCAGAATGCCGATGTTGCCGACGTGGTGGTGACCGCAGGCATTGATACAGCCCGAGATGTTCAGCGACACGTCGCCGAGGTCGTACACGTAGTCGAGATCGTTGAAGCGCTCCTGAATCGCCAGCGCGATCGGAATCGACTTGGCGTTCGCGAGCGAGCAGAAATCACCGCCCGGGCACGCGATGATGTCGGTCAGCAAGCCGATGTTCGGCGTCGCGAAACCTTGCGCCTTGGCCTTTTCCCACAGCGCGAACAGGTCGCGCTTCTTCACGTTGGCGAGAATCAGGTTCTGTTCGTGCGACACGCGGATTTCGCCGAGCGAGTACTCGTCGGCCCAATCGGCGACCGCTTCCATCTGCGCGTCGGTGGCATCGCCCGGAGCGATCGTGGTCGGCTTCAGCGACAACGTGACCGACGAATAACCCTCGACCTTATGCGGACGCACATTACGTTCGACCCAGCGGGCGAACGCACGGTTTTCCAGCAAATGCTTTTCGAACGATGCATCCGTGTCGGCCAGCTTTTCGTACACCGGCGGCTGGAAGTATTGCGACACGCGGTCGACTTCAGCTTGCGTCAGCGTCGACGGGCCGTCCTTCAGGTGTTGCCATTCTTCTTCGACTTGCGCCGAGAATTTCTCCGGGCTCAACGCCTTCACGAGAATCTTGATGCGCGCCTTGTACATGTTGTCGCGGCGGCCGTAGCGGTTGTACACGCGCAGCACGGCTTCGCAGTACGTCAGCAGGTGTTGCCACGGCAGATCTTTACGGATGATCGCGCCGATGATCGGCGTACGGCCCATGCCGCCGCCGGCCAGGATGTCGGCCACCAGTTCGCCCTGCTCGTTCTTCTTCAGATACACGCCCATGTCGTGAATCTGCACGGCAGCGCGGTCTTCCTTCGAACCCGACACGGCGATCTTGAACTTACGCGGCAGCCAGGCGAACTCCGGGTGGAACGTCGACCATTGGCGCAGAATTTCCGCCCACGGACGCGGATCGACCACTTCATCCGGCGCTACGCCGGCGAACTGATCGGCCGTGATGTTACGGATACAGTTACCCGAGGTCTGGATGCCGTGCATCTGCACCGCTGCAAGCTTGCGCAGGATTTCCGGCGTTTCTTCGAGCTTGATCCAGTTGTACTGGATGTTCGAGCGCGTCGAAAAGTGACCGTAGCCGCGGTCGTGCTCGCGGGCGATCTGGGCCAGCACGCGCATCTGGTCGCTGCGCAGATTGCCGTACGGAATCGCGATGCGGTGCATGTACGCATGACGCTGCATGTACAGGCCGTTCTGCAGGCGCAGCGGACGGAACTCCTCTTCGCTCAATTCGCCCGACAAGCGGCGGCGAACCTGATCGGCGTATTGCGCGACCCGCTCATCGACGATGGTCTGGTCGTACTGATCGTATTGGTACATTCGGGGACCCCAATTTTTTTGCGTGACACACGACGGTCCGGGGGCCGGCCACCCGGTTCCGCCGCGCCCTGGATATCTCTATTTGTCAGTCCAGCCGAGTCAGGGTTTAGACCCATCTCTCATTTGCTTATGACAAATACAGATATCCATATTGAAAAAGATGGACAGATCGTAATAAACTCGCCTTATATTTCAAACGACTAAAAAATTCTTTTGATATGCGGAGAGGTTATATATGAACCTGCATCAATTCCGCTTCGTCCGTGAGGCTGTGCGGCAGAATTTCAACCTGACCGAAGCGGCCAAAGCACTGTATACAAGCCAGCCGGGCGTCTCCAAGGCGATCATCGAGCTGGAAGACGAGCTGGGCGTCGAAATCTTCACACGGCACGGCAAGCGCGTGCGCTCGCTGACCGAGCCGGGGCGCATCATTCTTCAGTCGGTTGAGAGGATACTGCAGGAGGTCGAGAGCCTCAAACGGGTCGGTAAAGATTACGCGGCCCAGGATCAGGGCAATCTGGTGATCGCCGCCACCCACACCCAGGCGCGCTACTCGCTTCCGGCCGCCATCGCGGAGTTCAAGAAGCGCTTCCCGAAAGTTCACCTTTCAATTTTGCAAGGCAGCCCGACGCAGGTGGCCGAGATGGTCATCCACGACCAGGCCGATCTGGCGATCGCCACGGAGGCGGTTGCCAACTATAAGGAGCTGGTCTCGCTACCCTGCTTCCAGTGGCACCACGTCGCCGTGATGCAACCGGACCATCCGCTGCTCGACCGCAAACTTTTGTCGCTGGATGATCTGACCCAATATCCGCTGATTACGTACGACAACGCCTTCGCCGGCCGCACCAAGATCAACGAGGCGTTCCGCCTGCGCGGACTGCATCCGGACATCGTGCTGGAGGCGATCGACGCCGACGTGATCAAGACCTACGTCGAACTCGGTCTGGGCGTCGGCATCATGGCGGATATCGCGTTCAACGCCGAGCGCGACCGCCATTTGCGCGCCATGCCGGTCGGCCACCTGTTCGGCAGCAATGTGACGCGGGTCGCGCTGAAACAGGGCGCCTATCTGCGCAGCTATGTGTATACGCTCGTCGAACTGCTGTCGCCGAGCATGAACCGCAAGCTGATCGAACAGGCGCTCAAGGGCGAACACGAAACCTACGAACTTTGAACTGACCACGCTTCCCGCTACGGAGAGACCCTTGATGATGTCGCATAACAACAAACTTCGCGGCCTCGCCGCTCTCGGCGCGCTCTTGCTCGCCACCGCGGCACAGGCCGACATCAAGGTCGGCGTCGACCTGTCGAGTACCGGCCCCGCGGCCGTGATCGGCATCACGAGCAAGAACGCGATGCTGATGTGGCCGGCCACGATCGCCGGCCAGAAAGCCGACTACATCTTCCTCGACGACGGCTCCGACCCGGGCAATGCGGTGCGCAACATCCGCAAGCTGATCAACGAGGATCACGTCGACGTGATCGTCGGCCCGAACATCACGCCGGCGGCGATGGCCGCGCTCGATCCGGTCGCCGAAAGCCAGACGCCGATGATCACGCTGATCGGCTCGGCGAGCGTGGTCGAGCCGCAGGAAGGCAAGAAGGTGTGGGCCTACAAGATGGCGCAGACCGACAGCGCGATGGCCGACGTGATGACGCGCTACATGTCGAACCACAACGTGAAGACGGTGGGCTTCATCGGTTTCGCGGACGGTTACGGCGAAAGCTGGCTCAACGAGTTCAGCAAGTTCGCGGCCTTGCGCCATATTCAACTGGTGGCCACCGAGCGCTACAACCGCACCGACGCCAGCGTCACCGGCCAGATCCTCAAGCTGATGGCCGCCAAACCGGACGCGATCCTGATCGCCGGCGCCGGCACGCCGACCGTGCTGCCGCAGCGCACGCTGATCGAGCGCGGCTTCAAAGGCCCGATCTATCAGACGCACGGCATCGCCACACCCGAGTTCATCAAGCTGGGCGGCAAGGACGTGGAAGGCACGCTGTTCCCGACCCAGCCGGTCGTGGTGGCGCGCACGCTGCCGGCGGATCATCCGGCGAAGAAGGCGGCGCTCGCGTTCACCAACGAATACGAAGCGAAGTACGGCCCAGGCAGCGTGACCCAATTCGCGGGCGATGCGGCAGGCGTGTACCCGCGTTTGCAGGATGCCGTCGCGCGTGCGTTGAAGACAGCGCAGCCAGGCACGCCGGCTTTCCGCACCGCATTGCGCGATGAACTGGAGCACGCGCATGAACTGGTCGTGCCGAACGGCGTGGTCAATACCAGCGCGAAGGACCACGTTGGGCTGGATCAGCGCGCGAGCGTGATGGGCATCATCAGGAACGGGAAGTTCGTTTATTTGAGTCAGTGAACATGGCAAGTGCGCGCGGCGCGTTCCGTTCCGGTTCAGCCGCGCGCAAGCCGCGTGTACCAGGCTTGCGCGCGAAGTTGCTACAGTAGAAGTCTTTTCCCGACCAGCAGTCCCACACCATGCGCACCACCCGAGCCATCCACGCCGTCGAGCGGCTGAAAACCCGCAGCGGCAACCCGCAGTTCGCCGCGATCAGCCTGTCCGGCGGCCTGTTTTATCTGGTCGACAAATCGAGCGGCACGGACAAGAAAGTCTCCGATCCGCTGACGCTCGACGACTTCGTCAAGTTCGTCGACGGTTTCGGGCCGCCGAAACCACGTAAGGCAAGCAAGCTCGATATGGCTTTTGAAGAGCAGATCAGAAAAAGCAAGGGCGGTTAAGAGGATCGCTGGAGGAGGTGTGGCGGCGAGGCAGGGCTCTTGGCGTCAGCAGGCCGGAGTGAGCCGCACTGAACCCAAGGCCGACGGTTCGACCACCATGCTCAGACATTCGCGATCTCGCGCCACTGACCGTCCGCCGCGCTGCTTGCCAGCACCGCATCGATGAAGCGCAGGCCCGCCACACCGTCGTCCACTGTGGTGAGCAGCAGGCTTTCGGCGGGCAACGGCCGCCCCGCATTCAACGCTTCGATCTGTAACGCCGCGTCCTTGTACAACTGGGCGAACGCTTCCAGATAGCCCTCCGGATGCCCCTGCGGCACACGCGTCGCGTGCGCGGCAATCGCACTTTTCACCCGTCCGCGCGTCAGACGCTCAGCCGAACCACCCAGTGGCGTGAACCACAATTCGTTCGGATTCTCCTGGTCGAAACTCAAACTGGCCTTCGTTCCATACACCCGCAGACGCAGCGCGTTCTCCGCGCCGCTCGCCACCTGGCTCGCCCATAGCATGCCGCGCGCGCCGTTCGGATAACGCAGCATGGCCTGCACGTGGTCGTCGATACGGCGACCGGGTACGAAGGTGTGCAACTCGGCCGATAGCGCCAAAGGCAACATTCGTGTAACGAACGCGGCCAGGTGATACGCATGTGTGCCGATATCGCCGAGACAGCCGGCAGGGCCCGCCAACGACGGGTCCGTGCGCCAGCCCGCCTGCTTGTTCGCGCCGCCCGTTTCTATCGGTTCAGCCAGCCAGTCCTGCGCGTATTCGACCTGCACCACGCGTATTTCGCCCAGCGCACCTTGTTCGACGAGTTCGCGAGCATGGCGCACCAGCGGATAGCCGGAATACGCATGCGTCAGCGCAAACAGCTTGTTCTTCTCGCGAGCGAGCTTCGCGAGCGCCTCGCCTTCGACCAGCGAAATCGCCAACGGCTTGTCACACACCACATGGATGCCCGCTTCGAGAAAAGCCGTCGCCACCGGCGCATGCAGATGATTCGGCGTGACGATCGCGACTGCGTCGATCCCGTCGCCGCGCGCAGCTTCGGCGCGCGCCATCTCGCGCCAGTCCGCATAGCTGCGCGCGATGCCTGCTTCGGCGGCGCTCGCCTGCGCGCGCTGCGGATCGGACGACAACGCGCCCGCCACCAGTTCGAACCGGTCGTCGAGCCGCGCCGCGATTCGATGCACCGCACCGATAAATGCGCCCTGCCCGCCGCCGACCATGCCGAGGCTGAGTATTCTCGGTGCCATTGCACTCACTCCTTTGCGAGCGGCTTCGGCCGCTTCGCAGTTAGCTCGCAGCCAACTCGCTGTCAGCTCGCCTGAGGATCGCCCGCTGGTCGCCGTCAAATACCCAGCACGCGTTTTAGCTGCGCCGCATCCACGCCACTGCCCGCGAAATCGTCGAACGCATGATCGGCCACGCGAATGATGTGACGCCGAATGAACTCAGCGCCTTCACGCGCGCCGTCCTGTGGATGCTTCAGCGCGCATTCCCATTCCAGCACCGCCCAGCCAGGAAAATCGTATTGCGCCATCTTCGAGAAGATCGCGCCGAAATCGATTTGCCCGTCGCCGAGCGAGCGGAAGCGCCCCGCGCGTTCAACCCAGCCGCTATAGCCGCCATACACGCCTTGCTTGCCGTTCGGCCGAAATTCCGCGTCCTTCACATGGAACGCCTTGATGCGCTCGTGATAGATGTCGATGAACGCGAGGTAGTCGAGTTGCTGCAGGACGAAATGGCTCGGGTCGTAGAGGATGTTCGCGCGAGAATGGTGCTTCACCGCGCCGAGAAAGCGCTCGAAGGTCACACCGTCGTGCAGGTCCTCGCCCGGATGCAGTTCGTAGCAGACGTCGACACCGGCCTCGTCGAACGCATCGAGAATCGGCGTCCAGCGGCGCGCGAGTTCATCGAAGGCGGCTTCTATCAGACCTGCCGGGCGCTGTGGCCATGGGTACAGATACGGCCACGCCAACGCGCCGGAAAACGACACGTGCGTATCGAGGCCCAAACGCTGTGAGGCCTTCGCCGCGAGCTTCATCTGCTCGACTGCCCACTGCGTGCGCGCGGCAGGATTGCCGCGCACATGCTGCGCGGCAAAGCCGTCGAACAACAGATCATAGGCGGGATGCACGGCCACCAGTTGCCCTTGCAGATGCGTGGACAGTTCGGTGATCGTCACGCCCGCGTCTTCCGCGATCTCGCGCAACTCGTCGCAATACGCCTGGCTCGCGGCCGCCTGCTCAAGATCGATCAGGCGCGTATCGCACGGCACCTGGATTCCCTTGAAGCCGAGACCCGCGGCCCAGCCGGCCAGATGCGCGAAGTTGTCGAACGGCACGTCGTCGCCCATGAATTGAGCGAGAAAGATCGCCGGCCCTTTGATGGTTTTCATCGTACGGTTCCTCGAACTATGGCGCGCCTGTCACGCCTCTTCGCCACAAACATGGCAAGCGCGCGCCGCGTGCCCAGGATCAGAACGGCGAGTCAGGAAAATAGAACTGCTGCGCGTTTTCCTTCGTGATCAGCACCGAGGGAATGATCGTGGTCGGCGGCAGTTTGTCGCCCTTCAGACGCGCTTCGGCGGTGAGTTTGATCGCGTCGTAGATGAATTTCGGCGAGTACGAGACGTCCGCCTTGATCATCGGTGCGCTGTCCATCACGTTCTTCACCATGCCCTTCGAACCCGCGCCGCCGAACACGATCTTGATGTCGCTGCGCCTGGCCTGCTCGATCGCCTTGAGGACACCCACGGCCATGTCGTCGTCCGCCGCCCAGACCGCGTCGATGTGCTTGAAGCGCGTGAGATAGTCCTGCATCACCTTGAAAGCATCGTCGCGATTCCAGTTCGCGTACTTCGCATCGAGAATCTTGATGTTCGGATACGCCTTCAGCACGCCCGTAAACGCGGTCCAGCGTTCGTTGTCGAGCGTTGTCGGAATGCCTCGCAGCGCGACGATGTCGCCCTTGCCGTCGAGCGCTTTCGCCAGATACTCGGCGGGAATCTTGCCGAACGCGGTGTTGTCGCCCGCTACATAGGCATCCTGAGCGCTGGTGTCGGTCAGGCCGCGATCGACCACCGTCACGTACACGCCCTTCTTCTTCACCTGGGCAACCGGCTGCGTGAGCGAGGCCGATTCGAACGGGAAAATCACCAGCGCGTTGATCTTGTTCACCGTCACCAGATCCTGCAACTGGTTCGCCTGTTCGGGCGCACCGGCCGCGGTCTTCACGATCACCTTGAGATCGGGATGCGCTTTCTCCAGATCGGCTTTCGCCTTGTTCGCCCACCAGACAATGCCGCCCGTAAAGCCGTGGTCCGCTGTCGGAATCGCGACGCCCAGCGTGACCTTATCATCGGCACGCGCGACACCTGCCGTGCCCAATATTCCCAACGCCAGCATGCCGGCGCCGACCGCTCGAATGACCTGCTTCATGGTTGTGTCTCCAATTGTGAGGCGTTCATGCGCCCCGATTCTGGAACTTGCCCTTGTATTCCTTGAAGCCCAACGCGCACTACCTACCGCCGTCCACGCTGCACGAACGCGACGAAGATAATCACGACGCCCTGCACCGCCGCGTTCAGATACACGCTGATGATGCTGGTCAGATTCAGAATATTGGCGATCACCGAAAGCAGGATCGCGCCGATCACCGTGCCGACCACGCGCCCTTCGCCGCCCTTCAGCGCGGTGCCGCCCACCACCACCGATGCAATCGCCTCGAGCTCCCAGAGCAGGCCGGTGGTTGGCGTGGCCGAGCCTAGCCGCGGCACATACAGCACCGTCGCCACGCCGACGCAAATGCCGAGCAGAACGTACGTCACGATCTTGACGGTATCGACGCGAATCGCCGCGTAGCGCGCGACCTGTTCGTTCGAGCCGATCGCCTGCACGTGGCGGCCGAACGCGGTGCGATTGAGGATCAACGCGCCGCCCGCTGCAACCACCAGAAACACCCAGATCGGCACGGGCACGCCAAAGAGGCTCGCGTAGTAAACGGGCCCGTACAGGTCTGACAAGGAGTTATCCAACGTCAACGCGCCGCCGTCCGCGAGCCATGTCAGCACCGCGCGAAAAATGCCCAATGTGCCCAGCGTGACGATGAACGGTTCAATGCGCCCTTTGGTAATCAGCAGGCCGTGCGCGCAGCCGAACAAACCGCCGAGCACGAGCGCGAACACCATGCCGAGCGTCACGATCAGCAAAGGCGCGAACGTATGGCCGCCGACGCCTGCGGCGAGTCCGTTCATCAGCCAGATCATGCTGCCCGCGATCAGCGCCGCCATCGACCCGACCGACAGATCGATGCCGCCCGAAATGATCACGAAGGTCATGCCGACCGCGATGATGCCGATGAACGACGTGCGCGTGAGCACGTTCATCAGGTTGTCGAGCGTCGCGAAATCGCGGTTGAGCAGCGTGCCGACGATGCACAGCAGGATCAGCCCGACGAGCGGCCCGAGCGCATACAGGCGATGCGCAAAGCGCAACGCACGGCCGGATTGGACGGCTTCAGTGGGTGCCGGTCGCATGGGCGATCAACTCCTCTTCGGTCAGGTGTTCGAGCGTGAGCGTGGTTTGCAGGCGTCCCGCACGCATCACGGCGACACGATGGCACAAGCCGATCAGCTCGATCAGTTCGGATGAAATGACGATCACCGCGCGGCCCTGCGCGGCAAGACGATGAATCAGGAAATAGATGTCGCGTTTCGCGCCGACATCGACGCCGCGCGTCGGCTCGTCGAGCACGATCACGTTCGGATCGGGCTGCAGGAACTTGGCGAGCGCGAGCTTCTGCTGATTGCCGCCGGACAGCATGCGCGCACGGCTCGACAGATCGCCGGTGCGGATGCCGAAGTCGCTCACCGCTTTCGTCAACGCCGCGCGCCCCGCTTTCATGTCGAGCAACGGATGGGCGTAGCGTTCGAGCGTCATTAGCGTGACGTTGTCCTGCAGGCTCAGATTCACATGCAAGCCCTTGCCTTTGCGGTCTTCGCTCAGATATGTGAGACCGTGGCGCATTGCGTCGCGCGGGCTCTTCAGATCGGCGCGGCGGCCGGCGATCTCGATGCGGCCCGCCGTGCGTTTGCGCAGGCCGATGAGCGCTTCGAATGCTTCAGTGCGGCCCGCGCCGACGAGGCCCGCGAAACCGAGCACTTCGCCGGCGCGCACGTCGAAGCTCAGATCCTCGACCCAGTTCGGCACGGCGAGGCCTTCTACCTTTAACGCGATCCGCGCGTCGGCAGGCACCGTAACCTTGTCGGGAAACATATCGGACACGTCGCGCCCGACCATCAGATTCGCCATCTGCTGCCGCGCGAGCGCCGCCGTTTCGCTGCGCGCCACAAAGCGTCCGTCGCGCATCACGATCACTTCATCGGTGATGCGCTCGACTTCATCGAGTTTGTGCGAGATGTAGACGATGGTCACGCCGTCGGCTTTCAGCTTCGCCATCAGCGTGAAAAGCCGTTCGGTTTCGGACGGCGTGAGCGTGGCGGTCGGTTCGTCCATGATGAGCAAACGTGCGCGCCGCGACAGCGCCTTGGCGATCTCCACCATCTGCTTTTCCGCGACGATCAACTCGCGCACTATCGTATCCGGCGCTTTCTCGAGGCCAACCTGCGCAAGATAGCGCGCGGCTTCGGCGCGCATTGCAGCGTCGTCGACGAACCAGCCGCGTTTCTTTTCATGACCGAGATACATGTTCTGCGCGATCGTCAGATGCTCGGCGAGATTGAACTCCTGGTGAATCAGCACGATGCCGGCCGCTTCCGCGTCGCGCGAACCGATGAACTGCTGCGCGTGGCCGTTGACCAGCAAGGTGCCCGAGGTCGCCGTCTCGTAGCCGGCGAGAATTTTCATCAGCGTCGATTTGCCCGCGCCGTTCTCGCCGAGCAAACCGTAGATACGCCCCGGCGCCAGATCGAAGCTCACCCCGTGCAACACGCGCACCGGCCCGAAGTCTTTGCGGATATCGTCGAAGCGAACGGCGAGACTCATGGCTTAAGCGCTCCCGCGGATCACGAGCCGATGCGGCAACAGCACGCCCGGCACGTTCGCCAATGGATTCGCGAGCCGTTGCAGCAGGAGGCGCGCGGCGGTTTCGCCGAGCTCGCGCATCGGCTGGGCGATGGTGGTGAGCGGCGGATCGACTTGCGCGGCGAGCGAAATGTCGTCGAAACCGACCACCGCGACATCGTCCGGCACGCGCTTGCCGACGCTGCGCAAGCCGTGGATCACGCCGATCGCCAGCGTGTCGGAGACGGCGAAGATCGCGCTCGGCGCCGCGTTGGATGCATGCGGCTGCTGCATCAGCAAGGCCGCAGCCGATGCGCCCGCCTCGTAGTCGAGACTGTTGAGGTTCATGCGCCAACGCTCGTCCGGCGTGATGCCCGCTTCGCTCAACGCGTCCAGATAGCCTTGCTGACGCTGCCGCGCGTACAGATAGTCGACATCCGAATTGATCAGCCCGATGCGCCGGTGGCCGCGCGCGAGCAGATGCCGCACGGCGTCGCCCGCCGCCTGGTAGTTGTCGATGCCCACGTACGGCACGCCCATCGCCGGGTCGAACTCGCAGCACGCGACCCACGGCAACGCGCTGGATTCCTCGCCGAGCGCCTGCTGGATGGTGGCGGGATCGAGGCAGATCGCGCCGTCCGCGCGGCGGCGGCGCAGCAGATCGAAGTAACTGCGCTCGCGTCCCGGATCGGCGCCCGTGTCGCACAGCAACATGAAATAGCCGTGCTGGCGCGCGACGCTGTCGATGCCGCGCACGATCTCTGCATAGAAGGGGTTGCCGACGTCGGGCACCATCGTCAGCAGCAGGCGGCTTTCGGCGGTCCGCAGGTTGCGCGCGAGTTCGTTGACGCGATAGCCGCTGGCGTCGACCGCTGCCAATACCTTGTCGCGCGTGGCAGGCCGCACGTTCTCGTGGCCGTTCAGCACGCGCGACACCGTCGCCACCGAGACACCCGCCTGCTCCGCCACCTGGGCAATCGACAGGCCCTCGGCCGGACGCTGCGGCTGAGTTTCAGGCTGCGGGCGCACTGTCGACGACAGCGACGCCGCCGCAGGAACCGCTTTGGGCACCGACTTGGACAAGTGATTTCGCCTCGAAAATGTAATCGATTACATTCTTGAGCGATGAAAGCGGGAATCGCAAGGACGGATCGCTAGGGATTAATACGGGGTCAAGCAGGCATGGCGAGAGCCGGTCCAGGGTATGGCCCGGCGGCGCTGTACCCGCGGCAGCGTGGATTCGCACCGCCATTTGGTACAATCCCGCAGTTACCGCGCCGCGGCCTGCATACCGGGGCAGTACTGCCGGGCTGTACTGCCGGTTTGTGCCCCGGAGCCACGCCCGGAGTCCTACCCCGAGGCCGCCGGTCAGCGGCAAAGAATCGCAAACTCGCCAAACCACACTGCCGAATCCACCATGAACATCGAGCAAGCGCGTTTCAACATGATCGAACAGCAGATCCGCCCCTGGGAAGTGCTCGACCAGGACGTGCTGAATCTGCTCTCGATCGTCAAGCGTGAAAACTTCGTCCCCGCCGCCTACCGCGATCTGGCCTTCGTCGACTTCGAAGTGCCGCTGCCGGCCGGCCAGCACATGCTGGCGCCGCGCGTCGAAGCACGCGTGCTGCAGGAACTGGCAGTGAAGAAACACGAAAGCGTGCTCGAAATCGGCGCCGGCTCGGGTTACATGGCCGCCCTGCTCGCGCATCGCGCGCAACACGTGCTGACGGTCGACATCGAACCGGAACTGGCTGAACTGGCAAAGAACAACCTGATCGCCAACGGCGTGCTGAACGCCGAAGTCGTCACCGGCGACGCCTCGCGCGGCTGGGCCAACGCCGCGCCGTACGACGTGATCTGCGTGTCGGGCGGCCTGCCGGTGCTGCCGCAGGAAATTCTCGAACACCTGAAGATCGGCGGCCGTCTGGCGGCGTTCGTCGGCACCGCGCCGGTCATGAAGGCACAGATCATCACGCGTATCGACGAGAAGCAGTACCGCATTGCCGACGTGTTCGAAACCTATGTCGAACCGCTGATCAATGCCGTGCAACCGCCGCGCTTCAAGTTTTAATTCGCACCTTTTGCACTTTCTGCACGTTTTTCCGGACGGCTGGCGCGCCGCCGTCCTTTGAACCGGATGTCCTGCTGATGCAAAATCTGACCGCTCCCGCGCTCGCCGAATGGCTTGCCGATCAATCGCGTCCCGCACCCGTGCTGCTCGACGTGCGCGAACCGTGGGAAATCCAGACGGCGTCGATCGCCGGCGCCGTGTCGATTCCGATGCGTGAGATTCCCGCACGCAGCGAAGAACTCGACGACGACGCGCAAATCGTCTGCGTATGCCATCACGGCGCGCGCAGCGCTCAGGTCGCGATGTTCCTCGAATCGCGCGGCCATACCAACGTCTTCAATCTGCAAGGCGGGATCGACGCGTGGTCGCGCCAGGTCGACCCGACCGTTCCCACCTATTGATTGCTCGGTCGCGATGATCCGTCGGCGGCTGCCGACGGTGCCGTAGCCGTAGCCGTAGCAATACCTCTTCCATCCTTTCTACATTTCAGTGCTTCCGCCCTGGCGTTCAGCGTTGGGGCTATCGCGGTCGTCCGCCGTTGTCAGCAGCCATTTGTCTTATGCAAACGCTTGTCCGACCCCACAAGATAGGACAATTTAAGACGAAATCGGCACGGCGCTTTCATTAAGACCATTCTCGTCATCGCCTCGGAAGTTTCTTGCGGTTTCCTAAGTGCCCCACAGGCACCATGCTCCGATTATTTTTTCGGAGCGCGTAATGAAACTTCTGAGGATCGCAATACTGGCCGCAACGCTTTTGCCGCTCGTATCGCGCGCAACGTTGGGCGGCGCTCCAGGCGCCGGCACGTCTTCCTCGCCGACGACACTGCGTGCCGCACCGCAATCCTCCCCCGCTCCAGGCGCGGCTAAGACAACAACCGCCGCGCCCTACACCCTGCGCGAGTCGCGTGACGCCAACGGCGTCACGATCCGCGAATACGTGTTGCCCAGCAACGTCGTATTCGCGGTGACGTGGGCAGGACCGATCCGTCCGGACATGATTGCGCTCCTCGGCAGCTATTTCCCCACCTACGTCAGCGCCGCAGAAAGCCGTGCGCGCGGCACCGGGCCGCTAGTCGAGGGCAGTGACGACTTCCGCATCGAGTCGGCGGGCCGTTTGGGGCGCTTCACCGGCGCAGCCTATTTGCCCCGCCTGATGCCCGCCAACCTGCGCGCGGGCGATCTGCAGTGAGATGAACGCCGAGTTACGGAAAAATCAAAAGATGAAGACTCTTAAGAAGACGCTATGGATCATCATGGCAGGGGCGAGCGTCGCCCTTGCCGCGTGCGGTGGCGGCAGCAGCGATGGAAATGGCAAAGGCGGCGCCCTCGGCTGGAACGCCACGCCCGACTGGATCAAGCCGCCCAATGGGTCGGGCGGTACGGGCGACACCGGCAACGCGAGCAACATCAAGACCGACAAGAACAATACGGTGCCGATTCGCGTCGACAACTCAATGGGCGGCATCAACAGTTTGTTCGCCTCGATCACCGTGTGCGTCCCGGGCACGCCGCAAAGCGCCAGCCAATGCGCGACCGTCGACCGGATGCTGGTGGACACCGGCTCAACCGGCGTACGCATCGCGGCCAGCGCAATTCCGGCGCTGAACCCCCAGTTGCTCACGCAAATCGGCGCACTCGACGACACACCCGACGGCGCTTACCGTGGCGGCGCCTACCCGATCGCCGAATGCATGCCGTTCGCTTCCGGTTTCACATGGGGGTCGGTCAAGCGTGCCGACATCACAATCGGCAGCAGAACGGCGAGCCACATCCCGATCCAGGTGATCGGCGATGGAGCGTTCAATACGCCGTCAGATTGCATTGCGCACGGCGGCGCCGATCTCAGCACCGTCAAAAGTCTCGGCGCCAACGGCATTCTAGGGATTGGGCACGGCACCTACGATTCCCTGGACGCAGTGCAAAGCGCGGCGCCTGGGCTCTACTACTATTGCTCGTCGCAGAATTCGTGCACCAGCACGCGCATGATTGCCACCAAGGAGGTGATGAATCCTGTTGCCGCATTCAACGCCGATTACAACGGCACGGTCATCCGCTTGCCGGCCGTGCCCGCCGGCGGTCAGGCCAGCGTTACGGGGCAGCTGATATTCGGTATCGGCACACAGGCGAACAACGCACTGCCGGCCAATGCCAACATCTTTGCGGTGGACAAGTACGGCAGCATCACGACCCAGTATCAGGGGAACGTGTTCAACATGAGCGCGATCGACAGCGGCACCAATATCTACGCCTTTCCCGATAGCTCGATAGCTACCACCTCGGGTTGGTACACGCCATCGAGCGCGCTCAACCTGACTGCGACCATGGAAGCAACCGATGGCTCCAGCGCGCCTTACAAGCTGACTTTCCCGATCGACAACGTCCTTAACCTGACGGCAAGCGGCAACGCCGCGTACAACAACGTGGGGGCGTACTTCTCGTACAACCGCATGTTCCTCTGGGGCCTGCCGTTTTTCTATGGCCGCAGCGTGTACACGGTGATCGGAACCAACAAGATCGGCACGCGTACAGGACCGTTCGTCGCGTTCTAACGATTTTCAGATGTGGTACGGGAGGCGACGCCGTGAGGCGCTGCCTCCCGTCGTCGTTTCTGACTTTGCATTGGGATTTTTCGCCCACTCTCATTAATCGCCCGAAGGCAACATGCTCCGACTTGTTTTTGGAGCAATGTGATGAGATTTGTAAAGATCGCGCTGGCTGCCGCGGCACTGCTGCCGCTTGCGTCGTATGCGGCATTGGGCGGTCCACCTGGAGCGGGCTCGGCCCCGCAGATGCTGCTCCGTTCGGCCACCTCTAATTCCTCTTCTGCCGCTGCGGCTTATACCGTGCGTGAGTCGCGCGATGCCGACGGCGTCACGATCCGCGAATACGTGCTGCCGGCGAATATCGTGTTTGCCGTCACGTGGCAGGGGCCGGTGCGCCCGGATATGGCCGCGTTGCTTGGCAGCTATTTCCCCAGCTTCGTCTCGGCGGGCCAGGCACATGCGCGCGGCACCGGTCCGTTGATCGAACACAACGGCGGCTTTCACGTTGAATCAGCAGGCCGGCCTGGACACTTCTTCGGCAAGGCGTACTTGCCACGCAGGGTCCCCACCAACGTTCGCATGGACGAACTGCAGTGAAGCGGCGTATCGATTCACGGAATACACAGATGAAAACTTTCAGCAAGACACTTTGCTTCGCGCTCCTGACGGCCAGTATGGCGCTATCGGGCTGCGGTGGTGGTGGTGACAACGGCGACCCGAACGCGACGAAGAACAACGAAAACCTGGCGCCGGCTCCTGGCCTGACGCCGACTCCGAGCCCGACTCCGACGCCGACGCCGACGCCCACTCCAACTCCAACTCCAACTCCAACTCCAACTCCGACTCCAACGCCAACGCCGACGCCGACGCCAACGCCAACGCCAACGCCAACGCCAACGCCGACGCCAACGCCAACGCCAACGCCGAGTCCTACTCCTACGCCCACCCCAACCCCAATCGCCGACATCAACACCGTCCCGATCACCGTCGAACGTTGGACGGGGAACTACGCCAACATGCCGTACGTGAGCGTCACGCTTTGCTTCCCCGGCGTGCAGGACAGCACGCAATGCGCAACCATCGACCACATGCAGCTGGATACAGGCTCGGTCGGTGTGCGAGTACTGGCGAGCGCGCTGGGTCAGGCACTCGCCGGCCGCCTGCCCGCGCAATCGGGCGCCACCAACGATCCGACCGGCGGCGCGCCGATCGCCGAATGCGCGGTGTTCGGCTCCGGATACACGTGGGGGCCGATCAAACGGGCCGACGTGACGATCGGTGGCAAAACGGCGGGCAATCTGCCCGTGCAGGTGATCGCCGACGGCACGTACGCCACGCCGTCAGATTGCGTTTCGCGCGGCGTCAACAACCTCGGCACCGCATCCGCGCTCGGCGCCAACGGCGTGCTCGGCATCGGCCCGGCGCAACGCGACTATCCCGCTGCGGCGCAAACCGTCTTGCCGGCGGCCTACTATTACTGCAGGTCCGCAACGTCGTGCACGAACACACGCGTCCCGCTCGACACACAGGTCATGAATCCGGTGGCCAGCTTCATCTCCGACAACAACGGCACGATCATCCGCCTGCCCGCGCTGCCTGCGGGTGGTCAGTTGCGCGCCACGGGAGAACTGGTGTTCGGCATCGGCACGCAGTCGAACAACGCGATGCCGTCGAACCCGAATATCGTGGCGCTCGATCAGAACGGTTTCTTCCAGACCACCTACAAGAGCCGTTCGTATTCGAGCGCCATCGACAGCGGCTCCAATGCGAACATCTTTGCGGATTACACGATTCCCTATTCAGATGACTGGTATACGCCGTCAACCACGCTCAGCCTGTCCGCCATCCTGACGGGCGTCGATAAGGCCGCCATGCCCGTCACCGTGCCGTTCTCACTGGGCAACGGCTCGAGCCTGGTGGCGAATCAGTATGCGGCCTACGATAGTCTTGGCTCGCCGTCGGCGGGAATGTTCATCTGGGGGCTGCCATTCTTCTTCGGCCGCAACGTCTACACGGTGCTCAACAACGTGATGATCGGCAAGCAAGCGGGGCCGTTCATCGCTTTCTGATCATCGGTAGCAGCATTCATGCGGTAAGAGAAAAACCGGCGCCGCGAGGCGCCGGCCTTTTTTCTTGCGCTAGAAAGACAGCGTCCTGCCGTCTCCCTCAACACCTCAGCCACCGTCCTGAAGATCTCATCAATCTGCGCCTCTTCAATAATCAACCGCGGCGAGAACACCTGGATGTCACCGGTATAGCGTGTCAACGCCCCCTTTCGAGGCACCGCACGAACACGTCATAAGCGCGCGCACCAGGCGGCGCATGCACAAAGGGGCAGCGACCGTGCACCGCCGACGCCCGTTGGCCGACGGACACGCTTCGTCGCGGCGCGGTACGCACCTGAACGAGGCGCGCACCCTGTTCCTGCACCAATTCTGCGCCACATTACGCATAACTCACGTGGCGCATCCCCGCGCCGCAGCACGCACCTGGCTAACTTCAAGCCGAAATTGCCGCATGGCATGTGCCTTGCAGTACACAAGCGGCAAGTCATGCGGGATATGCCCTGCTGGCTGAAATCGACGCCCATAAACAGTCACCATCAATGGCAAGGGGAAATACATGAAACGTCGTAGTCTGTTGAAGTTCGGCTCCATGTCGGGCGCATTGGCGCTTGCAGGTCAGGTTCCGTTTGCGCAGGCGCAATCGGGCAGCGGTCCGATCAAAGTAGGCATTCTGCATTCCCTGTCCGGCACGATGGCGATCTCGGAAACGTCGCTCAAGGACACCGCGTTGATGACCATCGCGGACATCAACAAGAACGGCGGCGTCATGGGCCGCAAGCTGGAACCAGTGGTGGTCGACCCGGCGTCGAACTGGCCGCTGTTCGCCGAAAAAGCGCGCCAGCTGATCACCCAGGAAAAGTGCGCGGTCGTGTTCGGCTGCTGGACTTCCGTGTCGCGCAAGTCGGTGCTGCCGGTATTCGAGGAACTGAACGGCCTGCTGTTCTATCCGGTGCAGTACGAAGGCGAAGAAATGTCGCGCAACGTGTTCTACACGGGCGCCGCGCCGAATCAGCAGGCGATTCCGGCAACCGAATACCTGATGAGCGCGGAAGGCGGCGGCGCCAAGCGCTTCTTCCTGCTGGGCACCGACTACGTGTACCCCCGCACGACCAACAAGATCCTGCGCGCGTTCCTCAAGTCGAAAGGCGTGCAGGAAGCCGATATCCAGGAGGTCTACACGCCGTTCGGCCACAGCGACTATCAGACCATCGTCGCGAACATCAAGACCTTCTCGCAAGGCGGCAAGACCGCGGTGATCTCAACCGTCAACGGCGACTCGAACGTGCCGTTCTACAAGGAACTGGGCAACCAGGGGCTGAAGGCATCCGACGTGCCGGTCGTCGCGTTCTCGGTCGGCGAGGAAGAACTGCGCGGCATCGATACGAAGCCGCTGGTCGGCAATCTCGCGGCATGGAACTACTTCATGTCGGTCAAGAACCCGGCCAACACGAAGTTCAAGGCGCAATGGGCCGAATGGGTCAAGTCGCAGAACCTGCCGGGCGGCACCAAGCGCGTGACGAACGACCCGATGGAAGCGACTTTCGTCGGCATCCATATGTGGAAGCAGGCCGTCGAGAAAGCGAAGAGCACGGACGTGGACAAGGTGCGTGTGGCGATGGTCGGCCAGACCTTCGCGGCACCGTCGGGCTTCACGCTCGAAATGGACGGCAATCACCATCTGCATAAGCCGGTGATGATCGGCGAAGTGCGTGCCGACGGCCAGTTCAACGTGGTGTGGAAGACCAAGACCGCGATTCGCGCGCAGCCATGGAGCCCGTTCATCGCCGGCAATTCGAGCAAGCCGGATGTGGTCAGTTCGATCCCGGCGTTCCTGAAGCGCTCGCGGGTAGCCTGACAGGACGGCTCGCGGCAACGGCGCGGTTAGCCGTTGCCACGAGCCGACGTGATTTCTCGGTGGATGTGTAAGACATGCCGCCCGTCACAGCGTGGTCCTAGCGCGCAGCAACCCGACGGCGCGGCAAGCGGCTCTTGAGCTCGATGCCGCGCCGCCCTGCCGGTTTTTCTTCAAAGGCCATCATGGCGTTTTCATTCCTGACCTTCGCAAGACGCAGCATCGGCAGCGTGGCGCTTGCGCTCCTCGCCAGCGCTCCGCTTGCTGCCTTTGCGCTCACCCCCGCCGACGTCGCACCGCTCGCCGGCGACGACTTCGATGCGAAATCCGCGGCCATCGACAAACTGATCGCCAACCACGACAAAGAATCGCTCGCGGTGCTCAAGGCCCTGTCCGAAGACAATGCGCTTGCCACCGATTCCGGCGCCGTGCTGTTGCAAGACGGCGATACCGCACGCGATGCGGTCACCGGCAAAACGGTCGCCGCCGGCGACGCGCAAGCGGTCACGCTGAACAACCTTCTCCGTTCGAAAGTGGCAGGCGCCCTTTCGGGCCTGCAACTCGATTCGCCTGACGCCGCCACACGTGACGCCGCGATCACCGCGTTGCTGAAAAACCCCGATCCGTCGATCAAACCGCTCGTCGACGCAGCGCGCGCGAAGGAAACCGACCCCGCGCTAAAGAAGCGCCTCGACACGCTGTGGGCCATGACCGCGTTGCACGACGCCGACCCGGCCAGGCGCCTCAAAGCCGTGCAACTGGTTGCGGCGCGCCACGATCTCGACATGAACGAACTGCTGCGTCCGCTCGTCGCGAAGAAGCCGGACGGCACCTTCAACGAAGCCGACGGCCGGGTGCGCGCCGCCGCGCAAAGCGGCATCGACGAACTCGATTCGATTCAGCGCCGCAGCCAGATCGCGGGCACGCTGTTCGCGGGCCTGTCGCTCGGCAGCGTGCTGCTGCTCGCCGCACTGGGTCTCGCGATCACGTACGGGCTGATCGGCGTGATCAATATGGCGCACGGCGAATTCCTGATGATCGGCGCGTACGCAACGTATGTCGTGCAGAACCTGTTCCAGCGCTTTGCGCCCGGCGCATTCGACTGGTATCCGCTGCTCGCCGTGCCGGCGTCATTCGCGGCAGCCGGACTGGTCGGCATCGTGCTCGAACGGCTGGTGTTGAAGCATTTGTACGGCCGTCCGCTCGAAACCCTGCTGACCACGTTCGGCGTCAGCCTGATCCTGATTCAGGCGACGCGCATGCTGTTCGGCGCGCAGAACGTCCAGGTGACCAACCCTGCGTGGATGAGCGGCGGCGTGACCGTGCTGCCGAATCTGATCCTGCCGTACAACCGGCTGGCGATCCTGGCGTTCTCGCTGATCGTCGTCGGGATTGCGTGGGCTGTCCTGACTAAAACCCGCCTCGGTCTGTTCGTGCGAGCCGTCACGCAAAACCGGCGGATGGCGGCCTGCGTCGGCGTAAAGACCGCGCGCGTCGATTCGTATGCGTTCGCGTTCGGCGCGGGCATTGCCGGCCTGGGCGGCTGCGCGCTGTCGCAGATCGGCAATGTGGGTCCGGACCTCGGCCAGAGCTACATCATCGACTCGTTCATGGCCGTGGTGCTTGGCGGCGTCGGCCAGCTCGCCGGCACGGTGATCGGCGGCTTCGGGCTCGGGCTGATCAGCAAGGCGATCGAGCCGTTCTGGGGCGCGGTGCTCGCGAAGATCGCCGTGCTCGTGCTGATCGTGCTGTTCATCCAGAAGCGTCCGCAGGGCATGTTCGCCCTCAAGGGCCGTAGCGCGGAGGCATGAGATGACATCGGCTACCTCATCGGCAACGCCGTCGGCAAACCCGTCCGCTCACGCCGGCGCAGCGAGCGGTGGCACCGCGGCCGGACGCGAAGCGCAGTCCGGCTTCGCGCTCGGCCTGCCGCCACGTCCCGCGCTGCTGTCGCGCCGCGCCTGGCTTGCGCTGATCGCGCTGATCATCGTGTTCGGCCTCGGCGTGCCGTTCGCCACGCTGGTAGTCCCGGAGACGAGCGCGCTGCATCTGTCCGCCTACGCGATGACGATTACCGGCAAGTTCATGTGCTATGCGATCGCCGCGCTGGCGCTCGACCTCGTGTGGGGCTATTGCGGCATTCTGAGCCTGGGACACGCGCTGTTCTTCGCGCTGGGCGGCTACGCGATCGGCATGTACCTCATGCGCTCGATCGGCCACGACGGCAAATACGGCAGCGATCTGCCCGACTTCATGGTGTTTCTCGACTGGCATCAACTGCCGTGGTACTGGGAAGGCACGCAGCACCTCGGCTATGCGCTGCTGCTGGTGGTGCTGGTGCCGGCGGTGGTCGCCTGGGTGTTCGGCTTCTTCACGTTCCGTTCACGCGTGAAGGGCGTCTACCTGTCGATCATCACGCAGGCGATGACGTTTGCCGCCATGCTCCTGTTCTACCGCAATGAAACGGGGTTCGGCGGCAACAACGGCTTTACCGACTTCAAGCGTATCGGCGGCTTTCCGATCACGCATCTAGGCACGCGCACGGCTCTCCTGCTGATCACCTTCGCGGTGTTGATCCTGGCCTTTATCGGTGCGCGGGCTATCGTCACGTCGAAGCTGGGCCGCGTGGTCACCGCCGTGCGTGACGGCGAAGCGCGCCTGATGTTCCTCGGCTACAGCCCGCTCGCCTACAAGCTGTTCGTGTGGACCGTCTCCGCCGTGTTGTGCGGAATTGCCGGCGCGTTGTACGTGCCGCAGGTCGGCATCATCAACCCGGGCGAGATGTCGCCGGGCAACTCGATCGAGATGGCAATCTGGGTGGCGGTAGGTGGGCGTGGCACGTTGATCGGACCGATCGTCGGCGCGTTCGCGGTGAACGGCGCGAAGAGCTTTTTCACGGCGAACTTCCCTGAATACTGGCTGTTCTTTCTTGGCCTGATTTTCGTGCTGGTCCCGCTGTTGCTGCCGAACGGCATCATGGGGCTGATCGACATGGTGACGCGCAAGAGGAACCGCTCATGAACGAAAACCCGATGGTTCCTGATCTTGCATTGCCTGAAGAGCCCGCTGAACGCTCCCTGAGCGGCGTCGCGAGCATGGGGCACGCGGTGGTGCCGGGCGAGATCGATATTTCGCACGGCACGATTCTGTACCTTGAAGACGTGACCGTGAGTTTCGATGGATTTCGCGCGTTGAATGCGCTGACCTTGTCGATCGAGGCGGGTGAGTTGCGTTGCATCATCGGGCCGAACGGCGCAGGCAAGACGACGATGATGGATGTCATCACCGGGAAAACCGAGCCGGATTCCGGCAAGGTTTTTTTGGGGCAGTCGATCGATTTGACACGGATGAACGAGCCTTCTATTGCGCGCGCCGGCATTGGGCGCAAGTTTCAGAAGCCGACCGTGTTCGAGCAGCATCCAGTGTGGGAGAACCTCGAGTTGGCGATGAAGGCTGACAAGGGGTGGCTGGCTTCGTTACGCGCCCGGTTGGACCGTGACGCGCAAGCACGGATTGAAGAGACGTTGGCTTTGATCGGCCTGGAGAGCGAAGCGCGGCGGCTGGCGGGTGAGCTGTCGCATGGACAAAAGCAGCGGCTCGAGATCGGCATGTTGCTGATGCAGCAGCCGGCGCTGCTTTTGCTCGATGAGCCCGCGGCCGGCATGACCGATGACGAGACGATGCAGTTAGCCGAGCTGCTCAATCATTTGCGCGGCACGTGTTCGATGATGGTTGTCGAACACGACATGGAGTTTGTGGCAGCGCTTTCGGGTGAAAAGGGAAAAGTGACGGTGATGGCCGAAGGGCGGGTTCTCGCTCACGGCACGCTTGATGAGGTGAAGCGGGACGAGACGGTGATCGAGTCTTACCTCGGGCGGTAATGGTCACCATCAAACCACGGCCACAATCAAACCACGGCCGCAAAAAGCCACCCGAATTCAAGGATCGACCGACATGCTAGAAGTAGAAAACCTGAACCAGTACTACGGCGGCAGCCACATCCTGCGCGACGTGAAGCTCACGGTGCCCGACGGCAAGCTCACCGTCCTGCTGGGCCGCAACGGTGTCGGCAAAACGACGCTGCTTAGATGCCTGATGGGCGTCGTCCAGACCAGGAGCGGTTCGATCGCCTGGCGCGGCACACCGATCACCAAACTGCCGACCTACTCGCGCGTGGAAAAAGGGCTCGCCTACGTCCCGCAAGGCCGCGACATTTTCCCCCGGCTGACGGTCGAGGAAAATCTGCTGGTCGGGGCCGCCAGCAAAAAAGCCCCGAAAAAAATCCCGGATCGCATCTACGAACTGTTCCCAGTCCTGAAGGATATGCGCAGCCGCCGCGGCGGCGATCTCTCGGGTGGTCAGCAACAACAGCTCGCGATCGGCCGTGCGCTGATGAGCGATCCGCAATTGCTCATTCTCGATGAACCCACCGAAGGCATCCAGCCGTCGATCATTCAGGACATCGGCCGCACGCTGCGTCAGCTGGTCGAAGAAATGGGCATGACCGTGCTGCTCGTCGAACAGTATTACGACTTCGCGAAAGAAATCGCCGACCGGTACTGGGTGATGAGCCGCGGTGAAATCGTCGCGGGCGGTGAAGGTGCGAACATGGATACGGATGGCGTGCGTGCGCTGATCGCGGTCTGACGCGCATCGGCGCGGCGATACCGCGATACTGCGATACTGCGATACCGCGTGCTATTCTCGGCGCATTCTGTGGCAATGCGGCTCGTCGTTGCTTAATGCGTTCGGGCACGCTACGCGCTAACGCGTCCGTTGCAGCGTCCACACCGCGCTCACCCGCTCATACATTCGCAAGTCCATTCGCATGTCGCTTCACGAAAACCACGCCGCGCTCGCCACCGCGCAACCCACCGCGCACTCGCAATGGCGCGCGCGCCTCGAACTCGGCTTCGTCAAGGAGGGCGGACGGACCACGCTCAGGCATCGGCTGCACGATGGGCCGTTGCGGGTTCAGAGGCCGCTCTATCCGGAAGGCCACACTATCTGCCACGCGGTGATCGTGCATCCGCCGGGCGGGATCGCGGGCGGCGATCGACTCGATATCGACGTTGCAGTGGGTGATAGCGCCCATGCGGTGATCACCACGCCCGGCGCGACCAAGTGGTACAAGTCCAATGGCCGTGCTGCGCGGCAAAATATTACGGTGCGCGTCGGCCCTCAGGCGAAACTCGACTGGCTGCCGCAGAACAACATCGTTTTCGATCACGCCAACGCGATGCTGGATTTCTCGCTGACGCTTGGCGAGGGTGCAACGGCAATTGGCTGGGATGCCACTCAACTCGGGCGGCAAGCGGCCGGCGAACGATGGACGGCCGGGCATTTGCGCGCGGTGTCGCGGATCGTTGGGCCGAATGGCGAGGCGCTGTGGCTCGAACGTGCGAGTCTTGGCGCGGAAGATCCGTTGCGGGATGCCGCGCAAGGCCTTGCCGGGTTTCCCGCATATGGAACGCTTTGGGCCGTTGGGCCGGCCTGTGACGATGCGCTCGCTGAAAGGCTCACCGCCCAGTTGCCCTTCGACGATTCGTTGCGAGCGGCGGCTTCCTGCGTCACCGAGGGAGTTGTGCTCGTCCGGGCGGTTTCGCGATCGATGGAAACGCTGCAGCGCGCTTTGACTCAATGCTGGATGCAGTTGAGGCCGGTGGTGCATGGAGTCGAAGCCGTGCCGCTTCGCATCTGGTCGACTTGAATCTGCCGACCTGAAGCGCGTGCGCTTGCCTTTCACCGTCGTAAGACGCAAGACGCACCAATGCGGGGCGCACACACGCTCCACCGAAGTGCATGCTCCCGCCTTCCGTCCCACCGGCCCATGCTGCACCGCCATGGCACATACCTTGCGTCAGAATTCCCACGATGCTGCCGCGTCCTGACGGCAGCCGACCACCCGCCACCACCGCTCGCTTAACATGACCCGATCGACTCTTCGCCCCGCGCGCCGCGCCTGGCTCGCCGCACTGCTGCTCTCGCCCGTCCTCGCCATCAACGCACCCGCCGCCCACGCGGATACGCTCGACAACATCGCCAAAGCCGGTGTGCTCAAAGTCGCGGTTCCGGAAGACTATCCGCCGTTCGGCTCGGTCGGCGCGGATATGAAGCCGCAAGGCTATGACATCGATACCGCCGCCCTGCTCGCGAAGTCGATGAACGTGAAGCTCGAACTCGTGCCGGTCAACAGCGCGAACCGCATTCCGTATCTGCAAACGGGCAAGGTCGATCTGGTGATCTCGTCGCTTGGCAAAACGCCTGAGCGCGACAAGGTCATCGATTTCTCGACGGCCTACGCGCCGTACTACCAGGGCGTGTTCGGTCCCGCCGACATCAAGGTCGCCGGCCCCGCCGATCTCACCGGCAAGACGGTCGGCGCCACGCGCGGCGCACTCGAAGAAATCGGCCTCACGCAAATGGCGCCGAACGCCACCATCAAGCGCTTCGAAGATAACAACGCGACCATCGCCGCGTTCCTCTCGGGTCAGGTGCAGTTGATCGCTGCCGGCAACATCGTCGCCGCCGCGATCCTGGCGAAGAATCCCCCGCGCCGTCCGGAACCGAAGTTCGTCATCAAGAACTCGCCGTGCTTCGTCGGCATGAACAAGAACGAAGAGCGCTTGCAGCAAAAGGTCAACGCGGCCATCGCCCAGGCCAAGCAGGACGGCACGCTCAACACGATGTCGAAGAAGTGGTTCGGCGCGCCGCTGCCGGCTGATCTGTAAGCGCGTCGTTAGCCGGACTTGGTACCGTAGCCGGCTTATCCGGCGTTGCACGCGTCGTGGCTGCGATCCTGTGTGCAGCACGCTCGCGGCCACGACGCGCAACGCCTACCCTTGTCGCAGCCGGCCCCACTGGGGACCGGCGCAACCCTACGCACACATTCGATGAAGCTGACACCTCGCGAGAAGGACAAGCTGCTGATCTTCACCGCCGCGCTGCTCGCCGAGCGGCGCCGCGCGCGCGGCCTCAAACTGAATTACCCGGAAGCGGTCGCCTTCATCAGCGCCGCGTTGATGGAAGCGGCCCGTGACGGCAAGACCGTCGCCGAGGTCATGCACTACGGCACCACGCTGCTGACGCGCGCCGACGTGATGGAAGGCGTGCCGGAAATGATCCCCGACATCCAGGTCGAAGCCACGTTCCCCGACGGCACCAAGCTCGTCACCGTTCATCACCCGATCCCCTAATCACGCAAGGCAGCCCCATGATTCCCGGCGAACTCCTCATCGACGACGGCGAACACGAACTCAACGCGGGCCGCGCCACCGTCACGGTGGTCGTGTCGAATACCGGCGACCGTCCCGTGCAGATCGGCTCGCACTATCATTTCTACGAAGTGAACGAGGCGCTCTCCTTCGATCGTGAAGCGGCGCGCGGCTTCCGGCTCAACATCGCAGCGGGCACCGCCGTGCGCTTCGAGCCCGGCCAGGAACGCACCGTCGAACTGGTCGAACTGGCGGGCGATCGCGTCGTCTACGGCTTCAACGGCAAGGTGATGGGCAAGCTTTGATGCGCCGACCGCGCACGCCTGCTCCGACCACCCTGCTCATTTCCGGACCCACACCATGACCTTACGCATTGGCCGCCGCGCGTACGCGGAAATGTTCGGCCCCACTACCGGCGACCGCGTGCGCCTCGCCGACACCGAGTTGCTGATCGAAGTCGAACGCGACTTCACGACCTACGGCGAAGAAGTGAAATTCGGCGGCGGCAAAGTGATTCGCGACGGCATGGGCCAGTCGCAACGCGTGCACGCCGACGTCGTGGACACCGTCGTGACGAATGCGGTGATTCTCGATCACTGGGGCATCGTCAAGGCCGACATCGGCATCAAGAACGGCCGCATCGCCGCGATCGGCAAGGCGGGCAATCCCGACATCCAGCCGAACGTGACGATCGCGATCGGCGCGTCCACCGAAGTGATCGCGGGCGAAGGCCTGATCGTGACGGCGGGCGGCATCGATACGCACATCCACTTCATCAGCCCGCAGCAGATCGAGGAAGCGCTCGCGAGCGGCGTGACGACGATGCTCGGCGGCGGCACGGGTCCGGCAACGGGCACCAACGCGACGACTTGCACGCCGGGTCCGTGGCATCTCGAACGCATGCTGCAAGCGGCCGATGGTTATCCGATGAATCTCGGCTTCCTCGGCAAGGGCAATGTGAGCCAGCCGCAGCCTGCTCTGGAGCAGATCGCCGCGGGTGCCATCGGTTTGAAGCTGCACGAAGACTGGGGCACGACGCCGGCCGCAATCGACAACTGTCTCTCTGTTGCCGACGACACCGACACGCAGGTCGCGATCCACACCGACACGCTGAACGAAGCGGGTTTTGTGGAGGCAACGGTAGCCGCGTTCAAGGGCCGCACGATTCACACGTATCACACGGAAGGCGCGGGCGGCGGCCACGCACCGGACATCATCAAGGTCTGCGGCGAAGCGAACGTGCTGCCCTCGTCCACCAATCCGACGCGCCCCTACACCGTCAACACGCTCGAAGAACATCTCGACATGCTGATGGTGTGCCACCACCTGGACCCGTCGATTGCGGAAGATATCGCCTTTGCCGAATCGCGTATCCGTCGCGAGACCATTGCTGCCGAAGACATCCTGCACGACCTCGGCGCGTTGTCGATGCTGTCGTCGGATTCGCAGGCGATGGGGCGCGTGGGCGAAGTGATTATCCGCACGTGGCAGACCGCTCACAAGATGAAGGTGCAACGCGGCGCGCTGCCCGAAGACAGCGCACGTCACGACAATTTCCGTGCGAAGCGGTATGTCGCCAAGTACACGATCAACCCGGCCATCACGCACGGCATCTCGCATGAAGTCGGTTCGATCGAGCCAGGCAAGTGGGCCGATCTGGTGTTCTGGGAACCGGCATTTTTCGGCATCAAGCCTTCGCTGATCCTGAAGGGCGGCATGATCGCGATGGCGCAGATGGGCGACCCGAACGCGTCGATTCCGACGCCGCAACCGGTCCACTATCGCGAGATGTTCGCGACGCGTGGCGGTGCGTTGGGACGCACGTCCCTGACCTTCGTTTCGCAGCTGGCTGCGGATGCGGGCGTCGGCGAACGCTATGGCCTGAACAAGCGTATCGTTGCTGTGAAGAACTGCCGCAACATCACGAAGGCCGACATGATTCACAACGCGTGGCGCCCGGCGATCAGCGTCGATCCGGAAACGTACCAGGTCATCGCGGACGGTCAGTTGCTGACCTGCGAGCCGGCCACCGTACTGCCGATGGCGCAGCGTTACTTTCTGTTCTAAACCATGCGCACCATCGACAAACTGATCGCGCCGCATCTGAAACTGGCGCCTGTGCTGGTGAAGCGTGCGCCGACCTTGACGCTCGCTTTCGATGACCGCCGCAAGAGCCGTCTTGCGGCGACGCTCGATAACGGCGAGGAAATCGCGCTGCTGTTGCCGCGCGGCACGGTGCTGCGCGACGGCGATGTTCTGGTCGCCGACGATGGCGGCCTGGTGCGCGTGGTCGCCGCAGCCGAAGCGGTGCTGTACGTTCGCGCGAAAGATGCGCTGACGTTGACGCGCGCCGCCTATCACCTCGGCAATCGCCACACGCCGGTGGAAGTCGGCGCGGACTATCTGAAGCTCGAATACGATCCGGTGCTCGCCGATATGCTCAAGCGCATCGGCGCAAGCGTGGATCAGGTGTCGATGCCGTTTCAGCCGGAATCCGGCGCGTATGGCGGCGGACACAAGCATGGTCACGATGAGACCTTTGCTGAAGACTATGCGTTGGCGCAGCAGGTGTTCGGCGAGCATCATGGGCATTCGCATGATCATGAGCATGACCACGACCATTCGCACGATCACAAAGACAACGATCACGTCCACGACGAATCGTGCAACCACGGGCATCATCATCACCATGCGCATCGCTGAACTCACAGCGTTGCTGCATCTCGCGTCGCCGGCATTGCCGATCGGCGCGTTCAGCTACTCGCAGGGTCTCGAAGCGGCGATCGAAGCGCAACTCATCACCGACGCCGACTCCGCACGCGATTGGATCGCGAGTGGTTTGACCGACGTGCTTGCGCGCGGCGAGCTACCGTTTCTTGCGCATCAGATGGAACGCTGGCGCGCGCACGACGCCGACGGCCTGAAGGAAGCGAACAGCGAATTCCTGGCAAGCCGCGAATCCGCGGAACTCAGACGCGAAACGGAACAGATGGGCTGGTCACTGAGACAGCTATGCGTCTCGCTGGAATGGGGCGACGCCGAGCGGCGCACGACGCTGGCATCGCTCAAGCCCTTGGCCCAACCCACGGCTTTCGCATTCGCCGCTTTCGCCCACGACGCAGCGCCGGACGCCGCTCTTGCGGCCTACGCCTTCAGCTGGGTGGAAAACCAGGCCGCCGCCGCATTGAAGGCGGTGCCGCTCGGCCAACTCGCCGGCCAGCGCATCATCGTCGCATTGCGCGAGCCGATCGACGCCGCCGTCACGCGAGCCCTGGCCACCTCGCCCGACAACATCAACACCTTCGCGCCGCAATTGGGCATTCTGTCGGCGCGTCACGAGTCGCAGTATTCGCGGCTCTTTCGCTCTTAAAACGATCCATCATGAACGCACCTCATCATCCCGCTCATCCGCCTGCCCGCACGAAGAAACTGCCGCCGCTGCGCGTGGGCGTCGGCGGCCCGGTCGGCTCTGGCAAGACCACGCTGCTCGAAATGCTCTGCAAGGCGATGCGCGAACAGTACGACCTCGTCGCGATCACCAACGACATCTACACGAAGGAAGACCAGCGTCTGTTGACGGTGGCAGGCGCGTTGCCGGCCGAACGGATCATGGGTGTGGAAACGGGCGGCTGCCCGCATACGGCGATTCGCGAAGACGCATCGATCAACCTCGAAGCCGTCGACCGCATGCTGACGCGTTTCCCCGATGCGGACATCGTATTCATCGAATCGGGCGGTGACAATCTCGCGGCGACCTTCAGTCCGGAGCTGTCGGACCTGACCATCTACGTGATCGACGTGGCCGGCGGCGAAAAGATTCCGCGCAAAGGCGGCCCGGGCATCACGAAGTCAGATCTGCTGGTGATCAACAAGACCGATCTCGCACCGATGGTCGGCGCGAATCTGGACGTGATGGCTTCGGATGCCAAAAAGATGCGCGGCGAGCGGCCCTTCGTGATGTGCAATCTGAAGGCGCTCGACGGGCTGGACGTGGTGGTGAAGTTTATCGAGAAGAAGGGGCTATTGAAGGCCTGAAGCCTCACTCGCCCGGATGGCATTCCAGCAGGAATGCCATCATTTCCGTCGCGTCTTTCGTCAGATAAAACCGCACCATCTTCTCGTTGAAGTCGCCAGCGCGCTGCGCTGGGACACTGATGGCGTCGATGCCATTCGACATCAATACGCCGTTCATCATGAAACGCGACGTGCGTTTGTTGCCATCGAAGAAGAACTGCTGCAACGCGCCGAACAGGAAGAAAGCGCAACCCCGCTCAAATGCATTTGAAACCTGATCGGTCAACGCGCGCGTGCCAGTGGCAAAAACGCGGTTGAGTTCAGGGGCACCAGGCAAGGTCGGTAGCGGTGTGTGCCGCGCCGCTTCACCTAACGCCACATCCGGCGTGTATCGCGTTTCCTCGTCTTCGCCGCGGAATGCGCCGCCGCACCTCGATCTCTCATCTGACGTGACAAGGCGAAACAGGTCGCAAAACGTCGCTTTACTGAGCACGAACCGACCGTCCCTAACGATTGCAAGCAGATGTTTGGACGCTCGGATCAGACCCAATATTTGCCCCTGGTCGGATATCTTCCGGCCGCCAACTGTTACGCCATCCAACAGCGTTTTTACTTCGGTGAAGGTGAGCGGATTTCCCTCAAGTACGCTCGCATCCCACACGAACTCCGCAAGCATTCGATGACAGCGGAAGCACGTCCGGTTGATCGTATGAGTTGGGATATTTTGTGGGATCGCGCCACGATCCCATCGAAATCCGAGGTCAGTGAAAAGCGTCATCGCCGGCCTCAATCAAGTTGTTCACGTCGCGCAGCGCCGTTGATGCAAGAGCCCGCTTAGGCGTATCCCGTTAGTTAGCGCGCGAAGCGATAACGCAAGCACCGCCTTAGCGGCGCTCGAACGACTACTCCGGCACCACCGCCATCAACACATCCACCGTCCGCGCCGTCGCGCCACGATGACGCGCGGCAAACGCCGAAGCCGCGCCGCCCATCGCCAACCGCCTTGCCTTGTCGCCGAACAGTTCGCGCAGCGCCCGCGCCAGGTCAGCCGGATCCTGCACCTGCACTGCCGCACCGGCCGCGACCGCATCCGCCGTAGCTTGCGTGAAATTGAACACATGCGGCCCGATCAGCACCGGCACACCGACCGCACACGCCTCGATCAGATTCTGCCCGCCGAGCGGCAGCAAACTCCCGCCGATAAACGCCAGATCCGAGGCGGCATAGTAAGCGCCCAACTCGCCCATCGAATCGCCGAGCAGCACGTTGACGTCAGGCGGCAAAGCAGGCACACCGCCGCCGGCAGTTGAAGCCGCAGCCGATGCCACCGTCGCCGCAGGCGCCCACGTCGAACGCCGCTCAATACGCAAACCGGCCTTCTCGACCAACGCCGCCACTTCGTTAAACCGCTGCGGATGACGCGGCACCAGAATCAGCAACGCATCGTCGATACCCAGCGCCGCGAACGCCTGCAGCACCCGTTCCTCTTCGCCTTCACGCGTACTCGCCGCAACCCAAACCGGCCGCGTGCCGATCGCCGCGCGCCATGCATGACCACGCGCCGCCAGTTCCGGCGGCGTGCTCATATCGAACTTGAGATTGCCGAGCACCGCGACATTACGCGCACCGAGCGCGGTGAGCCGCTCCGCATCCGATGGGCTCTGCGCCAGCACCCGCGCAAATCCGCCGAACACGTCCTTGGTCGCGCGGCCGAACTTGGCCGCGCGCTTATACGAGCGTGCCGACATGCGCGCATTGGTCAGCACCAGCGGCACATCCGCGCGCCGGCATTCGTCGATCAGCGTCGGCCACACTTCTGTTTCCATTACCAGACCGAGCGACGGCCGCCACGTCCGCAAAAACCGCCGCACCGCGTGCGGCATGTCGTACGGCAGATAGCTGCGCAACACACGGTCGCCGAAAATCTGCTCGCCGGTAGCGCGGCCGCTCGGCGTCATATGGGTTAAAAGAATTCGCGCGTCGGGGCGGGCCTTCATCAACGCGTCGATCAGCGGTTGCGCGGCACGCGTCTCGCCCACCGACACCGCATGCACCCAGATCAACGGCGAATTGTCTTCCGGCAGCCGGCCACGCGCGTAACCGAAACGCTCGGCAATATGCTCGCGATAGCCACGCTCCTTGCGCGAACGGATCAGCAAGCGCAGCACGGCAAGCGGCGCGACGATCCACCAGAGCGCGTTATAAATCGCCCTCAGCATCGGGACCCCGCACACCCGAGAGCGAATCCGGATGCAAGCGCGCGTGCCGCCGCGCGATCGAAAAAGACAGCGGCGCTCAAACCAGCGCCCTGCCCTTCAGGCGCTCGAGAATGCCGAGCGGCGCGCAGTCCGGCTGCGCCATCGCCTTGACCGGCAGGAAGAAAGTCTGCTCCAGCATGAACTGGCCGGACATCACCGCATGCGAGGTCTGATCGGAGAAACACACCCACACGCTGCCTGGCGGAAACGGCATGGTCTCCTGCGGGCTCGACTTCTGATACTCGAGGTCGGCCTTCATGCTGTCGTGCAGATTCAGCATCAGATGGTCGTATTCGCTGCGCGGCGATTTGGTGACGTGCAGCAGATTCAGCAGCCACGCCGAGCCGGGCATCTGCGGTTTGATGCGCGGCAGGAAGCGCCTCGCCATATCCTCGAACGGTTCGCCCACGCGCCATACGCGCGGTGCGCCAAGCGGATTGACGTTGGTGAACACGCGCAGAATGCGCTCGCCATAGTTCGGCCGCGACGGAAAGGCATCGACATGCAGACGGCTGTCGTCCTTGCGCCACGACGTCTCGCGCCCTTCCACCTGATGCAGCCGCAGACTCGTGGGCGCGACACGCAGCTTGCCGTTGTATTCGGGAAAGAGCCCGTCGACCAGCGTGCGCGCATTGGACTGATAACGCGCGATCAACGCGCGCACCGCCGACTGCGTGACGGCGTCGCCGGCCACGCCATGCAGCGCGCCGCCGTTCGGCTCGAGACTGATGTTCTTGCGGCTCGGATCGGCGAAGGCGGGATCGAGCAAGGCCTGTTCGCCGCCTTCGATAGCAAAGCGCAGATTGGGGAAATACAGCACCTTGCCGCGTTCGACGCCGGCCAGCAGCGTCTCGCGCGGCACGGACAGATTGCGTCCGTGCCAGTCAGCGTTTGCTACTTCGATGATCTGGGTTTCGTTCATGGTCGCCCTTGAAAACGGATGGAGCTTAAGGCGAAGCACATCGCATTACAGCGCTACCGCGCTACAGCAGGCCGAAACCGGCCAGCGCGGACTTGACTTCCTGCAGCGTGGGCGGCTTGCCGGCCGTGCCGAGATTGACGACGTTCGGCGACCAGTAGCCGCCAGTACGCCATGCGGTGGCGAAATTGTACAACTCGACTGTCGGCCGCTTCAGCGCCGCCGCAATGTGAACCAGACCTGTGTCAACACCGACGGTCGCGGCGGCGCCGTCGATCAGGCCGACCACCGCCTGCAGCGAGAGCCTGGGCGGCACGATCGCCGCACCGCCGAACTCCTTCGCCAGCCGTTCGCTGGTGACGCGCTCTTCCTCGCTGCCCCACGGCAACACGATCGACGCGCCGCGCCGCACCAAAGACTGGCCGAGTTCGATCCAGGCGGTATCGGGCCACTGCTTGTCGGCGCGCGAGGTGGCGTGCACGAACACCACGTAAGGCACCGGCAGATTCAGATTCGCCTCCGACAGAGCCAGCGCCGCGCGGCCCGTGTCGAGGCCGAAGTCGATCTCGTCAGTGGGTTTCGGCAGCGGGTCGTTCAACGCCGCGGCCACCAGTTGACGCGTCCGCTCGACCACGTGGGTGCGCGGCTCGATCGGCACGCGCTTGCCGTAGAAGAAGCGCACCGGCCATTCGAAACCCGCGCCGTCGGTACGGTTCGCGAGACCGACCAGCGGTCCGCGCGCCAAGCTCGCGACCCACGCGGTCTTGATGAGCCCCTGGCAGTCGATCACGAGGTCGTAGTTCTCGGCGGCGAGCGCGCGGCGAAATGCGCCGATCTCGCGCCAGTTCTCGGCCGACAGGATGCGCTTACGCCAGCGCCGCAGCGACACGGGAATCGCCCGCCGCACGCCGCTGACGAGCTCCACGAGCCCCACGAAGCTTTCCTCGACCAGCCAGTCGATCTGGGCCTCGGGATGGCGGCGTCGGATGTCGGCGATCACCGGCATGTTGTGAACGACGTCGCCCAATGACGACACCCTCACGATTAGTATCTTTTGCACGCTCAAGTGTGGGAAAACCGGCTATCCGGCCCGAAGATGCGTTGAAAAAAAGCGCCCCCAAACCTGTCGCTTCGCGCCAGGCCCCCCGAGGGGGTGGCGAGAAAACTTGGGGCGGCCCGGCGTTTTCTCACGAGGAGCGCAATTCTAGCGCGACACGGGTAATTGGCATGAAAAAACGCGGCGCGGTAAGTGAAACCCGCGCCGCGTTCGACGGTGGCCGCGGTTCACGAAGAACCGCGCCGCCGCTGGAGCTTTTAGAACGGCAGCTTCGCGTCCGGCTTCTCCGCCAGGATCACGCGGCGGAAGTCTTCCTGGATGCGCTTGAGCGCTGCGTCGCTATCGGCTTCGAAACGCATCACCACCACCGGCGTGGTGTTCGACGAACGTGCCAGACCAAAACCGTCCGGATACTCCACGCGCAGGCCGTCGATCTTCACGACGTCGTCCGCGCCGGTGAACTTCGCGTTTTGCTGCAAACGCGCGATCAGTTCGAAGTTTTCGCCTTCTTCGAGCTTCAATTGCAGTTCCGGCGTCGAATTCGAGTTCGGCAGCGCGTTCAGCAGCTTGCTCGGATCCGCCACACGCGTGAGGATTTCGAGCAGCCGCGCGCCCGTGTACAGGCCGTCGTCGAAACCGTACCAGCGGTCCTTGAAGAACACGTGGCCGCTCATTTCGCCGGCCAGCGGCGCACCGGTTTCGCGCAGCTTCGCCTTCACGAGCGAGTGGCCGGTCTTCCACATGAGCGGTTCGCCGCCCTTGTCTTTCACCCACTTGGCCAGATTGCGCGTGCACTTCACGTCGTAAATGATCTGCGCGCCCTTGTTGCGCGACAGCACTTCTTCGGCGAACAGCATCAGTTGGCGGTCCGGATAGATGATCTGGCCGTCTTTGGTGACGACGCCGAGACGGTCGCCGTCGCCGTCGAATGCGAAACCGATTTCAGCGTCGGTTTCCTTCAACGCGCGGATCACGTCCTGCAGGTTTTCCGGGTGAGCCGGGTCAGGGTGATGGTTCGGGAAGTTGCCGTCGATCTCCGTGAACAGTTCGACCAGTTCGCAACCGAGCTTCCTGAAGAGCTTCGGCGCGAGGCCGCCCGCCACACCGTTGCCGGTGTCGACCACGATCTTGATCGGACGCGCGAGCTTGACGTCGCTCGCGATGCGATCCAGATACGCGTCGGCGATGTCGTACTCGGTGTACGTGCCGCTGCCCTGGGAGAAGTTTTCGTCGACGATGCGCTGATGCAGCGCGAGAATCTGCTCGCCGTAAATAGCCGCGCCGCGCAGGACCATCTTGAAGCCGTTGTAGTCAGGCGGATTGTGGCTGCCCGTCACGACGATGCACGAATCGACGCGGCGCTCGCCGCCGTCGAGCCGCAACGGCACGCTGGCCGCGAAGTAGCCGACCGGCGTCGGCACCATGCCGACGTTGACCACGTCGACACCGGCCGCACGCAGACCGTCCGACAACGCCTGGATCAGCTCCGGACCCGACAGGCGTCCGTCACGCGCGACCACCACGGCGTCGCCGCCTTGCGCCCGCACTTCGCTGCCAAAAGCGAGACCGATCGAACGCGCTGCGTCGGCGTCGAGCGTCTTGCCGATCACACCGCGAATGTCATACGCCTTGAAAATAGATTTGGAGATCATGTTGGCTCACTTGCGTGCAATGGAAAATTTTGACCGGCACATTGCCGAGGGATCGGTAAAACAGTCTGTTAAACCGAGCGATGCGCCCTTGCCGGAAGCGATCCGGTTCCAACTTATAATTGCGCCTTTCGGACATACCCTAATAGACGCCCATTCTAATGCTTAGACGCCCTGCTTTTGTAAAGTTGCTGCGACAGTCGGCCAAGTGGGCGGTTACAGACAACCCCTTGGCGGACGTTGCGTCCCCCGCACAACAGGCGCGACACGCACAACCCGTGCAAGCGCATTGGCGAGTGTCCCCCGGATGCTGACGCTCAAGCGCTTCGCCAATCCCGACGTCACGCGCGCCTTCACCAATATCGTCTGGCTAGGGCTGGAGCGGCTCACGCAGATCGGCGTGGCGATCGCGATCAGCGGCATGCTGGCGCGCTACTTCGGGCCGGACACCTTCGGTAAATGGCAGTACGCGAACACGCTGCTGCTGGTGCTGTCGCCGATCACCTGGGTGTGCGGGGCGGAAATTCTGGTGCCCACCATCGTCGGCCGGCCGTCCACCCAGCTGGGCACGGTGCTCGGCAGCGCCTTCGCGCTGCGCTTTTCGGTTTCCGTCGCGGCGTTGCTGCTCACGTGGCTCGGCATCGCGTTGCACTTCTTCGACCCGCTGGTGGGCGCCATGCTCGCCGGCCTCGCGGTGACCATGCTGTTCCGCGAACCGTTCGTCGGCGTGATCAATGCGTGGCTGCAAAGCATGACGTACAGCAAGCCGCAGTTGCTCACCAGCATGAGCACGGCTGTGTTGAAGGCCGGCTTCGTGTATCTGCTGGTGCGCGCCGTGGCGACACCCGCGCGCTTTGGCTGGCTATGGGCCGCCGAAGCGGCGCTCATCAGCGCGGTTCTGCTGATCTATTACATCCGCCGGCATGGCGGCAAGCTCGGCTGGCACCTCGACCGTTCGCTCTTCAAGCACTTCGCAAGCGCCGGCACGGTGTTCTGGATCGGCCTGATCAGTATGTATCTGTTCCTGAAACTGGACAGACTGATGCTCGAGCGGGCGATTTCCTTCGCCGACCTCGGGCGCTATTCCGCCGCGCAGCAGTTGAACGAAAACTGGATCACGCTCGCACTGATGCTCGCGCAGACGATTGCGCCCGCCTTCATTTACCGCGTGCAGGACGGCGCGCAATTGCGCCGTAACGTGTGGCGGCTCACCGCCATGACCGCCGCGCTGATGGTGAGCGGCGCGATCGTGCTGGATCTGCTGGCGGGCTTCATCATCCGCCGCGTGTTCGGGCCGGACTTCGAAGGCGCCATCGAAATTTTCCGCTGGGCCGTGTGGCTCTCCGTGCCGGCCGGCATCGAAGCGATCGGCAATCTGATCGTGCTGAAATATCAGGCCAAATTCGTGTTGCTGTCGAAGTGGCTGCTCGCGCTGGCCGTTGCGTTCGTCGTCAATCTGCTGGCGATTCCGCGGCTGGGCGCTTACGGTGCGCTGGTGGGTCTCGCGGCCGGCTATCTCGCCGCCGCGTCAGTTAATCTTTATTACATTCGTTTCAAATTGCGCCCATGACGAATTCATCCGCCGCCGCGCATTCTCTCGACGACGTCGCGGTCCTGATGCCCGCGTACAACGGCCAGGCCGACGTCGATCTCACGCTGGCCTCGTTCAGCGAAAACGCGCTAATCCACGTCCTGATCGTCGACGACGGCAGCACGCCGCCGATCGTCGCGCCGGCGATCGCCAACATGAGGATCGAGGTACTTCGCATGCCGCAGAACGGCGGCATCGAGCGCGCGCTGCAAACCGGCATCGACGCCCTGGCGCAACGCGGCTTTCGTTACGCAGCGCGCATCGACGCGGGCGACCGCAGCGTGCCGCAACGGCTCGCGAAGCAACGCGTGTTCATGGAACTGCATCCGCAAGTGGCCGGCCTCGGCATGTGGACCCAGGTCGTGACGCGTGAAGGCAAGCCGCTTTTCATGCTGACGCCGCCCGCCGAACCGAACGAGATCCGGCGCCTGCGCTTCTTCCGTTCATGCCTCGCGCATCCTTCGATGATGCTGCGCATCGACGCGGTCCGCGCGGTCGGCAACTATCGCGCAGCCTATCCTTCCGCCGAGGACCTCGATCTGTTCGTGCGCCTGATGGCGCGCTACGACTGCGCGAACCTGCCGGAACTCGGGCTCTATTACGAGCTGAACGAAGGCGGCATCAGCGCGACCAAACGGCGCCGCCAGGTCAGCTCGACGCTGCGGCTGCAACTGCGTTACTTCAACGTCGCCAATCTGTACGACTGGCTGGGCCTCGCCAAAAACCTGCTGCATTTCGTGACGCCTTACCGCGCCTTGCAGCGGGTCAAACGCACGCTGCTCGCGCCGCGTGCGGGCCATTGATTCCGTTGCTCCGTCATTCACCATGATATTCACCGTCGAGCCCGTTCCCGCATGAAGCCTGCCTTGAAATCGACGCCCGCGCTGCGCATTACACTCGTCTGTAACACCGCCTGGGCAATCTATACGTATCGGCAAGGGCTGATTCGCATGCTGGTCGGACGCGGCGTCGACGTGACGGTACTCGCACCGCGCGACCGCACCTTCGAACTCCTCACGGCGATGGGATGCCGCTGCATAGAATTGCCGGTGGCGTCCAAAGGCACCAATCCGCGCGACGACCTGCACACACTTTTGTCGTTGTATCGTTTGTATCGAAGCATCCGCCCGCATGTTGTGTTCCACTACACGATCAAGCCGAACATATATGGCTCGGTCGCCGCGAAACTGGCGGGCGTGCAATCGGTGGCGGTGACGACCGGGCTCGGTTACGTGTTCATTCAGCAAAGCCGCGCGGCGCTTGTCGCCAAAAAACTGTACCGTTTCGCCTTCCGCTTCCCGCGCGAAATCTGGTTTCTGAATCGCGACGACCAGGCCGCGTTTGTCGAGCAGAATTTGTTGGTGCATCCTGAGCGTGCGCGTCTGCTGCATGGCGAAGGCGTCGATCTCGAGCAATTCGCCTTCACGCCGCTGCCGGAGCGCGCGGAATTCAAGTTCGTGCTGATCGGGCGGCTCCTGTGGGACAAGGGCGTGGGCGAATATGTCGAAGCCGCGCGGCGCTTGCGTGAACGTTATCCTCAGGCGCGGTTCCAATTGCTCGGTCCGGTCGGCGTCGACAACCCCAGCGCGATCACACGCGAAGAAGTGGCCGCGTGGGAACAGGAAGGCGTCATCGCGTATCTTGGCGAGGCGCACGACGTGCGGCCTTTCATCGCCGACGCGGACTGCGTCGTGTTGCCGTCCTATCGCGAAGGCGTGCCGCGCACGCTGATGGAAGCCTCGGCGATGGGCCGGCCGATTGTGACGACTGATGTGCCCGGCTGCCGTGAAGTGGTGGCGGACGGCGTCAATGGATTGCTGTGCGAAGTGCGCAATGCCGGGAGTCTCGCGGCGAAGCTGGCACAGATGCTCGACATGAGCGGCGCGGAGCGCCGCGCAATGGCTGAACGCGGCCGACAGAAAGTCGCGGAAGAATTCGACGAGCGCGTGGTCGTCGAAACGTATAAAGACCTGGTGCAGAAAATGACGGGCGTTTTACTTTAACGGAGCAACAGCATGACCACGAAGGGCACGATTCTGGTAACGGGCGGTGCGGGATTTATCGGCTCGCACACGTGTGTCGAACTGCTGAACGGCGGTTACGACGTCGTGGTAATCGACAATCTCGTGAACAGCAACCGCGAATCGCTGAGGCGCGTGGAGACCATCACCGGCAAGGCCGTGAGCTTCTACGAAGCCGACGCGCGCGACGAAGCGGCGCTCAATCGTATTTTCGATGCACACCCGATCACCGGCGCGATTCACTTTGCCGCGCTGAAGGCAGTGGGTGAATCGGTCGCCAAGCCGATCGAGTACTACAACAACAACGTCGGCAGTTTGCTGACGCTGCTCGGCGTAATGCGCGATCGCAACGTGAAGCAGTTCGTATTCAGCTCGTCGGCAACGGTGTATGGCGTGCCGAAGAGCTCGCCGATCGACGAATCGTTTCCGCTGTCGGCGACCAATCCTTATGGGCAGTCGAAGCTGATCGCCGAGCAGGTTTTGCGCGATCTGGAAGTGGCGGATGCTTCATGGCGAATCGCGACGCTGCGCTATTTCAATCCGGTTGGCGCACATGAGAGCGGATTGATCGGCGAGGATCCGGCTGGGATTCCGAACAATCTGATGCCCTATGTGGCGCAGGTTGCTGTCGGCAAGCTCGAAAAGCTGCGGGTGTTTGGCGGCGACTATGAGACGCCGGACGGCACCGGAGTGCGTGACTATATCCACGTTGTGGACCTGGCGCGTGGGCATCTGGCGGCGCTGGACGCGCTGGTCAAGCGCGATGCCAGTTTTGTGGTGAATCTTGGGACGGGGCAAGGGTATAGCGTGATCGACGTCGTCAAGGCGTTCGAGAAGGCTTCGGGGCGCCCAGTGCCTTATGAGATCGTGGCGCGGCGGCCGGGTGATGTGGCCTCGTGTTTTGCGGATCCGGCGGCGGCTTTGAATGTGATTGGCTGGCAGGCCGAGTTCGGGATCGAGAGGATGTGCGCGGATCACTGGCGGTGGCAGTCGAACAATCCGCAGGGGTTTGCGCAGGCGTAGCCTCGCATATTTGCCGGCGCTTTTGCGTGTGCGGGTGCACACGCAAAAGCTGTTGAAACTCGACGGCGTCACGCTCACCCAGGCAGTGATTCAGTTACTTCACGGCCCCTTGCGGATAGAAATACAGACCCGCAACGTTAGCCGCACTCACCCTCCCCGCCTTCGGCGCCGCCGATACAAGATAGCGCCCGCGAGCGGCGCTGATTTGCGCCGCTGAGCAATGTGCCGACTGGGCGAAGACAAGCTGCCAGTTCTGCGCGATGCAAAACGGCGTGGTTCCCAGACGCCGCGCATAAACCTCTGTGCCCACCACGGTAGACCAGAGATGCTCCCAGTTCGCAGAAGCGTCGAGATCGAACACAAGACCATCGGCGCCAAGTTGCTTGATCGCCGCGTAGACGGCCGGAATCTGCGGGTCGTCGTATTGAGAAACGTATTCAGGCGGTTGATGGATCCGAACACCGGTGAAAACGCCCACAGCGACACAGACACATACCGCCACGCCGAATGGCGCTGCCGTCACGTTGTCGATGACGCGCTTCAATAGCAACGTCAGCGCAAGCGCGGGCACCGCGTAGTAGAAAATCCCGACGTAGGTGAGCGAAAAATTGTCGACGCCGAAGACCGAATAAAAGAGGAAGCCAACCGTCGCGCTCGCCAATGACAGTACGATTGCTCTCTCCGATCCAATGCGGTCTTGACTCTCGCGCCTCGAATCGCTGGTTGCGAGGACGGCACAGGCGGCGGCGCCGAACAGGATTCCAAAGAGGCCGTTACTCCAGAACAGGCCAACGAAACGTATCGCTTCTCCCAGGCGATTCGCACGGTGCGCATGGCCAAAAGCGGCATATTCGGCGACCGGTCCAGGAAAATGGAGAATGGTCTGGATCGCGAGCGGGACAAGAAACAGTGCCCCAATCCCCACCGCGCTCGCGATCGTCCGAAAATTTCCCGCGAGGTAGTCACGGCTCAATACCCAACTGCCTCGCGTGATGCGAGACCGGACATAAAGCCACGTATTCGCGACGACCGCGCAGGCGAGCATGACTGCGGCTATGCCGAAGAAAGACGCATGGCCATTCAGAAGGAACCCCAGGCTGATCGCCAGCAACAGGAGTCCATCCCTGCGCCCCATGATCAAGGCAGCAAGGGACACCGTAAAAGCGGCAAAGGCAAAGTAGTAGAGATGCGGGAACCAGGTGCCAGCGAACGCCTGATAGTTGATATACGCGCTGACACCGACAAACAAAGCCGTGGTGGTCACGGCAGCCGGCATCGACCCTTGCATTCTGCGCAAAAGCGCGCCGATCGACGCGATCCAGAATCCGGACAGCAGCGCCACCGCATAAATCTGCCCGGAGAACGGCGAAGCAACCCACCGCGTCAGATCGAAAAATGCAGCTTCGCCTGCTGCAAGCACGTAAAGGAACGCGGGGCCCGGATGGTTGAATCCGACGCGAGAATAATTGCCGACTAGCAGGTTGAAGTGCTTGGCCTGAAGCACCAGCAGGGAATTCGCCGCAAAATCCCCGGTTTCATGAAGCTGGACGGACGAAAAAGTCTGCCCGAACACGATGATAAACAGCGCCACGCAAATCGCTGAGACGACAAAAACCACCCACCCCTTGAGCACGGAGCACCTGTTTTCATGTTATTCGAATGCGGTGCTGTGTTTCGACGTCGTTATGGCCAGGCGACTTTTCAAATAGCCTCGCGAAATCAGCGGCAAGCGAAAGCGGTTATGGAAGGACAGGATTGTAGAGTAGATTATTCCCGGGATCAGGCCGCCTCATCAAGGTGAAACACCGCAACGGCATCCTTCAGGATGACGACCTGTTCTTCCAGGGATTTTGCCGCTGCGGCAGCCTCCTCCACGAGCGCCGCATTGTGTTGCGTCACCTCGTCGATCTGGGTGATGGCCTTGTTGACCTGTTCGATGCCGTCGCTCTGTTCATGCGCGGAAGCCTCGATTTCGTTCATGACACCCGTCACGCGCTGGACCGCGTCCATGGCTTCACGAATCGTCTTCTGTGCACTGGACACAAGGGAGGCCCCCTGCTCCACCTTGGCGGCCGACTCGCCGATCAGCTCCTTGATTTCCTTGGCCGCCGCGCCGGAGCGCTGCGCGAGGCTGCGCACTTCCGAGGCCACCACCGCGAACCCGCGCCCTTGCTCGCCGGCCCGCGCGGCTTCCACGGCGGCGTTCAAAGCCAGGATGTTGGTCTGAAAAGCGATCCCCTCGATCATGCCGATGATCTCGGCCACCTTGCGTGACGATTCGGTGATCCCGTCCATCGTCTCGGTAACGCGCGACACCACTTCTCCGCCACGTGTCACCGTATCCAGCGCACCCTGCGCCAACAGGTTCGCCTGCTTCGCGTTGTCGGCGTTCTGCTTCACGGTCGCCGACAACTGCTCCATGCTCGCCGCCGTCTGTTGTAGGGCCGCCGCCTGCTGCTCGGTCCGCGACGACAGATCGGCGTTGCCCGAGGCAATCTCGTTCGCACCCTGCGTAATCGCCGTCGTGCTGCCGCGCACCTTTGCCACCGTCTCGACGAGGCCGTCGCGCATCTTCGTCAATGCGCCGAGTAGCTGGCCCATCTCGTTGCGCGACTTGCTTTTGATTGCGATCGACAGATCGCCTGCGGCAATGCGCTCGAAGTGCTTGATGGTTGTATTGACCGGCTTGATCACCGCCGCCGACAAACCAACCCGCGCCATCACGCCGATCACGATGGAAATCGCGCCGATCCCCGCGAACAGCAGCGTCGCCATCTGGAACCGCTGGGCTCCCGTCTCGGCCTGCTTGCGCTGGCTGTCCGTCTGCAAGCGCTGCAGCGTGTCGATGGACTTCGAATAGGCCGCGTAAAAGGCGTTCGCCGTTTCACCCTGAATGTTGCGGAAGGTATTGAAGTCGAAGTCGGTCAGCGCCTTGAATTCAGGCTCGATTGCCTTGTCGACAAGCGCGCTGCGCGCCTGCTCGACGTTCTGCGCGAGCTTCTTCTCGTCCTCGCTGGCGAACGGGCCGGCCATGTAGTTGCCGAAGTCCTTGTTCGACTCGACCAGCACCTTGTGCGCGGCCGGCAACAGGTCGTCGGTCTGCTTGCCGACGCTGAAGAGCGTCTGATAGGAGCCGAGCGCGAGCTGCACTTGCAGCAGCTTCTCCGAGCTCGCCTTCAGATGCGAGAGCGCCGCCGCGCTGTGCTGCGTTTCGTCGAGGCTGCTATTCGCGAGCTTGAGCGCGCCGTAGCCGACGCCGATCACGGTCAGCAGGAAAACGACGAATACGCTGATCACTAGCGTCAGGCCGCCACGAATGGTGATGTTGTTAAGCATTGGGTCTCCGGAACGTCTCATTGAGCGGCGGCGAACCCCGCGATACGCCGGCGACCGTCTTTTCGCCGGCAACTCACACTTCGCCGCATCCAGATTAACGGCCTTCGCGAGACCTCTCCGCATAGGTGGAATCCATGACAGGCATGGCTTTGCGGGCAGTTAAAGCTTCACTATCTGGGATTTACCGACCACCTGGCTCGAGCGCTGCTTTTCTGGGCAACATGCGTTTCATTTGTATAATTCGGCGTCTTCGCTCAGGCCCACTTTCATGCTTAGTTTTGCGCTCGGCTTTCTCGTTTCACTGCTGATCACGCTGTTGATCGTGCGCTATGCGCATTTGCATGAAAAATTCTCGACCGATACCGATCTGGCCGGCGTGCAGAAGTTCCACGTGCGTCCGGTGCCGCGCATTGGCGGCGCCGGGATTCTGATCGGCTTGATCGTGTCCGCCGTGCAGTTGCATCATGCGTATCCGGCCGTGTCGGGCGGCATCCTGGGGCTGATCGCGTGCGGCATGCCGGCGTTCGGTTCGGGATTGGTCGAGGATCTGACCAAGCGCGTCTCGCCGCTCGCGCGGCTTGTCTGCACGATGGCGGCGGCCGCCCTCGCCTACTTCCTGCTGAATATCGCCGTGACGCGCATCAGCGTGCCGCCGCTCGACTTTCTGCTCTCGTATGCGGTGATCTCCTGCGCGGTCACCGTGCTGGCCGTCGCTGCGCTGGCCAACGCGATCAACATCATCGACGGCTTCAATGGCCTCGCCTCCATGGTCGCGTTCATGATGTTCGCCTCGCTGGCTTACGTCGCCTTCCAGGTGTCGGATCCGATCGTGCTGTCGGCGTCGTTCATGATGATGGGCGCGGTGCTCGGCTTCTTTATCTGGAACTTCCCGGCCGGGCTGATTTTCCTCGGCGACGGCGGCGCCTATTTCATCGGCTTCATGCTCGCCGAGTTGTCGATCATGCTGGTGATGCGCAATCGCGACGTGTCGGCGTGGTATCCGGTGCTGCTTTTCATGTATCCGATCTTCGAGACCTGCTTCTCGATCTACCGCAAGAAATTCATTCGCGGGATGTCGCCAGGGATTCCCGACGGCGTGCATCTGCATATGCTGGTTTATAAGCGGTTGATGCGCTGGGCGGTGGGCACCCGGACGGCGCGGGAGTTGACGCGGCGGAACTCGCTCACCTCGCCGTATCTCTGGTTGCTATGCCTGATTGCGGTTGTGCCGGCCACGTTGTTCTGGCGGCATACGCTGCATCTGTTCTGTTTTGTGGTGGTGTTCGCGGCGACTTATGTGTGGCTCTATATGAGCATTGTGCGGTTCAAGTCGCCGAGGTGGATGGTGGTGAGGAAGGGGAAGCGGTAATAGAGAAAGGCGCCTGAGGCGCCTTTTTTATGCATGACAGCAGCTGTACTTTCAGCGGTGCGACTCCCAGGAAGCCCGCGTAACCGATCCCACATTGCCGACGCTACGCAACGCCGGCGCGCTGCCCGGTTGATATTCCGGCACCCAGCGGCGCAGGTCGCGACGTACTTCGTCGTCGCTCGGCACGCGGTGTTGCATCAGCCAGGGCAGAAGATTGTCGATGAAGCTGTCCGGCACTTCGCGCGCCCGTGCGATACGCAACTTCGGATGCGGCGTACGGGTGGTGGTTTCGTCGTCGGCCAGCAATTCTTCGTACAGCTTTTCGCCGGGACGCAGACCGGTGAACACCACACGAATCTGCTCTTCGGTAAAGCCGTAAAGACGGATCAGATCATGCGCGAGATCGGCGATCCGCACCGGCTTGCCCATGTCGAGAATGAAGATTTCACCGCCGTGCCCCATGCTGGACGCCTGCAACACCAGTTGCGACGCTTCCGGAATCGTCATGAAAAACCGCGTGATTTCCGGATGCGTGACCGTCACCGGGCCGCCGCGCGAAATCTGCTCCTGAAACTTCGGGATCACACTGCCGGCACTGCCAAGCACGTTGCCGAACCGAACGGTTTCAAACTGCGTGCGTCGTGCACCCTGCTGCAATGCTGCGCAAGCCATCTCCGCAAGACGCTTGCTCGCGCCCATGACGTTGGTCGGATTGACGGCCTTGTCGGTGGAAATCAGAACGAAATGAGAGACGTCGTGGCGAATCGCCGCGCGTCCCACGCGATACGTGCCGAGCACGTTGTTGCGCACCGCCTGCCAGGTGTTCACCTCTTCCATCAGCGGCACGTGCTTGTAGGCCGCGGCGTGAAAGACGATATGCGGGCAGTAACGCCCCATCACCTGGTCGAGCAGCAACGAATCCTTCGCGTCGCCGATGATCGGCACAACCGATACTTCGGGATATTTATCGCGCAACTCTTCGTTGAGACGGTAGATCGAGAACTCGGAGACGTCGAACGCCACCAGTTGCACCGGTCCGTAACGCAGGATTTGCCGGCACAGTTCGGAGCCGATCGAACCGCCCGCGCCGGTCACCATCACGACGCGGTTCTTAAGCAGCGCTTCGACGTGCTGCGTGTCGATCATGACCGGATCGCGGCCCAGCAGGTCTTCGAGATCGATCTGCCGCACGCGCGACAGGAAAGCCTGGCCTTGCGTGAGCGGCGTGAGCGCCGGCAATGTCATCGCGCGTACGCCCGCGCGCACGCACAGCGTGGCAATGCGGCGATGCGCTTCGACCGAGGCCGAGGGCACGGCAATGATCACGTGCTCGACCTTCATTTCAGCCGTGATCTTCTGCAGATCGCTGATGGCGCCCAGCACGCGGTAGCCGTAGATTTCGCGGCCCTGCTTGACCGGATCGTCGTCGAGCAGACCGGCGAGGCGCCATTCGCCCGAGCGTTTCAGCTCGCGCACCAGATTGGCGCCGGCGTTACCCGCGCCGAGCACCAGCACGGGCTTGCCCTGCCCGACGAGACCGCCGTAGCGATAGAACTCCTTCGCAGCGCGGTATAGCGCGCGCGAGCCGCCCATTGCGAGGAAAAGCAGCATGGGCGAAACGATCAGGACCGAGCGTGGCACGACTGGCGCCGGCTGCAGCAGCGCCGAGCCGATAACCACGACCACCGCGCCGACGCCGATCGCCTTGGCGATGCGCACGAGGTCGGGCAGGCTGGCAAAGACCCACATGCCCCGATACAGCCCGTAGCTGCGGAACATCACCGCGTAGATCAGCAGCACCCAGACCAGGGCGTGCAGGCCGCTCGACCAGAACTGGACCGGCACCGGCCCGTTGAAACGGATCACGTAGGCCAGCATCCAGGCCAGCGCCACCGCGCACAAGTCGAACGCAAACGCACTGAACGAAAGCCATCGGGCCTTGAATCTTTTCATTGCGCAGAACCTCAGGATTGCCCGGAACGGATCACATGGCGCCGCCAGTAGCGATCAATGCAAAGCCCGGCGAGCACGAGCACAACAGCCCATGCGACGACGGCAAGCCATTGATAAACCACAGCAATACGCAGTGCCCACAAAGCAAGCATTATGCCCGCGACCATGAAGAAATACCAAACTCGGGCTGTCGATGCATGCCCGAAACCGCCCTGCACCAATCTTTGATAGTAGTGTTCACGGTGCGCCTGCCAAAATTTTTCGCCACGGAGCAGCCGTTTAAGCAGCGTAACCGAGGCGTCGCCAATAAAGGGGGAAAAACTTACCGCTGGGAACCAGATCGGCCACACGTTTTCGCGCCAGCCCCAATAGCCGAGAGCACCGGCCAGAAAGCCCAGGGGGATCGAACCCGCGTCGCCGAGAAAGATCCGTGCGGGGTGAAAATTGAACAGCAAAAAGCCCGCTGCCGCTCCCGCCACGACCAGACAGGCCAACGCGAGCGCGGGGTCCGGATGGGTCGACACGGACGCGGCGATCGCATAGCCGCCAAAGCCGAACAGGGCCATGCCACCGGCAAGGCCGTCCGAACCGTCCATGAAATTGTACAAATTGACCAGCCAGATGAGTAAGAACGCCAGCGCGGCCAAGGCCCACCAAGGCGCAAGGGCCGGATAGACGACGATCAGCGCAATCACGGCCGCCGCGTGGCCGCCGAACCGGACTCGGGCGGGCAACCCGCGGCGGTCGTCGATTTGCGACAACGCGGCCAGCAGCGCGGCCAACAGCGCGGGCAGCCATAGCGCCGGCGCGGCGAGCCAGATCAGGACCACGGCCACCGGCACGATGCCCCAGCCCCCTACGCGCGGCGTTGGGCGCGTGTGCAGCGAGCGGTCGTTGGGGATGTCGGTGGCAAGGCGCCAGGCAAGGCCGGTCCGGAGCAGAAACCAGAGGATCCCCGCGCATGCGCACAGCGCCAATACGCCCCAAAGGAGCAGGTGCACGAAAGAGGCGGTAAGGAGCGAAGCGATCGGCATTGAGGTCGGCTTAGTGCGTGGAGCGATACCAGGCGGCTGTTTCCAGCAGGCCATGTTCGACGGTATAAGGCGGGTACCAGCCGAGGCGCTCGCGGATGTGAGAACTGTCGAGCCGCAGTTCGCCGATCAGCCGGTCGACCTGGGCCGAGCGGCCGGTCAGGCGGCCGGCAAGGCTCAGAAAACCGACAGGAACCGGTACGAGGCGCGCCGGCGCGTGTAGCTGCGTGGCGAGCGCCCGGGCAAGCTCCGAGACGCTGAGATCGCGGCCGTCCGTGACGTGGAAGGTCTCGCCAGCGGCGCGCGGGTCGGTTGTGCAGTGCACGAGCGCGTCGGCCAGATTGTCGACGAACACGAGGCTGCGACGGGCTGCGATCGAACCGAGCGGCAGCGGGATGCCGTTCGCAATGGCGCTCATCAATTGCAGGAAGTTGGCGCGCACGCCGGGGCCGTAGACCAGCGGCGGGCGCACGATCACGATTTCGAGGCCCGATTCACGGCCGTAGTCGATCAACGCGCGCTCGGCTTCGAGCTTGGAAATGCCGTACGGATCGGTGGGCGCGGGTTCAGCTGCCTCGGTAATCGGGCGGCCTGCGCTGCTTTCGCCGACCGCCTTGATGCTGCTCACAAAAACGAAGCGGCGCGCGCCCGCACGGCGGGCAGCAGCGGCCACGCGCAATGCGCCCGTGACGTTGGTGCCGCGATAGACGGCAAGCGGATCGGCCGTCGTTTCGCGCTTCATGTGGACGCGCGCCGCGAGGTGGATAACCGCGTCGCAGCGCGTTGCCAACGGCCAGCGTTCGTCGATGCCGTCGAAGTCGTTCGCGTCGAAGAGCCATTCGCGGACGCCTTCGACGGTGGTTTGCGGACGGCGTACCAGACCGGTGACCGTGTCGCCGCGCTGCAGCAATGCTCGGGATGCCGCACGGCCGACGAAACCGTTGGCGCCGGTAATCAGCACGCGTTGGGTCATCGGGCAGCGTCCAATCGGCGACGTGACCGCATTGCGGCACGGATTACCCAGTCTACAAACGGAGGGACGAGCTGATGAGACACGATACAATCTGGCATCGGCGATGCTTCTATGGGAGTCTGTTTGGGAAGCGTATTGTATGCGGGCGGCTCCCGCGTCAACCCGATTATCGTAAGCGTTAGGCGCTAAAATACGTCAGTAGCTAACAGGCTGAAAGCACGGCGGCAGTCTCGGGGCGTGATAATAAAACGGACGGGCCGCTCAGACGCCAGTTCGAACACTTCTTAACATCTCAAACATATTCGCGCATGTGGAATTCGCAGTTTCGGTCCGACGTGCTCGACGACAGCACAATCAGCTTCGCCCCAGAGCGACGTGGAGGCGCAACGACCAGCGCCCCGGTGAGTCGACACTTGGTTACCACTGTTACCACCAGGCTGAGTGCCGCGCCGCAGCGCGTACGTCCCGCGGCGTGCCAGCCGGATCGTCATCACGCATCTTACGGATCGCCGTTCCGCGCCGCATGATCGCGAGCGCATCGTGCATACCTATGCGCACCTGTGCGCCGGCACGAATTGTCGATCTGAATAAAAGTTTGAGCAGATAGAGTCCCATCTATGAAAGTGCTGTTCGCCACGTACCCAATGGCCTTCCATACCCCCGGAGGCGGAGAAATACAGTTGCTTGCATATCGTAAGCATCTGCCCGCGCATGGCGTGGACGTCACGCTGTTCGATCCATGGAACCCACGGTTCCTCGACCATGACGTGGTTCACTTCTTCTCATGCGTCGGCGGCTCGGTCCATTTCTGCAACTTCGTGAAGCAGTTGGGCTTGCCCCTGGTGGTCTCGTCCAGTCTATGGGTGACGGAGGAGACCAAGCATCTCTATCCGATCGGCGAGATCCATCACCAGTTTTCGTTAGCGGACCGGGTGGTGGCGAACTCCGACATCGAATGCGAGACGCTCGCGCGGATCTTTGGCCTTCCACGGGAAAAATTCGTCACGGTTCTGAACGGCGTCGAGGATAGTTTTTACGAGCCGGTCGCGCCCGAACTGTTTCGCAGCGAATTCAAGATTCACGATCGCTTCGTGCTGAACGTGGGCAACATCGAGCCACGCAAAAACCAGTTGGCGCTGGTCAAGGCGATGAAATCGTTCCCCGAACTCAAGCTCGTTCTGATCGGCCACCAGCGCGATCCGGAATATGCGAAGGCGTGCTTCGCGGAAGGCGGCGACCAGGTTATTTACGCCGGCACATTGGCGCATGATTCGCCGGTGCTGCGCTCCGCTTACGCGGCATGCGAAGTGTTCGCTTTGCCGAGCACCTTGGAGACACCTGGGCTCGCGGCGCTTGAGGCTCATGCTGCGGGATGCCCCGCCGCGGTGACCGAGGTGGGGTCGACACGCGAATACTTCGGCAACGAAGTGGAATATCTGGATCCCTCAAACGTCGACAGCATTGCGGACGCGATACGCCGGGCAGCCAAACCGCCAGGTTCGCGCACGATGCACACCGCCGAGGCTCACCGTCGACACCTGAACTGGCAAACGGTGCTCACTCAATTAGAAACGACTTACCGCTCCCTGGTGTGAGAATATGAAATTTCAGTTGCGTCCTTTGAAGAACGTTGAAAAAACGTCGAGCACGGCCTTTCCGTGGCTAGCGGTCAACAACGATCCGCAGTTCTGGATCAAAGGCTGGAAGAAGATGGTGGGCCGACATGTCCGAATCTCCTTTCAGTTGCAGACCGACAAGTTGCCCGCGTCGCCTTGCGTGCTTTACTACGATGCAGGCCATGGCATGTCCGAAGCAACGGCTGTCTACATGACCGTCGGTTCGGATGGCACGGTCAAGCAAGATCTGCTTCTGCCCTTCACGACGAACACGTTGCGCCTGGATCCGATCGCGCAGCCGGGGCTCTTCTCCATCAGCAATTTCAACATCGAGCTTCTGGCACGCGAGGTGCCGTTCGTTCTTCATCGGCCGCGCCGCATGCTCGCTGCACAACCCGGCACGGCCACGAACGCACCGGCGCCTGTGGCCGACGGCCGTCGCGACTATCCGAAATGGATCAAGTCGCACGAGCCGCAGCGCTCGGTTTATACCGCGCTGCGCAAGCGTGCGTCGGGCTGGAAAGACAAGCCGCTGTTCAGCGTGCTGATGCCGACCTACAACACGCCGGAACGCTGGCTTCGCAAAGCAATCGATTCGGTCATCAACCAGGTGTACGACCATTGGGAGCTTTGCATCGCGGACGACAACTCCTCCGACCCCGGCGTTCGAAAAACGCTGACGGAGTACGCCCGCAAAGATCCTCGCATCAAGGTGACCTACCGCACCACGAACGGCCGCATTAGTGCCGCGAGCAACAGCGCGCTCGAACTGGTTTCAGGCGATTTCGTCGGCCTTCTGGATCACGACGACGAACTCCACCCCCTCGCGCTGTATTGTGTCGCCGAGGCACTTCATGAACACCCCGACGCCGCGTTGATCTACTCGGACGAAGACAAGATTTCGGTGGACGGCGTACGTTCCGAACCGTATTTCAAGCCGGCGTTCAACTACGACCTGTTCATGAGCCAGAACATGATCACGCACTTCGGCGTGTACCGTGCTTCGGTCATGCGGGAAATCGGCGGATTCCGCGACGAGTTCAACGGCTCTCAAGATTACGATCTGGCGCTGCGATTCCTCGACTACTGCGGCGAAGGCGCGATTCATCACATTCCGCGCGTGCTCTATCACTGGCGCGTACATCCGCAAAGCACCGCAGCCACGCATGAAGCCAAGCCGTATGCACAAATCGCAGCGTTGCGTGCAATTGACGAGCACTTGCAGAGAAAAGGCATAAAGGGCCATGTCGAAACGGCGCCCGGGGCCAGCGCCTACAACAAGGTGTGCTACGAACTCCCGGACGCACAACCGTCGGTCGAAATCATCATTCCGACGCGCGACGCGGCTCGTCTGGTCGAGCAATGTGTGGCATCGATTCGGGAAAAGACCACCTACCAGAACTTCCGCATCACGATCATCGACAACGGTTCGGTCGAGCCCGCAACGCACGAACTCTTTGCCCGCTTGCAGGCAGATGGCGTCGTGACCGTGAAGCGCGACGATGCGCCGTTCAACTACTCGGCACTGAACAATCGCGTAGGGCTTGCGAGTACGGCCGATTTCGTCTGTCTGATGAACAACGATATCGAAGTCATCACGCCGGAATGGCTGAGCGAAATGGTGTCGCTCGCGCTGCAACCGGGCGTAGGCTGTGTCGGCGCGAAGCTGCTCTATCCGAACGACACGCTGCAGCATGCCGGCGTCATTATCGGCGTCGGAGGCGTTGCCGGTCACTCGCACAAACATAGCGCCAAGCCTCAGCCGGGCTACTTTTCGAGAACACTGCTGCGCAGTTCGATGTGCGCCGTGACCGCTGCCTGCCTCGTGGTGCGGCAATCGATTTTCAAGCAGGTCGGCGGACTCGACGAACAGTTGCAGGTCGCATTCAACGACGTCGACTTCTGCTTGCGCGTTCGCAAAGAGGGGTATCGCAATGTGTGGACCCCTTATGCCGAGTTGTATCACCACGAGTCGGCGACTCGCGGATACGAAGACAACCCGGAGAAGATCGCCCGATTCAATCGGGAAGTCGCGTACGTGCAGAAGCGCTGGGGCGATTTCCTGTTGAATGACCCGTGCTACTCGCCGAACCTGACGTTGGAACACGAGGACTTCTCCTTCGCGTGGCCGCCCCGAGTTGCCGATCTGATTCAGTAAACAAATGACAAAAATAACCGAGTGGCTCGACCAGGCACGACACCCGTCCGAAGGCGAACGGTTCGCGTTGCCCAGCGCCGTTTACTTCCTGCTCAAGTTTCGTGGGGACCTTGCTGAGTTTTCCTGCAAAACCCTCGCCGACCGAATCGCCCTGTATTTGTGGTGGGAATCGGTTGCGCGTACGGATTACCCAGACTTCGATTGGCAACCCAGACCGCAGGATTTGGCGTATGTCGAGCAACTCGATAACGCAACGCTGATCTCGGAACACCCGCGAGGCATCGCATATTGGCTGAAGAGCACGGCACCGAGCATTCTGGACGGAAAGAATCTGACCGCGACTTTGCTCGATCCAGGCCAGATCGACGGCCCGACCGGTTTCGACCTGCCTGCTTTCCTTTCGGCCATCGTCGAAAGCCGGGTCGATTTGAAACAGGTTTTCGACCTGAGCACCGTTGCCGGCCGGTTGGGTTGCGTGAGCTGGTGGCAAGAGCGCGGTCAAGTCGAATACCCGAGGATCGCCTGGTCCCCCGCCGAGATGTTTCACGCGCTTCTCGACACACCCGAAGGCGGCAGTGTCGACGAAGTGCCGTGCCCGCGTCTGCTGCACCTCATCAGAAACGAGCGAGCCGATTTGCGGCAAGCTTACGACCTCGACACGTTCGCCGGTCGAATCGCATTTCTGGGCTGGTGGCGCGAGCATAGAAAGGACCAATACCCGAGCATCAGATGGATACTGTCAGGCGTGCCTGAACGGCTCCTCGCGCTGGAGGACCCAGACAATGCCACGGGAATCCCGCTGCCCCGTTTCCTGAATCTGATGTGTCGCGAACGGGCCGATTTGCGGCAGGCGTTCGATCTGAATACGTTGACTGGACGCCTGGGCGCACTGGCCTGGTGGGATAGCGCGGGACAGTTCGCCTACCCGGTTATCCAATGGTCGCCAAACAGCCTCCTGCCGACCTTGCTGGCATCGGAGCCCGCCCCCGGAGTCGGCGCTGCTGCCGTGCCGCGATTCCTTGAATCGATCCGAGGGGACCGTGCCGACCTGACGGCGGCCTTCGACACAAGCACGCAAGCTGGAAAAACCGCGCTGGTAACCTGGTGGCAAAACCACGGCAGAAACGAATATCCAACGCTGGGTTCGATCTCCGTTACGACGGCAGGCACGCAACCTGATGGCAGCGACAATCAATACGTTATGTCGGTCGAGCGCGCATGGCGCACCCGACCGTTCGGCGTCAACATTGTCGGATTTCCGCAGGGCGTGCTCGGACTCGGCGAAGACGCCAGAATGGCGGCGAAAGCCCTTGGGCTCTCCGCTATCCCACGTGCGCTAATCACTGCGCCCATGGCGGGCCCGGCGAAACTCGACAACTCCGTCGACGACCTGCTGAGCGTCAACCTCAAGTACGGGTTGAGCGTCTTTTGCCTGCCGCCGCCCGAAATGCTGCGACTTGCGCTCGAGGGCGGACGCAAGCTCATTGAAGCCGACACGTACAAAATCGGCGCATGGCCGTGGGAATTGCCGCAGTGGCCGAACGCGTTCGGCAAGCTGCATCGGCTCGTCGACGAAATCTGGGCGCAGAGCAGGTTCGTACAATCGGCATTCGCGAGACAAGGGGAAACGGCTGTCCATCACGTTCCGATGGCCGTGAGCATCCCTGCGCCGGTACATCCCGACCGCAGCCGCTTCGGCTTGCCGTCGAACGAGTTCCTGTTCTACCTGATGTTCGACGGCAACTCGTGGCTGACGCGGAAAAATCCCATCGCCGGTATCCATGCGTTTCAGAAAGCGTTTAGCGCCCAGATCTCCGGCGTTAGCCTGATCGTCAAAGCGATGAATGTGCGAGACAGCGATCCGACATGGCGCGCGGTGTGCGAACTCGCGGCACAGGACCCTCGAATCCGTATCGTCTCGGAGCGACTGAGCCGTCAGGATACGATCGATCTCATGGCCGCCTGCGACGCTTATATCTCGCTCCATCGTAGCGAAGGGTTCGGGCGCGTGATTGCTGAAGCCATGCTGCTGGGACAGCCTGTCGTGGTAACCAACTTCTCGGGAAATGTGGATTTCTGCGACGAGGAGACGTCCTTTCTCGTCGACGGAGAACTCGTCCCCTTGCGTGCCGGCGACTATCTGTTTCATGAAGGCCAGTACTGGTGCGATCCCGACGTCTCGACCGCGGCGGAACAGATCCGCACGGTCTTTGAAGACAAGGATCGCCGGAAACGCGTTGCCAAGGCCGGCCAGGCACGCATTCTGCGCGACTACTCGATCGAGGCGGTCGCTCGCGCATACGCAGACAGACTGGCGCAAATCAAAGCGGGAGCGGTGTCTCAATGAGAGTGCTGATATGCGCGCCTGACATCTTCAGCGGCGACGCTGTAGGCAACCATTGCCTCGGCGTGGCGCGAGCTGCGAGGCGGCTTGGCTTCGCAGCGGAACTGTACGCACAGAACCATGATGCCGCTAACGAGAAAGTGCACGCGCTCAGCGAGCTATATTCCGCCGTTCAGCCCGACGATATCCTTTTCCTCAGCTATTCGATTTTCGACCCGCGCCTGGATCAGATAACGCAGTTGAAGTGCAAGAAGATCGGCTATTTCCATGGCGTAACGGATCCGGAACTGCTGCGTGCTTTCGAGCCGCGTACCGCTCAATTATGTCAGGACGCACTCGCCCAGTTGCCCGCCCTTGGGGCCTTCGATTTACTCGTTGCGAATTCGCGTTTTTCCGCGCAGGCGCTTGAAAGCGCGGCCGGGCATGCATCGATTGAAGCCGTCCCGCCCGTCTTCTCCGACATGCCCGTATTCAGCCGCAATCCGGCCTCGCACAGCGTACCGCACGCGAACGCCGAACTGCTGATGGTGGGGCGCGTCGTTCCACACAAGCGGATCGAAGACGGCATCGAGATTCTGCACAAGTTGCGCAACCTGGGTGTGCATTCGACGTTGTCGGTTGTAGGCAGCATGCCGAACTACGACTACTCGAAATACCTGATTAACTATGCTCGCGGACTCGGCGTACTCGACCATGTCGATTTCAAGGGCACGCTGGATGACAGCGACCTGCTTGACTGCTTCGAACGATCGGCCGCTTTGTTAGTGACCAGTCGCCACGAGGGTTTTTGCGTGCCGGTACTGGAAGCGATGCACTATGGGAAGCCCGTGCTTGTGCGCGCGGGCACCGCAGCCGAGGAGTTATGTCTCGCCGAAAGCATATTGCCGGCTGACGCGCCCGCCGACGCATGGGCAACGTTGCTCGCGCAATTGATCGATGGCACCGGGGACAAGGCCGGGCGGTCGCGCGAAACTTATTCGAATCGCGCCAAGGACATCCTTCTAAAGACCAGCGATGAAGTGTGGCGCAATCTGTTCACACAGCTTGCGACCGGGAGAACGACATGACGGGTTTGAAATTCCTGCTCACCACGTACAGCACAGCATTCACGGTGAGCGGCGGAGGCGAGTCCGAACTCGTACAGGTCGCCGAAATCATGAGGGATTCCGGTGTTCATACGGACATTTACGGAATCGGCAGCCGTCCATTGAGCTTTTACGACGGCGTCATCCATTTCTCGGTGCACGCCGACGGAGAAGCGATTCTTCGAGAGGCCAAACTCAAGAACAAACCGATCTTTCTTTGGCCGAATGTCTGGTGGACCGACGCACCGCCCGCTAACGAGGTCGAGAGAATTGTCGAAATCACGCGTGGCGCGCACAAGCTGTTATTCAAATCACAAGCGGAACTCGCCAACTTTACGCAGTATGTCCCCGTCCCGGACGACAAGCTCCAGGTGATTCCCACCTGTGTGTCCGATCGCTTTCTCGCTCCGGCCGACAACGACTTGCTGTCAACGATTTGCAATGCGACTAACTTCGCGTTATGCCTCGGCCTGATTGAACCGATCAAGAACCAGCTGCAATTGATCCGGGCGTTGAACGAGCTCAAGCTTGAAGGCGTATTCGTCGGGGGCGCGAGAGACGATGCGTATTACCGGCAATGTGTGGAGGAAGCGCACCCCGGCATCACCTTCCTGCCCTTCGTGCAGCCATGCAGTGCGCTCCTGCGTTCGATCATTTCCAACTGTGCCGTCATCGTTGAGGCCAGCATCGATCCGCCGGGACGTTCGAGCCTGGAGGGCGCCATCATGCGCAAACCGCTTGTTATTGGAGATGGCCCCTGGCAACGCGAGCATTTCGCAGACGGTGTCTGGTATGCGCCCACCGATTCGGTACAAGGATTGGCCAACGCGATCGAAGCCGCCATGACCGACGCGGATCGTGAATCGAAAATCTTGCAGACGTACGAGCGTGTGCTGGACCGGCATTCAGCTTCAACCATTGGGCCACAGCTTGCCGAGATGCTAGCAAGAGAAAGTATTTGATATGCCAAGAATCCCACGATTACTGGTAGTGCAGCGCATTTCGCTATCGCACGACAAACTGATGTCGAGGTCGATTGCCGCCCGCTTCGGTCCCCTGCTCGGTTATATGGCCAATCTCGGCATGATCGAATGGGAAGAGATTGTCGAAGGCGACATCACCATCGGACAGCTCAGGCGCTTTGACGCGGTATTGTTCAATAAACATACCTCCAACCGCGCGGTAGATTTGATGCGCATGGCCAACGATCTGGGCCTGCGAACCATCTACGACATGGACGACTGGATCATCGACTTGCCGATGTACAGCGTCACTGATCTGAACGACGACCTGCTGGCGAACATAACCTGGCTGCTGCGGCATGCTTCCGTAGCGACCGTATCCAACGACGTGCTGCGCAATAAATTGCAGCGCATTCGTTCGTCCGTATCGATCATTTCCAACGGGTTTGATCACAGCGCCATTCCGGCGAGCCCGAGCGGTTGGAGAGAGGTCCAACCGCCAAAGATCATGTTTTCGAACACCGACGGCATCAAACTCGTCCACTTCAGAAAGGACTTTTTCAAGGTTCTTGTGGACTTCATGAACCGGCATTCGGAAGTGTCGCTGGAATTTTGGGGCGATGGATTTCCGGAAATGTCCCGGATTCCGCGCCTGACAGCCAAGGGCTTTCTCGACAACGCGGCCTATAAGTCCGCCATACGCGATGCGGGTTATCTGTTCTCGGTTGTTCCGCTCGGCGGCCGGGAAGACCCCGAGGCGCTGTTCTTCAATAGTTGCAAGTCATGTATCAAATACATCGACTATGGCAGTCTCGGCATTCCGGGCATCTATTCGAAAAGCCCCGTATACGAAGATGCGGTTACGCACGGCGTGACGGGCTATCTCGTGAACAATACGCCTGACGAGTGGGCAGAGGCCATGGAGCAGATGTATCAGGATAGCCAGTTGCGACAGAAGCTGAAACGCAATGCGTTCGACGATGTGCACCAGCGGTTTGGACTTGCGGCACCCGCGCAGACGCTAATGGCACTTTTAACCAGCGAAAATTCAATCTAGCCGACTCAATCCGAACTATGGACCTTCTACTGATCAGGCACGGCCAGTCGACCGCTAATGCGCAAGGACTGCTCATTTCGACCAACCAGGATCCGCTCACGGACCTCGGTAAAACACAGTCCACACAGCTTGCGAAGACACTGGAGCGGTTTGCTTATCAACCCTCCCCCATCTTTTGCAGCCCGTGGAGGCGTGCGCATGAGACAGCGCAAATCGTCTTCGGTGATTCAGCGCCGATGAAGCTCGACTCCCGGCTTGCCGAGACCAATCCCGGCATCTATGCCACGTGGCGTGAAGCTGACTTTAACGCCGCGCATCCGACGTTCAACCACGACATCACCAATCGCTATGAAGGCGGTGAGTCGCATCTGGATATGGCCGATCGCGTGCGCAACTGGGTAGATCTCGAAGTACTGCCCCATGCATCGGAACCGGGATTGACTGCAGCAGTTGCACACGGCGGACCCATCAGCGTGGTTCTACAGCACCTGCTGGGCATTCCCATCGAAACGCATTACCCCAGCTTCACCGTCCCCAATGCGTCATTCACTTACCTGAAGTGGCGCGGCGACCTGAAACGCTACTGCGTGGAGCGCGTAGGCCAGGTATGAACAAGAGCGTTGCGATCTACGAACCGCTTTACGCGAAGGATCAGGCACTCGCCGACCCTGAGTTTATTCCCCTCGTGCGTGCGGAAAACACACGCTCAGAGTGGCGTGAATTCGGGATCCTTGTCGACATGTATCGCAACAAGGTTCATCTACGCCACGACTTCACGGGATTGTTCTCGCCGAAGTTCAACCTGAAGGCAAAGATATCGGGCGCCCGCTTCCTCGAATTCGTGCGCGCGCACGCCAAGGCGGACGTCTGCTTCATCAATCCATTTCCGCAGATTGCCTATTGGTCGTATAACGTCTGGATGCAAGGCGAACACGCTCATCCGGGACTGACCCGTGCGGCGCAAGAACTCATCGACGCCTGCAAGTTGGGTTGGACGCTTGGCGATACGCCGAGGCACGATTCGCGGTACCTCGCCTATAGCAATTTCTGGGTGGGGTCCCAGCTATTCTGGGAGCGCTACGTAGGCGGCGTTCTGGTTCCGATCGCCGAATTTCTGGAGTCTGAACCGGCTCACGCCGTGGCACGAAACGTCATGGCGGAGACCAGCCATACAGATCCCGCGCCTTTTCTGCCGTTCATTGTCGAGCGTCTATTCAGCACTTTCGTATCGACTCATGCAGGCTTGAACGCCGTGCCCTATCCGCTCACGCACGAGCAAATAAAGGGCTATTGCAACAACGACTTTGAGCGACTGCTGTTCGATCGCATGCAAGCCAAAATCGATGCGGCAGACTCCGACCATGCTTTCGGATCAGATCTCATCGAACAGATGGATACGGTCTGCGCGCTGTGGCAACAGCATTTCTTCGACTACTATGCTTTGCGACCGCATCCACATACGATGAATGTCGTTACCCGGGGTTAGCATCGGGTGCCAACGATGCAAAGCGGCGTAGATTAAATTATTTCCTGATTAGAAAAACGTCCTGGTGACCGTCCCAGCCACCGGGGCGGTGTTCGACGATAGTCAGGCCGTTTTCGGCGCAGACGTCTTTCACCCAGTCACCGGGAATCAGCGAGATACCGTAGCTATCGCCAATGTAATCCACGGTCTTTGCCTCGAGTGAGTGATCGGCTCGATAGTTCACGAAGCCAAACTGATTTGCGTCGTAGCTGTTCAACAGATGTTGACGTGCCGCCTCGCCCACTTGATAGCAATCCCCGATGCCCAGATGCTCGCGAGATTTCTCGCCGTGCGTAGTCACGACGCCGACGCCACCCGACCTGATCTTCGAAAAGAAATGTTTGATGACCGAGCGAGCGTTGTGACTGGACAAATGCGTAACGAGCGAGCCTAGCGCAGCAACATCGAATGCGTCTGCAGGGATGTTTTTAAACTCGTACACAGGTTCGGTGACGTGGTACCCGATGGTCCCGAATGTCTTCACGCAGAAATCGACGGACGGGGCCATGATATCCGCCACATGAATGCGCGAAGGGTCAAATCGCTCCACCAGTTGACGCGTTACGCGGCCATATCCGCATGGGAGTTCGAGAATCGTCGGCGATTCGGTGCCAGCCAGTTCGGCCGCCTGCGCAACGAAGTTGGCCATTTGCGTGCCGACCGAAGCGTAGTGCTCGTGCGAACCGTGGAACATGTCATCGTTTGGGTGAATCGGCGCTTCGCGCATTGGTCCTGTCTCCCTCTCCGCTTGGCCGAAGGTGTGCGTTGCGCTTACCGTTTCGACCGTGTAAGGATTGGTAATTGTACATGGCATGCATTGAAATCGTGCTCGCGCGGGCACAGGACAACACTGGGCCGTCGGCCGTTTTCATCGAGGTCGGCGCTCCCGATCATTCGCTCTGGGGCAGTTCGTTCCAATGCTTGCCGGTAAAGCCGAAGGGGTTGCCAATGGAGGATCGTTCTCGCTGTACTCGCAGCGGCGACGATGGAGGGGGAACGTAAGTTGGAGCACTCGAAGTGCTGAGGATAACCGCCGTCGCGATAGCACTGACTAACGCGGGCGGTTCGGGTGGCATTCTCGCGCGCCCATTGCTGAAGAATACGCTGTCGCGCACCCTCTCTGTTTGGGCCTCGCTGCTTGCCACCCCGATTGCCGCCACGTCCATGTATGACGGGTATCGTTTTTCTCGCCCACGCCATATGAGGATCAATGGGACGAAGAACCAGGACTCTACAAGGATCTCGCTAAGGGTGGGGTTGCACGCGATTTGACATAGTGTTGCGCGAAATTTGATACCGCATCCGTTCACATCTTTCGCGACGCCTTTGCCACTACACGCTAAAAACGGCGTTTACCGATTCTGCTACCATTCGGCCATCTTTACCCAACCACTGGCGAAGTCAGTCACGGACATTGACTGGAACGCCATGTTCGACATGAGCATCTTCCCACTTCTTATGCCTATCGGTGCTGGCCTGCTTCCGATGAACGCGGTCAAGAAAAACATTAAATTCGTCAGGAAATCATGAGCGCAACGCAAACTAGTGGCGCCCGCTATGCATGGCAGGATTGGCTGGTTCGATTGTCGGCTGTGGCAGCCCTTCTGGTCTCCGGCCTCATAATCGTGCCATTCCAGCCGTGGTTTGCCCAAGTTCCCAGTCTGGACATGTCCTGGGCGTTCGCAATGAATGTCGCTGTTGCCGAGCACATGGTGTTTGGCAAGGATGTGATTTTCACCTTCGGTCCATGGGCTTCCGTCTACACAACGCTTTATCATCCGGCGACCGACACAATCATGCTAATCGGTAGCGCGATCATCGCAGCGGGTTTATGTGCCGGATTCGCACTGCTCGCTTTTGATCGACGTCCCGCGCTACTTCTTCTCCTACCACTGGCGATTTCGGAATCGATTCTTCGCGACACAATTTTCTTTGCCGTACCGTTGGTCGTTCTGCTCGCTACAGCACGACTCAGTTGCGCGGAAGATCACCCGAACTTTCTGAAGCTCACGCCGGCACGCGCAACCCTTTTTCTGGTGTCGGTATGCGGGGTATCCACACTGCCGCTTATCAAAGGAAGTTTTGCTGGACTGGCATTTGGCGAACTCGGATGCGCAATCCTGATGCTTATCCTGGCGCGCCGAATAACGTTAGCCGCAACGTCAGCCATTGTCGCGATCGTATCCTTATGTATTGGCTGGAGCGCGAGTGGGCAATCCCTTGTCAATCTACCCAATTTCTTCACAGCCCAGCGACCGATCATCTCGGGATATTCCGAGGCAATGTCAGTTCATGGACCTTTCCTCGAAGTAGGCTTGTGGATGCTACCCGCCGTGGTAGCACTATGGATGTTTTTCGTAAATTCGGAGCGAGGATACCGGCGCCTGTTACCGGTGCTTGGCCTTGCTTTCTATCTCTTTGTTGTATTCAAGGCCGGTTTCGTGCGCCAGGACGGTCATCAGCGCATGTCCTCAACCTCGCTCCTGTTTGTAGCTCTATCCCTCGCCACAATGCTGCGCAAACGCGAGGCAGTGGTCTTGGGGTGTGCATCCATCGCGATCTGGATATCGCTTGAATTGTCAATGGCTCAGGGGTCGCTCAAATACATAGCTGATCGCCCCCTCTGGTCATACGCGATGACGTCAGATGGATTGGCACGCCGCCTCACTGATCCAGCCTATTTCGGCAATGAGTTCACAAATGGTCTCATGAAGGTCCGGCAAACCGAACCGGTAAGCGGCATCGAAGGTACGACGGACGTGTATCCAACAGATCTGTCCATGCTTTTCGCAAATGACATTCCATGGTTGGGGCGTCCCATTCTGCAAAGCTATTCAGTCTATCGACCGCAACTTGACCAGGCGAACGCGGACCATCTGACAGGCAAGTCTGCTCCGCAGAATGTCCTCTTCTCCGTCGGAGCGATCGACGACCGACTCCGTGCGCTGGAAGATGCGCTGAGTTGGGGAGCCTTGCTGACGAATTACTCGATCGTTGGGCAGCAGGGAAAATTCATTCAGATGAAAAAGACGTTGCCTCCAAGGGCAACCAGCACGACGCCTCTCGTCGACACGGATGCCAAAACTAACGAACCGGTCGTCATTCCCGCTCACGACGGAATAGTGATCGCGCGCATACACATGCGCCCCACGTTGCTAGGGCAAGCCGTTCTGATGGCTTATAAATTGCCTCAGGTATATATCGAACTTGCTTTGACGACTGGCAAAACCGTTCGTTACCGATATATCCCAGAGATGGGGGAAACCGGTTTCGTGCTGTCTCCCCTAGTGGCATCCAACGATGATTTTGTCGCGATGGCAGCTGGGCACGATACTGCAAGCGTCAAAGAGATTCGCCTTGTCTCGCCGAGCAATCTCCTTTGGAAAAAGAATATTCATGTGACGCTGGAGACCCTTCGCATGCAGCCGCAAGCAGACGCACAAAAACTCTTTTCCTCCACGAAGTAACAAGTGCTTCAAACAGACAACGCTGGAAGGCACGCTCTGACGCTCTCGCTTTGAGCATCAAAGAAGGTCTTCCAGCGAGCGTCGGACATTTCCTAGGCGATCAAAGACGCTTTGCCAGACGCGGGCCGGATCGGATTCGCCAACGCCGCAGGAGAGCCTGTCTCAACTCACATCTGTCGGCTTTGCCACTTCTGCAAAACTCCCTAAAATGGAAGCAATCCGGTGATGTCTGCCTCGCCTGACATCGCGCTATCGCCGCTCTTCCTGACGATCGGTTGAGGGTGCCTCCCAGGAAGACGAGTAAAACAGATCGCTTCCCGTAGCTGCCGGCACTATCATAGACAAATTAGCGGTCGAAAGTCGAACCGTGAATGAGCCACGCCGCAGCACGCCGCCCTATCTCTACGCCCAAGGGCCTACCCAGATCAACCTCACGCTTAGGTCTTGATCTTTTCCTCAACCGTTCACGAGGCAATCCCGAGTGCATTCAATTTGGGTGCGGATCCGGCAGGGACTTCGGCACGCAAAGATCATCTTTAGCCAAGACAGGTGAACGGTATCGTTTCAGTGCTCACTTTGCGAGGAAATAGTTGATGAATCGCAAGCAGAAATTACTCGACGGGCTGAATCTGAAGCAACTGACCGGTATGGAGATCGGACCTCTATTTCGTCCTGTCGTGACAAAATCGGAAGGTAATGTCATCTACATTGACCATGCCGATTCCGAATCTCTAAGAAACAAATATCGGAACGACCCCGCAGTCGATATCGCCGAGATTGTTGATATCGATGCTGTTTGGGGTACCCGAACATTGCGCGAGTGCCTCAAGAGCAGGACAGTGGACTATGTCATTGCGTCCCACGTAATCGAACACGTCCCCGACCTGATCACATGGCTTGAGGAACTGCATTCCATTCTAAAGCGGCAGGGAGAACTGAGGCTCGCCGTCCCTGACAAGCGTTTTACCTTTGATCTCATCCGCCGCGAAACGGAACTATGCGATGTTCTGAGCGCTTACATTGCGCATGCGCGTGTACCGCAACCCATATGCATCCTCGACCATCTGTTGAACGTCTCCCATGTCGACGCCAGACGCGCTTGGGACACCGAGTTGAATGCCGAATCGGTTGAGCGCTGCCATTCATTTGCAGACGCAATTTCACCTGCACGCGATGCGTTCCAGAACGGCACATACCATGACGTGCATTGCTGGACGTTCACACCCCGCTCATTCGCGAGTCTGTTTGAGAGTCTGACACTCACCGGACTGGTCCACTTCGCCTGTGCCAATTTCTTCGACACAGAGCGCTATGAAATCGAATTCTTCGTCACGCTAAAAGCTTCGGACGACCAACAGCAAATCGTCGACAGTTGGACGGCCATGAAGAGTGCCGCGAAGACTTCCGTGCCGCGGAATTCCGTTCCGAGCGACGAAGCGCTCGCAGGTCTACTCGACTTCGAACGGTCGCGCAATCTTGCCCTTTCGAGAAAATTGGAGGCGGCACACCAGGCGATCCAAGAACTCAGAAATTCCACTTCTTGGAAAATAACCGGACCGCTACGGTCATTGGTCTCAACGCTGCGCCGAATAGGGCAATGAACCTGGCGAACACAGCCCTAGTGTGATCGAAACGATAGCTTTTTGTGACCAACGTAGCTGGTAAATACCGGCACGATCACACCCACGAGGTGAGCGATCTCTTTCTTGTGCCACACAACGCCGAGCCAGGGCAGGAGATGAAAAGCCAGCACCACGCTCACCACCCACGTCTGCAACACGGCGACGAGATTCACCAACGTAAAGAACATCGCAGATCGCGACGTGGAGTGAACACTCTCGGTAAAGACGAATAGCTTCGTCAGGATGAAGGCGGTGATCATGCCGGCGATATACGCAAGCACGATCGCCGCCGTAAACGGCATCCAGTTATTGAAGATGATCCGGCTGCCGAAATTCACTCCGGCCGCAACCCCGCCAGCCAGAAGAAACTTGAGGAAACGGGGCGACACCAGTCGCCCCTTCACGGTCCCTGCGGGCATCGTCACAGCATCCTCGCCATCTTTCGCGCCAAACCGATACTTTCGGAAATGCCCCGGTCTTCCGGATAGTAGTAGGACGTATCGGCTACCAGAAGCCCCTTCACCGGCAGTTGAATCGGCGGCAGCCGGTCAAGGAACCCCGGCTCGCAAATCGGCTGTGCGTAACGGTAACGGCTCGCGCGTACATCGATGAAATCGTCGCTGGTCAAAGCCGGATTGATTTTCATCAGATAGCGCTTCACCTTGTCGATGAAAACACTGTCCGCTTCCTGATATTTCGCGTGTTCGCCCGGCATGTAAAAGGGGACGTACACAATATGCTCTCCGAGCGGGCGGAGGTTCGTGTACTCGACGATGCCGGGAATATCCATGTCCGGATCGTTCACGTTCAGCCAGAAGTTCTGTGTCACAGCCTTCTTCAGCTTGGCGATCACACAGACCACCGCCACGTTCTTCATGCTCTTGAACGCGGCCGATATGTCAGCGGGCAAATCCGGAATGACGCGCGGAACATACGGCAATGGAATCGTGCTGATCACCTTGTCGAAGGGCAGCACTTCACCGTTGACCTGCACGCCTTCGACAGCGCCATCTTCGATCACAACTTTCTGTGCGGGCGAACCCAAACGGAACTCTCCGCCGTTTGCTTCGATATAGCGCCGCATGCCTTCGAGCAGCGTATCCGAGCCGCCCTCCAGATAACCAAGCTTCTCGCGGAACAAGTCGTAGCGCGACCGGCCGATGCGGCGAATGCGACTCCAGATCCACGCTGCCGACAAGTTGTACGCATAGTCGTAGAACTTATAGTCGAACAGCCGGCGCCACAACACTTCCCACGCCTCTTCGCCAATCCAGCGCCGAATCCAGCCGGACGCTTCAACGTGGTCGAGCGGACGCCAATCGTCGCGCTTGGTGGACAGGAACGCGTGAAGGCCGTAGCGAATCTTCGCCGTCAGGCTCAGCCCTTTGAACTTGAGCAGCGCGATCGGGTTTCCCCACGCCTGCACATGTCCCTGGTAGTAGTAACCCATCTTGGTCTCAACCCATTTCATCTGGTCTTCGATACCAAGTTCACGCAGCACTTCAAAGAACGCGTGATCGGAGATCGCGTGAAAGTGGTAATAGCGCTCGATCGACAATCCACCGAAATCGAAGCATGCGGCCATACCGCCCACGCGGTCGTCTGCTTCGAATATAACGGGCTTGCGCCCGTCTTTAACCAACTGGTAAGCGACCCCGAGGCCCATGGGGCCCGCGCCCAAAACCGCGATCTTTTCGTCTGTCATCACTATTTCCTGCATCAAAATTCAAGCGCGATCTGGCTGTACACAGGATCGTTGAAGGTCTCGTGCATCGCCTTGGCGAAGGGCGTGGCCTTGATCTGGAATATGCCCTCCCAGTCGATCACCTCGAACTCGTCGCCGGCGGTCAGCGCTTTCAACTGGTCCGCCGTGAAAGGCGGGTTCTTGTCGAACAGCGCGTAAATCTTCAACAGCACATAGAACAGTCCGTACGGGATGCGCACAATCGCACAACCCGCGTTCGTAGCCGCCTTGATTTGCCGAATAATGTCGATGTAATCGACGCGCTCCAACCCCGTGATGTTGAACACCTTGCCGCTGATGCGCGATTCGATGCAACTGATGATCACGTTGCAAAAATCGCCTGCATAGAGCGGCTGACGCATGTAACGCCCGCTCCCGGGAATTGGGAAAACCGGCACGCGCTGCATGAAACGCGAAAGCCAGCCAAGATGTTTGCGGTCAAACCAGCCGAACATGAGTGTCGGGCGCAGCACCACGCATTCAATGCCTGAAGCCAGCACCATCTCTTCCTGCTGCTTCTTGGTGTCGGTATAGAAATCGTCGCCCACGGATTCCACGACAGATGAACTGATGTGCACCGTGTATGGAATCTTAAATTGCTTGATCGCCGCCAACACGTGAGTCGTGGACGTCAAATTGTTGCGAATGAATGGCTCGATCGTCGGGCCGCCAATCTGCGCCTGCAGCATCACGACAACCGCCGCACCGTCAAAATAACGCGCCCAGTCACCCGGCTCAGCCAGATCTGCGTACTCGACGGTGATGTCGGGATGCACGCTGCGCAGGACTTCGATATTGGCCCGATGTTTGTCGAGCACGACCAGGTTCGTATACCCACGCTGCTTGAGACGAGCGACAAGGTTCTGGCCGACGAGGCCGGCGCCGCCTGGGAGAATGATGCGCGTATCGTTCATTGATCTATTTGTTCAGATTACTCGAGTTCAGGTAATGCGCCGCACACGGGCCGGCACATGCTCGCGTCAGATAACGCGACATTGTAAACTTTGCGAAACGCCCCTTCTAAATTGGGGGTGTAGTTCAGATTCATCATCGCTGTCCGGTTGGAACAGTAGCACCCACGTCACTGCGCAGCTTGCTCGGGCACTTTGCCTGTTACCGGCAACGCACAGTAGGTATCCGCGTGTTTCGCCAGGACGCGAATAGTCTTGCCATCGGCGCGGAAAAAACTTGTCCAGCCAACACGGTCGACATTGAGCTTAAGCGCTGTCTCGACATCGGGCCGGCGGCTGCCGACAATCCCATATCCGCGCAACTCGTTTTGCGCATTGACGACAACAACGTCAGTCGGTTGCACCTTCGCATCCCGATCGAAAATCCAGCCGGTGGCCATATACCGCCCCGGCGTGCCGGTCGGCTTGATCGTATCGATCGCGCCATCGCACGAGCGATTCGCCGTTGGTTGCTCCGGCGCACACGGGTAGTCCCGCGTGCATGGCTCAAAGATCGACAAGCCCCGAGCCTGCGCGGCTTGCGCAATCGCCTGAAGTGGCTTGACTCCGGGATACACAGCATATGTCCATTCGCTGTCGTATACGTCCTCGCGTAAGGCAAGTCCGGCCGATTTCAGGGCAAACAACCGATCTTGGTCCGGGCTGAAAGCCGCGGCCTGACACGACAGAACCGCCACCAGCGCCAAAGCAAACAGCCCGGCATTCACCGCCCGAGCCAGCGGCCGCCGAGCGTTGACCCAGAAGTAAAGCAGAAGCGACAACCACGCGAATAGCGACGACGTGGTGTAACGATGCGCAAACGCGGATTCGAGGCCAAAGGGCAAGCGCCCCCCGGCGGTAATGAATGCGCTGCCGCATACAAAAACGGCGAAAGCGAGCAATGCGAGCGCGTGAGTCTCGCGGTTACGCCCGAGCCACAAACCAACCAGTGTCGCGACCACGACAATGGCGCCAGCCAGATATGTCAGCGAGAGCTGCGCAGTCGCGGCCCAAACTGGACCACCAAGGTAAAGCAGCACGTACTCGACCATCTCGATCGGATGATGGTGTACAGAACTCAGCACGCTTCCGTGCGCCGGCGGCGACGCGTAGTGCCTGAAGTAAGCAGCCCACACCACAGCGGTTGCGAGTCCTATCAACGCGACGCGCTGCTTCGACAGACCGATGTAAAGTGAAAGAGCGAGCAGCACCGGCAGCACCAACAGGCCACTCGCCATCCAGTACGCGGCAAACGCGCCATATAGCAAGGCCAGCAAAAACTGACGGCTTAGTCCGGACGTGTCACGGCTACGCGCCAATGCGTCAAATGCCAGCATCGCAAACAGATAGGCGCCAAACCACTGATTCTCAAACCCCCAGGTCAGGTTCTCATCCTGCATCCAGGAGAAGGCCATCGTTGCGATGACGCCAGCAAGTGCAACCCCTTCGGTCCAGGTCACGCGCCTACCGCGCGATGCGATGCGGCTCACGGTTACTGCCAGAGCCCCAAGCAGGACAAGATTCGCCACGAGGTTGATGACATTACGCCCGCCGAACCATCGAATGTCCGTCCAGAAAATCAGCCGTGGCAACAGCAACCTATGTTCGTTGTGTTGCTCCCACAGTACGAACCATTGGTGGTCTGCGAAGCGCATGTACCCCGCCAGGGCACCATCCCACTGGTCCCAGTACGGCACGGGCGAATAGCTTCCCACCACGCCGACAACACAACTGACAACGACGAACAAGCCACAGAGCCCAAGCACCCACGCGGCAGCCGTCGTCAAACGCCCTCTCACAACGACGCCCTCTTAAACAGGAACCCCGGCACCGACCGGATGATCAACATGATCCCCGACCAGAACCACGGCGTATAAATCGAATCCTTCTTCTTCTCGACTGCACGGACAATATCGTTCGCGACACGCTCAGGCGTGGCGACCAGCGGCCCAGGCAACGGCATGCCGGCCGTCATCGGCGTATCCACGAACCCCGGCTTGATGGTCAGCACGTGCACGCCCGACTTGAACAGCCTCGCGCGCAAGCCTTCGCAGAAAGTCGACACCGCAGCCTTCGCGGTCCCGTAGACATAGTTCGAAGGCCGTCCCCGATCCCCTGCCACCGACGAAATCACCGCAATCACGCCGCTCTTCGCGCTTTCCATGACATTCGCCAGCGGCGTCAGCAACGCGATGACCGACAGCCCATTGGTGGACAGTTCGCGCAATGCAACCTTCACGTCCTGTTCGCAAGCCTTCTGATCGGACAAGGTTCCGTGCGCGATCAACGCGACATCGATACCGCCCAGCGTGCCCACGCAGGCATCGAGCATCGCTTGATGAGCATCGAAGTCGTTCATGTCCAGCACGTGGCTCGTCGCCGCCTTGGCGCCGCGCGCCACGAGATCCGCGGCAATCTGTTCCAGGCGTTCCGCCTGCCGGCCGACGAGAAACAGCGTCGCGCCTTCGGACGCCCAACGGCGCGCGCAGGCGATGGCAATGGCGGAAGTTGCGCCGACTATCAGGACTTTTTTCATGTTTGTGTTGTTCGTTGCCAAAAACGGGACATCAACGCGGGATCGCGCAATGCCTCCAACTGACGCCACGCCGGATACGCGAGCTGGAAATCGCTCGCCGACATATGGGCGTCCTTCGCCGGGTACAAGCGTCCGCCGGCTTCCCGGACAATCGCGTCGAGTCGCTCGAACAGCCGGCGATTGCTTTCATCGTGCTGCGGAAAATCCAGCGCGAGCGACGCCCCTTCCATCGGAAAAGACAACAGGCCCGGCGAGACCGCATCGCCGCAGCGCTTGAGCACGGCGAGAAAAGAGCCCGTACCGCTTTCCCCGATTGCCTCCAGAATGGCATGCATGGCGTCGCGGGAATGAACCTGGGGCAGCACGCATTGATACTGTTGAAACCCGCGCTTGCCGTAAATCCGGTGCCATTCAAGCAGGCTGTCGAGCGGATAGAAGTAGCTGTCGTAGTCGACTTCGCTTTGCACCGTTTTCTGCTGCTGACGGTTGTAGTACAGCGTATTGAATGCGCGCAGCGTCAGCGGGTTGATGAGCGAGATCGGCGGCGTGATCGGCACGGCGCGCTTCTTCTTGACCGGTAGCTGCAGACCGCCCTGCTCCGCATGGTCGCCGACCATGAAGATGCCGCGTCCGAGCGACGACCCACGGCTCAGGCAATCGATCCATGCCACGCTGTACTCGTGCTTGCTGTCGAGCTCTTCCGACAACGCAAAGAACTCGTCGAGATTGCCAAAGCGGATGCTCGTCACCGACACGCGACTCGAGCGAATCGGCATCAGCTGTATTTCCACCCAGGCGATCACACCGGTGAGCCCGAGGCCGCCGATCGTTGCGGCGAAGAACTCGGCATTCTCCTCCCGCGAGCATTCAAACGCCTCGCGCTCCGAACGCAGCAATGCAAAGCGGCGCACATGACGGCCGAACGTGCCCCGCACGTGATGGTTCTTGCCGTGCACGTCGTTGGCGACCGCGCCGCCCAGCGTGACGTATTTTGTGCCCGGTGTGACAGGCAGCATCCAGCCGCGCGGAACCGCGATTTGCAGAATGTCGTCGAGCGTCGCACCGGCTTCCGCGCGCACCACGCCGGTTTGCCAGTCAGCCGCGATAAAGCGATCGAGTGGCCGCGTATGCACGACCTGATCGCTCGCAGCAAGGCAACTGTCGCCGTAGCTGCGGCCATTGCCATAGGCCAGCGTCGTGCCGTTGGCGCCTGCCACCTGCTCCCAGACCGGTTGCAGACGGTCGCGCCATACCACGGGATGGCCCGCCTGCGGATGATCTGGGTAACGCCCCCAGGACTTGAGCGGCTTCGTCATATGGCGAACCAGAACACCAGACCCATTAGCGCCACGGTCATCAAACTCGTGCGGTCTTTGGCGGCGAACACCACCGGGTCGTCATGCATCAGCCCGCGGTGCGTGATGAGCCACGTGCGGCTGATCCAGTAGAGCAACAACGGACACGCCAGCCAGATCACTTGCGGGTGACTGTAAAGATGCGTCGTCTTCGAGTCCTGAATGTAGAGCGCGAGCACCAGCACCGAAAGATAACCGGAGGCGGCGCCGAGCGACGAGATCATCGACAGGTCGTCGGCCACGTAGCCGCGCCCGCGCGCTTTCGCGCCGCCTGCAGCGCGCGTCGCGTGTAGTTCGGCATAGCGCTTCACCAACGCGAGGCTCAAAAACAGAAACATCGAAAAGCCCAGCAACCAGAACGTCAGGGTCATCCGGAACGCCGCAGTCCCGGCGATGATGCGCGCGGTGTAAAGCATTGCCAGCACCACGACATCGAGAATCACGCGGCGCTTGAGCACAAACGAATACAACATCGTCAGGACGTAATAGCCTGCAAGCACGGCGGCAAACCGCCAGGGCAGCAAGATCAGCGCACCCGCGAACGCCCCGATCGCGAGGACCGGAAACGCCACCATGCCCCAGACGATCGACAACGAACCCGAGGCGAACGGCCGTCGCCGCTTGGTCGGATGATGCCGGTCGTCGTCGAGATCGAGCAGGTCGTTGAGCAGATAGACACTCGACGCGCAGAAACCAAACAGCACGAACGCCAGCACGCCACGCAGGTCGAGTTCCAGCGACGATACTTGATGCGACGCCAGCAGCGGGATGAAGATCAGCAGGTTCTTGAGCCACTGGTGCACGCGCAGCGCTTTGAGCCACACGCGCAGCGGATTCTTGCGGGTCTGCAGCACGCTCTCGACGTTGCCGATTTTCTGCGCGCGCCGCGCTACGCCGGGCGAGGGATTCACCACATAGGCGCGCTCAGCCGCTTCCCAGACCGCGATATCGTCGTGTGAGTTGCCAGCGTAATCGAAACCCTTGTTGCCGAACTCGCGCACCAGCGCATCGCGCTTGCGGCCTGACGACAGATTGACCTTGCCGTCGGTGGCAAGCGTCTTGTCGAACAAGCCGAGATGACCGGAGATCGCTTCGGCGTAGCGGGCGTCGCTGGCGGTGGCGAGCACCAGCGAGCGGCCGGCCGCACGCTCGCGCTTGAGCCACTCGATCACTTTCGGGTCATAGGGCAAGGTCGAGACGTCGACGTGCGTAGCTGCGGCAAGCTTTGCCTTGAGGTGCGCCTTGCCACCTTGAGCAATCCAGACCAACGGACGATAAAAGCGCAACGGATTCGCCTTCAGATAGGCAAAGCCCGTCTCGATCAGCATATCCGATCGTATCAGCGTGCCGTCCAGATCTACCGCCAGTGTTTTCCATTGCATTTCGCTAATCCTTCCCCTCGCCGCGTCACGCGACTTCCCGGTATAGCGCACTATATGCTTTGCCCAGCGCCGCGCCCGAAAACAGCGTTTCGTATCGCTCACGAGCAGCGCTTCCCATCGCCGCCGCTACCGCATCGTCGCTCAGCAGCACATTCATTGCGCCTGCCAGTTCTTTTGATTGTTCCGGCGCGACGACAAAACCCGTCACACCGTGTTGATTGACGTAGGACGTTCCGGATCCCACTTCGCAGCACACCATCGGCTTGCCGAACATGGCTGCCTCCGCCAGCACCATGCCGAATGCTTCGGAGCGCAAGTGCGACGGCAATACCATCGCGCGGCATCCCTTGAGCAGGGCGACCTTTTCTTCGTGCGTCACCTGTCCGGCAAAAACGACGTTGGTCGCGCCCGTTTGCTGCGCCAACGCCGCCAGGCGCTCCCGTTCCGGACCGGAGCCCGCAATCACGATTTTCGCATTCACGTGGCTCGCAGCCTCGATCAGCGTGTGCAGGCCCTTGTAATAGCGCAGCACGCCGAGGGCGAGAAAATACGGTTCGCCGGCTGCAAGACCGAGACGGTTGGCCAGGTCGCGCTGCGCATTCACGGGATGCGGCTCGTCGCGGTAATCGATGATGCCGAGCGGAATGGTCTTCAGCCGTTCCTTCGTCACGCATTCCGTCAGCGCCTCGCTGGTTTGCGCATAGGCAGGCGAGGTCGCCACCACTGCGGACATGCTGCGCAGCGTGCGCCGCATCAACGGCCCGTAGACAGCGCCCAGCGCCTTCTGCCGCACGATATCCGAGTGATATGTCATTACGGTCGGTTTTTTCGTCCGACCCAGCAGATGCAGCACATCGGCGAATGGCCACGGAAAATGGAAATGCACGACGTCGGCCCAGTCGGCCATCTGCCGATACTTCATCAACGCGCCCGGGCCGCCGAGATCGCACGAGGCCGGCGCCGCCCAGGACTTGGCGCGGATGACGCGCCCCTCGGGATAGTCGATCTCGGTTGGCGCGGGTGTCGGCGACAAAGTCAGAATGCGTGGCTCGACACCGCACGCGCGCGTCGACAGTGCAATCTGGCGAATCGCTTCCTGCAAGCCGCCTGGCGGATCGGGGAAATAAGTACGGTAAACATGAACCACTTTCACGTGCGCACCTCCGCGTCGTGAAGCGGTTGCACGTTGCCGCTGCCCGATTCACGGCCGCTGAAAGTGATTTGCAGCATCTTGTCCAAGCGGCGCTCCCACGTATTCTCGCCCACCGCCGCACGCGCCTCATCCGCGCTCAGCTTGCCGCGCGCAAGCTGTTTCTCGATCGCGGCGATAAAGGCGCCGAGGTCGCCCCCTACTTCGAGACCCGCACGCGGCTCTTTCGCAAAATCCAACGGGGTCGACACCACCGGCAAACCCGCTGCGAGGAACTCATAAAACTTCATGGGGAACATCGAACGCGTGTATTCGTTCAGCAAGGTCGGCAGTACACCGACCTGCATGCCGCGCATATAGCGCGGCAAACTCTGGTAGCTCCGATAGCCGAGCAGATGCACGTTCGGCAAGCGCGCCAGTTGCGCGAGCAATTCGCTGCGCTGCCCTTCGCGCTCCTCGCCGATGATGACCCATTGCCAGTGCGGCCGGGCCTGCGCGGTCTGCAGGAGCAGCGGGAAGTTGACCTTGAAGTCGGACAGCACGCCGTGATACACCAGCCGCGGCTCGGGAATCGCGGCAAGCTCGGGCGGCAGCGCTCCATCGGCACGTGCCTCGCCGAAGTGCGTGTCGTCCACCACGTTGCCGAAAAAATGCGTGTTGGGGTTAAACGGCTGGCACGTTTCCTTCAACGACATCGCCGTCGTGAAGACCGCCTCGCAGCGCCCGAGCAGCGCTTGCTGCGCGTTGCGGAACGCGTCCACGTCGACACCGGGAATCGCCGCGATATCGTCGACGCAGTGATACACCAGCGGCCCGCGAGGCAGCGCCGCAATCGCGTCGAGCATGTACGGGTGATAGGTCCAGACGACCGGATCCCTGAAGCGCCGCGACTTCGCGAAACGGGTCACGGAAAAGCGCAGCAACGCCTGGTTCAGCGAGCGCACGAGCGGCAGGTGATGCCCGGCCGGCACCATCAACGGCGACAGCACCCAGATGTTCTCAGCGCGCCGCGGCGGCCCCAGCACGAGCGATTGCACGCCACGCCACAGACGACGCCACAAGCGGGCCCAGTCGCGCCCGCTGCCGACTTTGGGCGAACGGAAACCGACGCTCTCCACGTAAAGCACGCGCCAGCCGCGTGCGGCCAGAATGCTCGCCGTGTGCTGCTTGTTGGTCCAATAGGGTTCATCCCAATCGGCGGTCGAAAACAACACGCAGTCCCGCGCGGCAAACGCCGTGTCCTTGCCTTCAACCACTGAACACCTCGACCGGCCGGCCCAGCAGACTGTCGAGAATACGCTGCGAGGCCAGTCCGTCGCCGTAAGGGTTCGCGCGATTACGCAGCGCCTCGCGGCGCGCCGGATCGTCGAGCCAGCCAATCACCGCGCGTTCGATACTCTCCGACGCCTGACCGGCCAGCGTCGCAAAACCGGCATCCACGCCTTCGCGCCGCTCGGTGTGATTGCGCATCACGACCACCGGCACGCCGAAAGTGGGCGCTTCTTCCTGAATGCCGCCGGAGTCGCTGACAACGACCGCGCTGCCGCTGATCAGATAGAGACTGGTCGGATAATCGACCGGCTCGATCAAGGCAAGGTTCGGGATGCCGTTCAGTTCGCGCAGCACGGGCTCGCGCACAGCGGGATTCAGGTGCACCGGGAAAATCCAGCGGTAGTCGCCATAGCGCTGGCACAGGTCGCGCAGCACGCGGCAAATGTCCTGCAACACGTCGCCGAAATTTTCGCGCCGATGACAGGTGACGAGGATGTGCTGCTGCTCGGCACCCGTCCACGGCGGCAGCGGACTATCCGGCGGCGCCGCGTCCCAGCTCCGGCGCACAGCGGCAATGGCATCCACCACCGTATTGCCGGTGACGACGATTTTTTCCGCGGCAACGCCTTCGCTCAACAGGTTCTCACGCGCAAGCTCGGTTGGCGCGAAATGCAGTGTGGTGATGCGGCTCAGCAGGCTGCGATTCGCTTCTTCGGGGAACGGGCTTGCCAGATCGCCGGTGCGCAATCCGGCTTCGACGTGGCCCACGGGAATGCCGCGATGAAAGGCCGCGAGACCCGCGCAAAACGCCGTCGTCGTGTCGCCTTGCACGATCACCCAGTCCGGGCGCACTTGCTCCAGCGCACGATCGAGCGCGGATAAAAGACGCGAGGACAATGCGTTCAGCGATTGCCCCGGACTCATCGTATCGAGCGTGATGTCCGGTTCGATGCCGAAGAACGCGAGCGCCTGCGCAGCCATGTCCTTATGCTGACCGCTCGCGCAGACGACGGTGTCGACCTCGGCACGCAAGGCCCGCACCACGGGCGCCAGCTTGATGACCTCGGGCCGCGTGCCCATTACCACCATGACTTTCATTGCAATGGCTTCCCTGCCTCGACCTGCACGTGAGCGCCGCGAAACTCGACGCCCAGCGTCAACGGCGAGACGCCATTCGACGGCGTCAGGACGCGGAACGTACCGCCCTCTTCGATCACCTGGGTCAGCGACCTGAACTTCAGAAAATCGAGCGCCGCTTCCTCGTGCATGAAGAGCGGTTTTCGCGCCTTGCTTCTGATGTACGCGATGAATTTCTCGTGAGCATCGATACGCAATGCCTCATCCGGCCAGCCATAGGCGTAGCGTTCGGAGAACGGGTGGTCGAGATAGCCGAACAGCGTGTTGGTCGCGTAGGCGTAGTCGAAGGCCTGCTTGAAAACGGCAAGCTTGTCGCCCTCGTTGAGCATGCATTCGCCGTGCAGCATGCACTGCTGGCTATGTCCGATGAAGCCTGCCGGCAAGCCGGCCAACGCGCCGCCACGCGCCGTCAGGAACTCCGGATCGTTGCGGATGATTCCGCCGACGCAACCGTCATAACCGGCATCGGCCAGGCCGCGCATCGCATACGGTGGCGACTGGTGAAACGGCGATACGGCGTAACGCACCGGGACGCCCGTCACCGCTTCGAGCAAGGCCGCCGAATGCGCGCCTTCCGCTTGGGCGCTTTCATAGCTGCCACCCCAGTTCGGCGCATGGGTTGCGGTGTGCGACAGCACCGCGCCCTGCTGCCTGTCAGCGAGCAGTTCACGAAGAATGCCGTGATGCTCCGTGCGATCCAGGTTCTGCGTGTGAACCGCCAGCGTGAAAGGCACACCCAGGCGCCGATAGCGTTCCCACAGCGGACGCGCCGATTCGACGTCTTCGTCGCAATCGAGCCGCGACGTGATCGCCGCGTCGTAACCCCACGGCAACTCGCTCAGCACCGGCTGACACGGCAACGCGTCCGAACGGTAGCCCGACAGAAAATTCTCGACCATGCGCCATTCGAACGAGTCGCACGGGCCGACTGCGCGGTTGAACCACAGCACACTCGATGCACCGGTATCCCACAGCGCGGCATACGAAAACTGTCGCTCGCCGTCTACGACGACCGCCGCGAGTTCCGCTTCGGCCGGCACCTGGGCTGCTTGCGCGACCGCCCAGATCGAGCCGTCGCCGCGAATCGCGCCATAGCCGAGGTTGTTCCACTCGTCGGTGAAGTCGAAACGCTCGAACGGACGGTGCCAAGGCTGGCCGCCCAGTGCCTGCGTCAACGCGCTATAGCGCACCACGGCGGCGCTCTCGCGCGTTTCGCCCGCCGGCGCCGATGCACTGCGGCTCGCACTCGCCAACCCGGCCGGCACGTCCGCCGGCTGATAGCGCAGATAGTCCGCGAGCGCTACCGGCATCCGGCCGAATACGACGAGCTTGCGGGGCCGCGCGGTCAACCAGGCGATCAGGTCCGCACTCCAGCCGTCCGGCGCGTCGACCGCAACGACCACATCCGGCGCCGCGATCGAGCGCAATGTGCTGCGCGAGATCGGTTGCGCCTGCGTGGCACTGACGGAGCGCTGCACGGCGGCCAACGCATACTGGCCGGCTTCCGCTGCCGCGTCTGAGAAGAGAATCCCGATCATGCAGTGACCACGTGACGAAATTTGGCCCGGCTGCCGACACGCACCAGATCGTCGTGTCCGACATAGGCGATCGTGAAGGCGTCCTGCCAGAAGTGACGCAGCTTGTTGGTCGTTTCTTCCGCGTTCGACGTCGGTTCAAGCACGATTCGCAAGGTCGGCGGCGTGGTTCGCAGATCGATCTGGAACTCCTGAATCCCGCCGACGCGATGGTCGAGCATGTCCTGAATATGGTGTGTCGGGTGCGCGACGCCGTTGATCGGCACGACGTCGTGAATCCGCCCGACCACATCCGTCAGGAAGAATCCCTTTTCGGTCTCCTGCACGCGCGCGAGGTCGCCCGTTGCGTAGCGGATCAACGGCATCAAGCGGTTGCGGAAACCCGTGAATACGAGCTCATGCGCGCCATCGGGATTGCCTTCCGATACGCGGCTTTCCGGCCACCCTTCGGATTCGAGAATCTGGAAGCCGCCTTCGTGGCCGTCGAGTTCGTAGGCCATCACGCCGAGCTCAGCGAGACCGTAGCGATCGATCACGCGGCACCGCAACGCCTTCGCGATCATGTCGCGGGCGTGCGGCTCGAGCAATTCGCCGCTCGACTCGAACACCGCGAACGCTTTGCCGCCGCCGTACTTGCGCTGCACGTAGCACGCAAGCGCATACATGGTCGACGGATGCGAGTGCGCGAGGTAAGGCTTGCGACGCTTGAGCGTCTGCCACATTTCTTCGAGACCCTGATCGTCGATCCGGTCGAAGAAAATGTTGCTGCGATTCATCGCGAAGCATTTGAAGTCTTCGCGCGACGGCCATTCAGGCACCACCTGATCCGGGAAACGGCAGGCAAAGTGAAGTTCCGAACGATGGCGCAGCTTGCCGATCCGTTCGCGCGCGTAGAACGTGACCGCCGACGAATAGTCCGCGCCTTCCTGGTCGTAGTAGATCGTGGTCGACAGTCCCGTCGAGCCGCCGGTCTTGCACACGTGATGGCGGCCCGCTTCAAGCGGGATCGACAGCATGCGCGGCCCCTGCTCGCGGATGATGTCCTTGGTCAGATACGGAAGCTCTTCCAGATACCGTGGGTCCTGCCTGACCTTGGCCGGATCGAACTGCTTCGCCTGGAACAGGTCGCGGTAATACGGCACCTGCGCACCGGCGAATTCGAGGATGCCGGCCAGCCGCTCCAGCGCGATGCGGCGACGGTGCGGCATCGGCAACGTATAGTGCTGCCGCAGCTCTTCGATCTTCGGACGCACGCTGCGCTTTTCGCGACTCTCCGCGATCGGATACGCAATGTAGCCGCCCGCGAAACCCTTTAACGTGCGAAACGGCTGGCGCACCAGCAGGGACTCGGAATACCGCAGAAATGGATGGTTAGCTCGCATGAGTTCGAACCTTGTTGCGCCTGTGTGGCTCCCGCCGAACGCGCCACGGGAGGTCCGCAGGTGCGTTCAGTGGCACTAATGTCACTGTTGTATTGGGCGCGAAGCCTGTCTACGGGCCGAAGCCCGGCACCCGCATCACACTGATCTGAATGGTCACACCGGGCAGTGCCGTGGTCGTGCGACCGGTTCAGGCATGCCCGCCGCTCGCGGCGTTAGTGCGGTATCCGCGCAGTGTCGCTAATCATTGGCCCCTCGCTGACTTCCGGTGCGATCACCGGTTCGTCGGAGACCATCTTGCCGTGCTCCATGGAAATCTTGCGATTGCACACGCGCGCCACCAGATTCGGATCGTGGGAAGCCACGACCAGCAGCGCCGCCTTGCCCACCAGGCTCTCGAGACGTTCGGCCGCCCGGACGCTGAACTCCGCGTCGCCCACGCTCAGCCACTCGTCCATGATCAGGATGTCGGCTTCGACGCTGGTCGAAATCGCGAATGCAAGACGCAGCATCATCCCGCTCGAATAGGTGCGCACCGGCAGATTCAGGTAATCGCCCAACTGGCTGAAATCGGCGATTTCGTCGATCTTGCTGCGGATACGCGCCGGCTTCAGGCCGTCGAGAATGCCGCGCAGATAGATGTTTTCGAAGCCGGTTGCATCGGGGTCGAGGCCCATCGACACGTCCAGCAGCGAAGCAATCTTGCCCTGCACCTTGAGCTCGCCGCGCACCGGCGCGTACACGCCCGAGAGCGTGCGCAACAAGGTTGTCTTGCCCGAGCCGTTGTGGCCGATCAGACCGACGCGCTCGCCTTCGGTGAAGCTGAAGCTCAGGTCGTCGATCGCCTTGACGATCGCATGACGACCGGCGTCCTGGCCGATCCGGCCACCCGTCGTGAGATTGAGCACCGCCTTTTTCAACGAGCGATGGGAGTTCTCGTAGATCGGAAATTCGACGGAGATGTTACGAGCAACAATCGATGAAGAACTCACAATATCAAAGCCAGTAAGGAACGCGATTACGGAAACGTTTCATCAGGAATTGCGCGAAGGCAAAACCGACGATCAACAGACCGATCGACCACGCCCACGACTGCCAATGCGTCGGACGTCCGGTCAGCGGCGCACGCACCGTTTCGATCAGGTGATAAAGCGGGTTGTATTCGGCGACCCACGCACGGTCCTTCAGGATTTCAGGGGACCACATCACAGGCGTGAAGAAGAACACGACCTGGATCAGGTTGGCGACGATCGGCGGAATGTCGCGAAAGCGCGCGCACAACACGCCGAGCGTCACGCCGAGCCACACGCCGTGCAGCAGCAGAATGGCGAGCGCGAACGGCACCAGCAGAAATTCCCAGCCCGGCCAACGCCCGAAGATGAGCAGCAGCACCACGACCACCGGCAAGCTGTGCAACAGGATCACAAAATTGCGCCACGCAATGCGACATACGTGCACGGTAAGCGGCAAACGGATCTGCTTGATCAGGTAGGCGGCGCCGATAAAGGCAATACAGCCCTCGTTGGCGACCGAGGCCAGATAGGCCCACACGACCAGGCCCACTGCGAGGTACGGAAGATAGCTGGAGATTTCCTGATGCAGCAAGGTGGAATACAGCGCGCCCAGCACCACCACCATGATGATCGTGCTCAACGTAAACCAGAACGGCCCGAGCACCGAACGGCGATACCGTTGCCGGATATCGTGCCAGCCCAGCGTACCCCACACCCGCGCCGCCTTCATGCCAACGATCAGATCGTCGCTTTCATTGTGACGAGTCAGATCTTCTGAATCGTTGCTAAAACTAATATCCATCTCAAGTACGTCCGTAAATGTCTTCAAAGCGGACGATGTCGTCTTCGCCCAGATATTCGCCGCTCTGCACTTCGATCATCACGAGCTCGACCACGCCCGGGTTCTCGAGGCGATGCTTGTGGCCCGCCGGGATGTAGGTGGACTCATTGGTCGACACGAAGAACTCCTTCTCTCCGTTCACGACCTTGGCCATGCCGCTGACCACGACCCAATGCTCGTTGCGGTGGTGATGCATCTGCAAGCTGAGACTCGCGCCCGGTTTGACTTCGATGCGTTTGATCTTGAAGCGGGGGCCTTCTTCAAGCACTGAGTAAGTGCCCCAGGGCCGGTGCACCGTGCGATGCACCTTATAGGTTTCGTGACCGCGCGACTTCAGTTCGGCGAAGATCTGCTTCACGTCCTGAGCCCGGTCTTTGTGCGCGATGAGCAGTGCATCCGGCGTGTCGATCACGATCAGATTCTCGACGCCCACCGCGCCGATCAAGCGCTCGCCGCCGCGCAGATAGGAGTTCTTGACGTCGAGCAGCAACGCTTCGCCTTCCACCCGGTTGCCGCTGACGTCCGCCGGCGAGAGGTCGCTGAGCGCCGTCCACGAACCGACGTCCGTCCAGCCGATGTCGCAGCGAACCACCGCGGCCTGCTGGCACTTCTCCATGACCGCATAGTCGAACGAGACGTCCGGCACTGCGCCAAAGGAGCCCGGTTCGAGACGGACCTGAGCACCGGCCTGACCCTCGGCGGAGGGCGACTTCTCCATGCACTCGGCAGCCGCGCTGAGAATCTCGGGGCAGTGCTGCCGCATTTCCTTCAGGATCGTGCCCGCCGTGAAGCAGAACATGCCCGAGTTCCACACGAACTTGCCCGAGGCGAGATACTCGCGGGCCTTCTCGAGCGACGGCTTTTCGACAAAGCGCACGACCTTGTCGCCGTCCGCCTCGATGTAGCCGTAGCCGGTTTCGGGCGTGTCCGGATGCATGCCGAAGGTCACCACCTTGCCTGCCAGCGCAAGCTTCTGCGCAGCCGCGACAGCCGCGCCGAACGCCTGCTGGTCGGCAATCAGGTGATCGGCGGCCAGCACCAGCATGACCGTCTGGTCGCCGTGCACTTTCGCCGTATGCAACGCCGCGGTGGCAACCGCCGCAGCCGTGTTGCGGCCGAACGGTTCGAGAATGAACGAGGTTGCACAGCCTTTCGCGTTCACCTCGCGGAAATCGTCTTCGGTCTTGAAGAACAGATCGCGGTTCGTTACCGTGAGCACTTCCTTCACGCCCGGCAGGGCGACCGCGCGCAAGAACGCCTTTTGCAGCAGGCTTTCGCCATCCGCGAGACGGATGAACGGTTTCGGATGCGACTCGCGCGAGACCGGCCATAGTCTCGAACCCGCCCCGCCACAAAGAATGATCGGCAACAAACTCACAGAGTCCCCTCAGTACCGTATTTATTACGGGAGTGCCATGACCGTGAAGTCAGCACAACCCCAAAATCAATGGGCCGTGCGACGATCCACGCGCCCTGAACATTGACGCGCCTGACCCGGATACAGGGCCGGCGCGAGTCTTCCAGACCGAACAATATTCTACCCCCGCACCCTTTCACTATCGTCAGACAGCCAAGGCGCCACGCCGTCAGGCGAGCTTCGCGCGGGGGGTGCGTGCTATGCGTCAGGAACGGGCGGCGGGCGACCGTGGAAAAGCGTCGGTCAGGCACAGCTTCAAGGCATCGCGCCAATGCGGCGCGGCCAGCCCGAACACCTGTGCCAGCTTCTCGTTCGACATGCGTGAATTGGACGGACGCTTTGCCGGCGTCGGATAGTCGGACGCCGGAATCGGCAGCGCCTTCGGGCGGTTCGGCAGATCCGCGAGTTCGAAAATGGCCGACGCGAAGCCGTGCCACGAAGTCGCATCGCCGGCGCACAGGTGATAGATGCCCGAGCGTTCGCTCCACCACGCAGCGCTGTCTTCCGCGGCGAAAGCCTGCGCGCTCAGATGCGCGCTCAGCGTCGCGATCGTGTTGCTCCAGGTCGGCGCGCCGAACTGATCGGCAACGACCTTCAACTCGGGCCGGTCAGCGCCAAGACGCAGCATGGTGAGCAGAAAATTCTTGCCGCGGGTGCCGTACACCCAGCTCGTACGAAGCACCAGATGATTCACGCCGGTCGCGGCGATCGCCTGCTCGCCCGCGAGCTTGGTGCGGCCATACGCGTTCTGCGGATCCGTGGGATCGTCTTCGACGTAAGCGCCGTCTTTCTCGCCGCTGAACACGTAGTCGGTCGAATAGTGAATCAATGCTGCGCCGAGTTTTTTCGCTTCTTCGGCCAGCACGCCCGGCGCTTCGCCGTTGATGCGCATGGCGAGATCGAATTCCTCTTCTGCCTTGTCGACCGCGGTGTAGGCCGCCGGGTTGACGATCAGCGCGGGCCGTACCTCGCGAACAACGGCACGGACCTGATCCAGATTCGACAGATCCAGCGTGGCGCGATCAACCGCGACCACGTTGCCGAGCCCCTGCAGCGTACGCGCGAGCTCGAAGCCAACCTGGCCGTTCACACCGGTGACGAGAATCGTCCGCGTGGCATCATGTGCGCTCATTCAGGCCCCCTCAGGCGAAGACTTCAGCATCGGCAAGGCGCTTGCCTGCCGCGTCCTTCGCGGCCAGCAGCGGCTCGAAGTCGATCGGCCACTCGATGCCGACCGCCGGATCGTTCCAGACGATGCTGCGTTCGTGCTCGGGGAACCAGTAGTCGGTGGTCTTGTAGAGGAACTGCGCCGATTCGGACAACACGACAAAGCCGTGCGCGAAACCCGGCGGCACCCACAACTGCCGATGGTTCTCCACCGAGAGCGTCACCCCCACCCACCTGCCGAAATTCGGCGAGCTCCTGCGGATGTCGACCGCAACGTCGAACACTTCCCCTTCCACCACGCGCACGAGCTTGCCCTGCGCATGCTGGATCTGGTAGTGCAGGCCGCGCAGCACGCCTTTCGCCGAACGCGAATGGTTGTCCTGCACGAACGTGACGTCCTGCTCCACGTGCTCCGCGAACTCCACCGCATTGAAGCTTTCGTAGAAATAGCCCCGTGCATCGCCGAACACCTTCGGCTCGATGATCTTGACTTCCGGCAGCGCCGTAGCGGTTACTTGGATGGCCATGCCACTTGGTCCGTAAGAATGTTTTGCAGATACTGCCCGTAGGCGTTCTTCGCGAGCGGCCTGGCAAGCGCGAGCAGTTGCTCACCGTCGATCCACGCCTGGCGGTAGGCAATCTCTTCCGGACACGCCACCACCAGACCCTGGCGTTTCTGCAGCGTGGCGATGAACGTCGCGGCTTCGATCAGCGAATCGTGCGTGCCCGTGTCGAGCCACGCATAACCGCGCCCCATGATCTCGACATTGAGCGCGGCGTTGGCCAGATAACGCGAGTTGACGTCGGTGATTTCGAGCTCGCCGCGCGGCGACGGCTTGATGTCCGCCGCGATATCGCAGACCTGTTTGTCGTAGAAGTACAAACCGGTCACGGCGTAATTCGAGCGCGGCTTGAGCGGCTTCTCCTCGATCGACAACGCGCGGAACTGCTTGTCGAATTCGACCACGCCATAGCGCTCCGGATCGTGCACGTGATAGGCGAAGACGGTCGCGCCCTCGTCCTGCCCGTTCGCGCGTTCGAGCTGCTTCGCGAGATCGTGGCCGTAGAAAATGTTGTCGCCGAGAATCAGCGCCGACGGGTCATGACCCACAAAGTCGCGGCCGATGATGAACGCCTGCGCGAGACCGTCCGGCGAGGGCTGAACCGCGTACTGGATGTTCATGCCCCACTGGCTGCCGTCGCCGAGCATGGCTTCGAAGCGCGGCGTATCCTGCGGCGTGGAGATGATCAGCACGTCGCGGATGCCCGCCACCATCAGCGTGGACAGCGGGTAGTAGATCATCGGTTTGTCGTAGACCGGCAGCAACTGCTTGGAGACGACGTGCGTGATCGGATACAGGCGCGTGCCCGATCCGCCCGCGAGAATAATGCCTTTGCGCGCCATTGCCGTGCCCTTACGCGCGCTGCGCGTAGTTGGTCTCAACCCACTTCCGGTATTCACCCGAAGCGACTTCGTCAGACCACGCCTGATTGTCCAGGTACCACTGGACCGTTTTGGCCAGGCCGGTCTCGAACGTCTCGGCCGGTTTCCAGCCGAGTTCGCGCTCGAGCTTGCGGGCGTCGATCGCATAACGGCGGTCGTGGCCCGGACGGTCCTTCACGTAGGTGATCTGGTCGCGGTACGAGGCGCCCGCCTTCGGACGCAACTGGTCGAGCAGGTCGCACAGCGTATGCACGACGTCGAGGTTCTTCTTTTCGTTCCAGCCGCCGATGTTGTACGTTTCGCCCGGCGTGCCGCGCGCGAGCACTTCGCGGATCGCGCTGCAGTGGTCGCCGACATACAGCCAGTCGCGCACGTTCTGACCGTCGCCGTACACCGGCAGCGCCTTGCCGCCGAGCGCGTTGGCGATCATCAGCGGGATCAGCTTCTCGGGGAACTGGTACGGACCGTAATTGTTCGAGCAGTTCGTGGTGAGCACCGGCAGGCCGTACGTGTGATGGTAGGCGCGCACCAGATGGTCGGACCCCGCCTTGGTGGCCGAATAGGGGCTATTCGGCGCGTACGGCGTGGTTTCGGAAAATTGCGGATCGGTAGCGGACAGCGAGCCGAACACTTCGTCGGTCGAGACGTGCAGGAAACGGAACGCGGCCCTGTCGGCCTCGCCGAGCGTATTCCAGTACTGACGGGTGGCTTCGAGCAGCGTGAAGGTGCCGACCACGTTGGTCTGCACGAAATCGGCCGGGCCGTGGATCGAACGGTCCACATGGCTTTCGGCGGCGAAGTGCAGCACGGCGCGCGGCTTGTGTTCGGCGAGGAGCGCATCCATCGCGGCACGATCGCAGATATCGGCCCGCACGAACACATGCCGGGGATTGCCCTGTTGCGACTTGAGCGTACCCAGATTGCCGGCGTAGGTCAGTTTGTCTACATTCAGCACCGCTTCGTCCGACGCATCGAGCCAGTCGAGCACGAAATTGGCGCCGATAAAGCCGGCACCGCCCGTTACCAGGATCATGAATTTCCCTTCTAGATGTTGGCGGCAGATCGGAATCGGTTCACCGATCTACGCACCCCGCGTGGTGGAGTCCGATTTTTGTCGACGCCCGGCGCCGCCCCTCGCACAGCGAGCAGGCGCTCAAACGCCAATCTTATAAAAGGCTGATTATAAAGCCGCGCGGAGCAAAAACTAGAACCCTAACAACTTGAAACAGCTTGACAAGTTTCCTTTCTCTTGCCTACAAAGGGAACGGTTTGGCGCGGCGCGGCAGGGAAAGATGGCGGCAGATGGCGGAAAATTCGAGCAGATACCGGCAGTTTCCGCCGTTAAGCCGCCAACATCCAGCGCAGCGTATCCATGAACGGAATCGCCTCGACCTTCGGCACCAGCGAGCGCAGCTTGGCCGGCGACCCGGCCAGCATCTTCACGTCGGTTTGGCGCACGAAGGCCGGATTGATCTGGACCTCGAGCTCGTGCCCGGTCAGATCGCTCGCCGCCGAGAGAATGTCCCGCAGCGTATAAGGCGTGCCGGTACAGACATTGACCGTTTCAGAAGCGGCCTCGGAGTCGAGCAGCGCCTCATAGGCGCTCGCCACGTAGCGCACGTCCGAGAAATCGCGCGCCACGTCGATATTGCCGAGCTCGATCGCCGGCTCGCGCCGCGCGAAATGCTCGACGATCTTCGGTACGAGGAAATTCGATGCCTGGCCGCGGCCCGTGTAGTTGAACGGCCGCACGATCAGGATGGGCAGCCGGTCGAACCAGGTGCGCACCATCGTTTCCATGGCCGCCTTGCTGGCCGCGTAGTGGTTCACCGGCGTGACGGGGAAGGTTTCGTCGATGGCGTCGCTGGTGACATTGCCGTATACATTCGCGCTGCTCGCGATCAACAGCTTGCGGGGCGTATGGCCGACGGCCGCGCAGGCCTCCAGCAGATTCAGCGTGCCGATCACGTTGACGCGGTAAAAGTCGAGCGGATCGTTATGGCCCACGAAGCTGATCGCCGCCAGATGCACGATGTAGTCGGGCCGCGAGGTTTCGATCACGCGCCGGCAGGCGTCGGGCGACGTAATATCGAGCCTCACGCGGGTCGGCGTTTCAGGCTCGTTGCGCCCCACTGTTTCGATCACGGTATGGCCCCGGCCGACCAGATTGTCGACCAGATAGCGGCCCGTGAAGCCACTCGCCCCGGTGACGAGCGTGCGGATAGGTTGATTCGCATGAAAAGACGACATGCTTTCTCCGTTCACGAGGGTCATCCTGTTGTAGTGCAATATCGCACGCGGTCCTGGCGGAGCGCCTGACAATGCCCCGGGAATGCCGGTTGCTGGCGATTACCGACCGTTTACGCCGCGATATCCGTGCTCCAATCGGGCTATTATGTCACGCTAACTTGCTGCACCGCCCAACGCGGCACGCCTTGTTCGTAACCGCGTGTATCGAACTGCACCGACTTCCTGATGACATTCTCCACCGCTTCTGCCGTCGCTTCCCCCGCCGCGTTCGCTGGCATGCCTCAGCCGCACCCGCTGCCGCTCGCTTTCGGCGACCTGCAAGGCTGTCGCACGCCGTTCCAGCAACTGCTGGCCAAAGCCGCGCCGCCCGAAGGCACACCGCTGTGGTTCGCCGGCGACCTGATCAATCGCGGGTCCGAGTCGCTCGCCACGCTGCGCGACATCATCGCGCTGGGTGACCGTGCGGTGCCGGTGCTCGGCAACCACGATCTGCATCTGCTGTCGGTGTCGGCGGGCATCCGCAAATCGAAGAAAGGCGACACGATCGACGACATTCTCGCCGCGCCGGATGCCGCCGATCTGCTCGACTGGGTCCGCCACCGCCCGATCGCGCATTTCGACAACGGCATGCTGATGGTGCATGCGGGCGTGTTGCCGCAATGGGATGCCGCCCTGACGATGGAACTCGCCGACGAATTGCAGCGGGCGCTGCGTGCGCCGAACTGGAAGGAAACGCTCGCGGGACTCTACGGCAACGAGCCGAATCGCTGGACGCCCGGCATCAAGGGGATCGAGCGGCTGCGTCTGACGTGCAGCGCGTTGACGCGCCTGCGCTTCTGCAATGCCGAAGGCGTGATGGATTTCAGCAGCAGCGGCGGCCTGAATTCGGCGCCGCCGGGCAGCATGCCGTGGTTCGACGTGCCGTCGCGCAAGACCGCGGACATCACCGTGGTGTTCGGCCATTGGGCCGCGCTCGGGCTGACCTTGCGCGACAACCTGATCGGACTGGATTCCGGCTGTGTCTGGGGAGAGAAACTCTCGGCCGTGCGCCTTGCGCAGAATCCCGCGCAGCGCACGCTGACGCAGGTCGACTGCGAGGCGTGCCGCACGCCGGGCGGCGGCAACTAAACCAACTCGCTAAGCCAACTCGCCAAGCCGATCCGCTAAGCCGACCGGCTGGGTTGATCGACGGGTTCGATCAGCGCCGGCGAAGCGTTGGCGGCGTCAGAGGCGCTGTGTGCGTTGTGCGAGTTGTTGTACGCGCCGGCCGATGAAATCGACGCCGCGATCGCCGCACCGGACCTCGTCATACCGCTCTGCATCTCCCGCAACGCCGCTGCAATCACCCCTTCCGCCTCCGCCGCCAGCGTGCGCCGATCCGCACCCGGCGCGAGCGGCGCGCCGACATACACGTGCGCGGTCAACGGCCCGCCGCGCAGCAGCATATTCAGCGAATCGGCCAGCGTCAGATCGTCGATATAGGCAGGCGCGGTGGATTGCCGGCCCTGCGCATCTTCGTACATGATGCACAGCGGTTGCACCGGCGCCGAGGCCGACACGGCGGCCTGGAACATATTCGCGTGAAACGGCAGCAGCGCCAGACCGTTCGTCGTCGTCCCCTCAGGAAACACGCACATCAGTTCACCCGCGCTCAGGCGGTCGGACAGTTCGTGCATGATCCGCTTCGCGTCGCTGCGCTTCTCGCGCTGGATGAACACCGTATCCAGCTGTTGCGCCAGCCAGCCGACCACCGGCCACTGCCGGATCTCGGCCTTCGAGACGAACGGCGTGGGCCGCCACGCATTGATCACGTAGATGTCGATCCACGAGATGTGATTGGCGACCACCAGCGCGCCGCGGTCGAGCCGCGCGCTGTCGTTGTGCACGACAAGCCGCATGCCGCATAGACGCAGCATCTTCAGCGACCATTCGCGGTTGAGCGTGTGGCGGCCGTCGGCGTCGGTTTTGGGAAAGCGCGTCGCGACGATCCACATGCCGTGCAGCAGATGCGCGATGAGACGGGCCTTGCGTAACGCGAGCTTCATTGTCGGGGCTTTCCGTAACTGGGCAATGCCGCGGTTATTGGCGCTGTTCGAACGCCACGTGACCGGCCACGATGGTGGCCCGCACGCGCGCCGGCAGTTCATAGCCGAGGAACGGCGTGTTGTGCCCCTGGCTCTTCAATGCACGCGGCTCGACGCGCCAATACGCGTGGCGGTCGAACACGCAGAGATCGGCGACGGCGCCCACAGCGATGCGACCGGCCGCCTCCAGCTTCAGTACGTCGGCCGGCGCCGTGGTGATGCGGTTCAGCGCCTTGGCCAACGGCACGCCCGCTTCGTCGGCCCATTTGACCGTCAGCGAGAGGAACAGCTCGAGGCCCGTTGCACCCGGCGTGGCTTCGGCGAACGGCAGCAGCTTTTCGTCGTCGTCGACCGGCGTGTGGTCGGAGCAGATCGCGTCGATCGTGCCGTCGACGAGACCCGCGCGTATCGCTTCGCGATCGCGCTGCTGGCGCAACGGCGGATCGAGCCGGAATTGCGCGTCGAAGTAGCCGATATCCAGGTCGATCAGATGCACGTGGTTCACGGTGACGTCGCACGACACCGGCAAGCCCTCGGCCTTGGCCGCGCGCATCAACTCGATGCCCGCCGCCGACGACACGTGCGACAGATGCACCCGCGCCCCCGTCACGCGGACCAGTTCGAAGATCGTATGCAGCGCGATCGTCTCGGCCGACACCGGCACGCCCGACAGCCCGAGCCGCGACGCCAGCGCGCCGCTCGCGGCGACGCCGCCACGGCCGAGATAGGCATCGACCGGGCGCAGCCACACGGTGTAGCCGTATGTCTTCGCGTACTGCAGCGCGCGCATCAATACCTGCGTGTCGACCACCGGCACGTCGGCTTGCGAAAAGCCGATACAGCCCGCCTCGGTCAGCTCGACCATCTCGGTGATGACCTGGCCTTTCAGGCCGACGGTCAACGCGCCGAGCGGATACACATGCGCCTGGTCCAGATTGCGCGCGCGGAACTTGAGCATCTCCACGAGGCCCGGTTCATCGAGCGTCGGATCGGTATCCGGCGGACACACGAGACTCGTCACACCGCCTGCGAGCGCCGCGGCCATTTCGGATTCGAGCGTCGCCTTGTGTTCGTAGCCCGGCTCGCGCAAGCGCGCGGACAGGTCGACGAGGCCCGGCGCGATGTGCAGGCCCTTCGCGTCGATCGTCTTCGCCGCTTCGAAATCAGCAGGCGCGTTGCCGATAGCGACGATCTTGCCCGCTGCGATAAAAATGTCCTGCTGCTGTTCGGTGCCCGCCGCCGGATCGATCAGCGTGCCGCCTTGAATATGAATCTTCATGCGCTGCCTTAATGTTTAGCCGTTATTGCCCGCGACGATGCCCATCACCGCCATGCGCACCGCGATGCCGAACGTGACCTGGTTCAGAATCACCGATTGCGGACCGTCGGCCACCTGCGAATCGATTTCGACGCCGCGATTCATCGGACCCGGATGCATCACGATCGCATCGGGTTTGGCTAGCGCGAGGCGCTCCGGCGTCAAACCCCAGCTCTTGAAGTACTCCTGCGCCGACGGCAGCAGCGCGCCGCTCATCCGCTCGTTTTGCAGACGCAGCATGATGATCACGTCGACGTCTTTCAGGCCTTCGTCGAGGTTGTGGAATACGCGCACGCCCATTTGCTCGAGGCCGCCCGGCAGCAGCGTGCGCGGACCGATCGCGCGCACTTCCGGCACGCCGAGCGTGGTCAGCGCATGAATGTCCGAGCGCGCGACCCGCGAATGCAGAATGTCGCCGACGATCGCCACACGCAGATTCGTGAAATCCTTCTTGTAGTGGCGGATCGTGTACATGTCGAGCAGACCCTGGGTGGGGTGTGCATGACGGCCGTCGCCGGCATTGATCACGTGCACGTGCGGCGCGCAATGCTGGGCGATCAGGTACGGCGCGCCGCTCGATGCATGACGCACGACGAACATATCGGCATGCATCGCCGAGAGGTTGTTGATCGTGTCGAGCAGCGACTCACCCTTGCTCGTCGACGAAGCATTGATGTTCAGATTCAGCACGTCGGCCGACAAGCGCGTCGCGGCGATTTCGAAGGTCGTGCGGGTGCGCGTCGAGTTCTCGAAGAACAGGTTGAACACCGACTTGCCGCGCAACAACGGCACCTTCTTCACTTCGCGATCGGTCACGCTGACGAACTGGTCGGCGGTATCGAGAATGTGATTGACGATCGCCTTCGGCAAGCCTTCGATCGACAACAGATGTTTGAGCTCGCCGTTTTTCGTGAGCTGCGGATTGCCCTTCAGGAAGCCATAACGGAAGCGCTCGGTGGCGCTGTCGGCTGAATCCTGGGAGGCCGGGGTGGCGGTGTTCATGGGGTACCTGCTTCAAATACGGGCTTCAACGTGTACGGTGTCGATGCTGACTGCGTATGACGGTTCGATCGGTTCAATCGGTTCAACCAGTTCAATCGGCGCGTTCAGCGCCACAGCGCACGAACCGCTTTGCTGGATAGGTGGAGTCGCGTTCAATCAACGCGTGCTTCAGTATGAAATGTGAAAAGCGTGCTGCCGTCAGCCCCGCCTTGTTCGCGGGCAAGAACGAGCGTCGCATCGGCCGGCACATCCACCACGCCGCCGACGAAGCGCGCCGCCACCGGCAATTCGCGTCCACCGCGATCGGCCAGCACCGCCAGATCAACCGATGCCGGACGGCCATAGTCGTACAGCTCGTTCAACGCCGCGCGAATCGTGCGGCCGGTGTACAGCACGTCGTCCACCAGCACGATGCGGCGCTTGTCCACGGAAAACGGCAGCGAGGTTGGACTTGCCTGCGAGTGCAGGCCTTTTTTCGCGTAGTCGTCGCGATGCAACGCGACATTCACCACGCCAAAGCTCGGCACCTGCAGGTCGTGCGCGAGGCGCTCGGCAAGCCACGCGCCGCCGCTGTAGATGCCGGCCAGCACGGCGCCTTGCGCATCGTCTTGCCCGGCGCAAAGCTTGTCGCCATAAGCGGCACGAATCTGTTCGAGCAATACGCTGTAGAGCGCTTCGGCGTCAATGGAACTCATGATCGTCGGAAAGTCCGTCTAGATATTGCTGGAGGATGATGCTGGCGGCTTCGGCGTCGAGCATGTCGGCGCGGCCGTTGCCGGCACGGATTTCCGCCTTCGCCTCGACCGACGAATAGCGCTCGTCGATCCATGTCACCGGCAGATTGAAGCGGCCGTTCAGCTGATTGCCGAAGCGCTTCGCAAGTTGGGTCATTTCGTGCGGCGTGCCGTCGGGGTGCATGGGCAAGCCCACCACCAGCGCGTCCGGCTTCCACTCGGCGATCAGCTTGCCGATCGCCTCGAAACGGTATTCGCGGCTGCGGTTCTGCACGATCACGAGCGCGCGTGCGCTGCGGGTGAGCGAATTGCCCACCGCCACGCCGATCCGCTTTTCACCATAGTCGAACGCAAGCAGCGTCGCCTCACGTCCGGCTGCCAGGCTCATGCGTGACCTGCTTCGCCCGACAGCATCGACAGTGAAATGCCGAGCAGCGCGAGCGCGGCCTCCAGACGCTCTTCGGCGGGCACGTCGAAAACGATTTTCGGATCGGCCTCGACCGTGAGCCAGCCGTTCTTCGAAATCTCTTCCTCGAGCTGACCCGCGCCCCAGCCGGCATGGCCGAGCGTGAGCAGGAAGCGCTCCGGACCCGTGCCGCTCGCGACGGCCTCGAGCACGTCTTTCGAGGTGGTCATCTCGAGCCCGCCCGGCACCGACATCGACGACGTATAGGCATTGCCGTCTTTCGGATCGTGCAGCACGAAGCCGCGCTCGGTTTGCACCGGGCCGCCGAAATACACGGGCACATGGAGAAGGGGTTCGATCTCGAGCTTGAGGTCGATGCGACTGAAGAGCGCTTCCAGGTCGATATCGGTCGGCCGGTTGATCACGAGACCGAGCGCGCCGCGCTCACTGTGATCGCAAAGGTAGACCACCGTTCCTGAAAACGTGGGATCCGCCATGCTCGGCATGGCGATCAGGAACTGGTTGGTCAGATTGATGCGATCGGTACTCTTGGACATAGTTCGGATTTTAGCAAAGACGGTGCGGGATGGCGGGCTTTGAGCGCGGGACCGCGATGTGCGCGATGAGGTGCGCCGCGAGCCATCGACGGCGAATCAAGTTGCACTCTATCACGCACGCAGGCCTTGTCCATGGCGCGGTTAGCGGTGTTTTGCGACACGCATATCGCGTGCCTCCGGGTGCGGGCCTTGCGCCTCGCTGTTGGCAGATGAGGAGGCGTCCCGGCGCGTGGGACAGGCGGCCCATACCGCGGCAGCGTTCAGGCGCCGCCCTGCTCGATCGAACGCGTCAAGGCGGCCAGCGCAGCGGTGCTGCCTGTCGGTGCGACGCCCGCCGCGACTTTGTGCAGCATCGCGCGCAACGCTTCGGCAGCCTGCTCGAGCGTGCTCGCCGCCGGCGCGCCGACAATGACGTGAGAGCGCACCGCCGGCGTCGATACGCCGGCGTGCGCGCGGCGCCGCCACGCGAGCCCGAGCGCATCGGCAACCAGCGCCACGTGGCCGAGACCCAGTGCGCACGCGGCGGCGCCGAGCCGGTAGGCGGCGTCGCCCGCCTGCAACGCTTCGCTCGGATCGGCTTTCTCCGGCTGATCGGCCGCGCGGGCGTGCTCGGCCAACGCCGAAATCGACGCGTCCGCGGTTTGCAGGAAATCTTCATACGCATGCGCATTGACGCTCAGCACGCCCAGTTCGCGCGTCAGCGCGCTGCGGGTCGCACTGACCGCCTGCGCCTGCACGGCGCCGGCTTCCCACAGCATCTCGGATGCCTGCGTGCCCGCGACATGCCAATCGACCGTCAAGCCGTAGTCGTGCAGCACTTCGACCTGATCGGCGTCTTCCGCCGCAGCGCCGAATAGCGCGTAATCGCGCCACAGCAGCGCCAGCGTCGCGCGCACCAGCGAACGCGGCGCGCGCTCGATGCCGTGCGCGTGATCGGCCAGGGTGAGGTTGCAACGCGCATAGAAACGCCGCGCGTCGGCTTCTCCGGTAGCACGGCCGCTGACGCGCAGCGCCTTGGCGCAGGCTTTGGCGAGGCGCCAGAAATCGTAGGGGTCCGGACCGGCGAGTTCGGTAAAGACGGCGTCCAGCTCGTCGAGCGCCGCGTTCGTGAACGCCAGCGCGGCGCCACTGCTATCGGGCTGCGAACGCAGCACCGGCAGCAGCGCGCGCTCGTAGCTCGCCCGCAAATGGGCCAGTTGATCCGCGGACCTGGCGTGCAGCGACACGGGCGGCACCGGGCGGCCGCTCAGCGCGAGATCTTCGAAAGCGACGGTCGAGCCGGGCGTGTGCTCCGACAGATGGGCACAGAGCGCGTGATAGTGATTGAACAGCATGGGCGAGCAGGACAGCTCGCGCAGATTGTGGCGCTCGAGCGCCGCGCGAAAATCGCGCAGCGCGGCGCCGAATACGAGCCGCGCGCTGTCCGCCTCGGCGGGTTCGCCCTCGGCCAAAGGCGAGAGCCGCACCAGCGCGTCCGCGAAGCGCTGCGCGCTCAGCCAGCCGGCCTCGCGCAACGCGTGCGACGCGCGCAGCAGCGCCGAAGTGCTCTCGCTGCGCCGCTCGAACGCCAGCAGCGCCTCGGCCAGCGCCAGCTCCGCGGGACGGACAGCGCCGCCGCGCGGATTGGGCAATGCATCGAAGGAATCGGGTGCAGCGGATCGAAGAGTCATGGGCAGGCGACAGGAAGCTGACGGGCCGCCGCTCAGCGCCGCACGAGATTGATCGGCTAACGTGCGAACTGGCGACAGGACAATGACAGATTACCGCTGCGACACGGTGCAACCAGGGATGTTCCGCGCCGCCGCGTCGGGGTTGCGCTCCGAGCGCGTGAACCGCGTTCGCTCCAGCCGGCGCCGCCCGCACAACGCCGCGCCGCGCTCACGCGGCATGGCGCTCAGCCGGACACCGCCGTTTGCCCCTCGCACCTCAGATCTGGACCATCTCGAAGTCTTCTTTGCGCGCGCCGCATTCCGGGCAGGTCCAGTTAATTGGAACGTCCTCCCAGCGGGTGCCCGGCGCAATGCCTTCGTCCGGCAAACCGGCTTCTTCGTCGTAAATCCAGCCGCAAATCAGGCACATCCAGCTTTGATATTCCATTCTTGTGTCGCGTCGTAGAGTCCGTGGAAACGGGAGCCATGATGGTACCGTGTTGCCGCCCCAATGCCTAGCAATCAGAAACGCGCAAACTTAGCGTGCGACGGCCTTTGGCTAGAGGGTTGCGTCGGTTTGGCTGGTGCTTGCGCGCAAGGTCGCGCCTGGTCGCCGGTTACGTACGGCTTACGTGCCGCTGGCTTGCCGCAACGCGCCGAAGAATGCGAAAAAACGCCTTGCCAGTGGTTTAGGCCGCATAATTGAGTCGATTGCGCACCGTCTGCGCCTAAATACAGCCCCTCTTTGTAAATCTTCATGCCCAGCGATACGCCTCCGATCGTCCTCACCTTCGGCCTTTCCGATCCCACCGGCGGCTCCGGCCTGCAAGCCGACCTGATGACCCTTGCCAGCATGGGCTGCCATGGCGTCTCCGTGCTCACGGGCTATACCGTGCGCGATTCGGCAAGCTGCGACGAAGTCACCGGGCTCGATCCTGAAGTGGTTGCGACCCAGGCCCGGATGCTGCTCGAAGACATGCCGATCGCCGCATTCAAGGTCGGTGCGTGCACGCGCGCGGAAGTGGTGAGCGCGATTGCCGAGGTGGTCGCCGATTACGACGACATCCCGCTGATCCTCGCCCCCGACTTCACGCTCGACGACGAACACGTGCTCGCCGCCGACGAACTGCGCGAGGCGATCGCCGACCTGCTGGCGCCGCAAACCACCCTGCTGGTCGCCGATTCGGCCACGCTGCTCGCCCTCGCCCAACCGGACGGCGACGCCGAAGCGCCGAGCCTCGATGCGGCGATTTCACATCTGCTCTCGCAAGGCTGCGAGTACATTCTGTCGACGGAAACCGGCACGCACCGCCTCGTCAATACGCTGTTCAGCGAAGACGGCCAACTGCGCCAGGATATGTGGGACCGCGGCAGCCATCGGGTCATGGGCATCACTGATACGCTCGGTTCCGCGATTGCCGCGTTGCTGGCCAACGGCCAGGAGCCGGCGGAAGCCGTGCGCGAGGGGCAGGAGTATCTGTATCAGGCAATGCGCAACGCGTTCCGACCAGGGATGGGTGCTTATTTGCCGGACCGCTTCTTCTGGGCCCGCAGCAGCGACGACGACACGCCACCCGCTACCGGCAAGGACGCCACACCGGGCGAAGCACGGCACTGACTGACGACTCGAAGCGCCTGCCGCGCAAGCCGCAGGCGCCCGGCGAGCTTGTCCAGATCAGCCGCAACCAAACGGTCCCAGTGAAAACCCGCGTCTCTGCGGGTTTTTTGTTTTGGGAAGCGCGCCTCCCGGCTTCCCGGCCGTTTGCCGCCCACCCGCTCTTCTCCGTCTGCCGACGCATCGACGTGGAAAGCTCTGCGCCGGCAGACCTGCCTTGTCTATGGATATCTCCCTCCGCCCTCGTCTCAGCATCTGGCAGAACACGACATCCTTGCGAAATCGAAAGTAAACGCCTCGCCTTTCATGACGCCAACACGCGTTTGAACTTGTAATTAAACGTTACAGCGCCAAACTCATCCCGGCCTTATCGTCAGGTTAGACTTTACATTTCGTAAATCTGTCATTTAGCGCCCATGGCCTCACCGATTTTTTTCATCCATCCGCCGAAGAGCGGGGGCTCCACCGTCATCTCATTTTTTGATCTGAACAAAGGTAAAGATCAGTTCGTCAATTTCGAGTGGGATCGGCAGGGCTGGGAAAGCAGTCACGCCAGGTTGATGGCGACAAGAATTGGCGGAGGCCATCAACCCTATGGCATGCACAGGAACCTGAAGACCCCGCTAACGTATTGCACGATTCTGCGCGATCCGCTTGCACGGCAGATATCGCACTACTGGTACGCGTCCAACGGCAAGAATGGGGACGTTGTGCGAGGGGCCAGCGTGTCGGCAACCGAGGCCCTGGTTCGGCGCGGCACCCTCTCGCTAGACGAATGGGTCAGCGAATCACTCGCTGGCAAAAACCTGTTTACCCAGATGTTGAGCGGCCATTCCGTGGTCGACGAAAGCAGCCTCGAAGTCGCGCGAGCCCATGTTCGCCGGCATATCGCCGCCACCGGCGTCTGCGAAGACATGAGCGAATTTTTACTTCGGCTCTGCGGAAAGACTGGACTCGAACTGCCCTTTTTTTTCGAAACCAACAAAACAAGCGGCGCACCCAGAAACAGAACTGAATTGAGCGAAACGGCGAGGCAAACGTTTGCCGAAGAGAATCGCTTCGATTACGCGCTCTTTCGCGACGTCAACCAGGCGATCGCGCAACACGCCATGGAGGCAGGCGACGTTTTTTCCAAGGCCCTGGCGTTGGTGCGCACCATCCAGGAGGCGATCAATCAGCTGGAAAATCCGTACGCGCACAGTTCGATCGTTTTCGGTTTTGACGAAGCATTCCTCTCGAACGTGGTGCGCGTCATCAACCGGTTCGACCTCACCCCTATCAGGGAATACATAGCGTTCGCGCAGAGCCAGCCCCACATTACCGCCGACATGTACGACGGTTTTGTCGACAACATCCACGACGGTATAATTTCGGGCTGGGCTGTCAATCTCAGCCGGCCGGAAGAAAGAGTTCCACTCGAAGTCTGCATTGGTACGGACGTCGTCGCGAGAGGTTGGAGTGGCGAGTATCGACCCGACGTTGCGAGTGCCGGATACCCGAGCGCCCACGCTGGATTTTCAATTCCGCTACCTACGGCCGCGTCAGACGGTTTTCACGTCACGATCGCAAATTCGCCAGAGCGCCTGCACAACGCAGGAATCTGGCGGCAAGGTTGGCACTGCGCCTGACGGCCGGGGAAACACACAATGGGACACTCTCACGCCTTCCTGAAACGTTTCCAGGGCTCCGTTACCGCCCGCGACAGGATGCAGATTCTCCGCCAGAAACCCATCACCATCTGGCTGACCGGATTGTCCGGGGCGGGCAAGTCGACCATTGCTTTCGAACTGGAACGGCAACTCGTTTCACTAGGGCGCGCATGCTATGTACTCGATGGCGACAATATTCGCCACGGCCTGGCGTGCGACCTCAGCTTCGACAGGAAAGATCGACGCGAAAATATTCGCCGGGTGGCACACGTCGCCCAATTGATGAACGATGCCGGCCTCATCGTCATCACGGCGCTCATCTCGCCCATGCGTGAAGACAGAGCGATGGCGCGCGATATTATCGGCGCCGGCCAGTTCATCGAGACTTACCTCTCCGCCTCTGTCGACACCTGCGCCGACCGTGATCCGAAAGGTCTCTATGCCAAGGCCAGGGCCGGAGAAATCGCTTCATTCACCGGCGTATCGGCAGCCTATGAGGCCCCGTCCGATCCTGAGCTGAGAATAGACACCGCAACGCAAACGCCGGCCGAAAGCGTGGCGCATATATTCGCCTACTTGCGCGACAACTGTCTGGCGAATCCCGCTTGCGTGGAAGCTTCGTCATAGCGAACCGCCTGAGCGCCGGCCGCAAAACAAAAAACCCGCATTTCTGCGGGTTTTTCGTTTCGAGAAGCACGCCTCGCGACGCACTTCCCCATGTGTTTCCAACTGGGCCTCAGCCGAGGCCCAATCGAAATTACATGTCCATGCCCATGCCGCCCATGCCGCCGGGCATACCGCCAGCCATGGGCGCATCTTCCTTCGGCAGTTCGCAAACAGCTGCGTCGGTGGTCAACAGCAGGCCTGCGACCGAAGCTGCGTTTTGCAGCGCCGTGCGCGTCACCTTCGTCGGATCCACGACACCTGCGTCAACCAGGTCGACGTACTCGCCGGTTGCAGCGTTGTAGCCGTAGTTGCCCGTGCCAGCTGCAACAGCTGCCACCACGACGCTGGCTTCTTCGCCACCGTTCGTGACGATCTGACGCAGCGGCTCTTCCATTGCGCGCAGAACGATCTTGATACCTGCGTCCTGATCGGCGTTAGCGCCCTTCAGGCCGGCGATCGCCGTGCGTGCACGGATCAGAGCGACGCCGCCGCCAGCAACGATGCCTTCTTCCACAGCTGCGCGCGTTGCGTGCAGTGCGTCTTCGACACGTGCCTTCTTTTCCTTCATTTCGACTTCGGTCGCAGCGCCGACCTTGATCACTGCAACACCGCCAGCCAGCTTGGCGACGCGTTCTTGCAGCTTTTCACGGTCGTAGTCCGACGTTGCTTCTTCGATTTGCGTGCGCACTTGCTTCACACGTGCTTCGATGGTTGCAGCTTCGCCAGCGCCGTCGATGATCGTCGTGTTTTCCTTGCCCACTTCGATACGCTTCGCCTGACCCAGTTCAGCCAGCGTTGCCTTTTCGAGCGTCAGGCCGGTTTCTTCAGCGATGACTTGACCGCCGGTCAGGATCGCGATGTCTTCCAGCATGGCCTTACGACGATCGCCGAAGCCCGGAGCCTTGACAGCCACCGTCTTCAGGATGCCGCGGATGTTGTTCACAACCAGCGTTGCCAGTGCTTCACCTTCGACGTCTTCTGCGATGATCAGCAGCGGACGGCCAGCCTTCGCGACTTGTTCCAGGACCGGGAGGAGGTCACGAATGTTCGAGACCTTCTTGTCGTGCAGCAGCACGAACGGGTTGTCCAGAACAGCAACTTGCTTGTCCGGGTTGTTGATGAAGTACGGCGACAGGTAGCCGCGGTCGAATTGCATACCTTCGACAACGTCCAGCTCGTCTTGCAGCGACTTGCCGTCTTCAACGGTGATGACGCCTTCCTTGCCGACCTTGTCCATTGCTTCAGCGATACGGTCGCCGATCGACGAGTCGCTGTTTGCCGAAATCGCGCCAACCTGAGCGATTTCCTTGTTGGTCGTGCACGGCTTGCTGATCTTGCGCAGTTCTTCGATCGCGGCTGCAACAGCCTTGTCGATACCGCGCTTCAGGTCCATCGGGTTCATGCCCGATGCAACGTACTTCATGCCTTCGCGGACGATCGACTGAGCCAGAACCGTTGCGGTCGTGGTGCCGTCACCTGCGTTGTCGCTGGTCTTGGAAGCCACTTCCTTGACCATTTGTGCGCCCATGTTCTGGAGCTTGTCTTTCAGTTCGATCTCTTTTGCGACCGACACACCGTCCTTGGTGACCGTCGGGCCGCCGAAGCTGCGTTCCAGGACAACATTGCGGCCCTTCGGACCCAGCGTGACCTTCACAGCGTTCGCGAGAATGTTCACGCCTTCGACCATCTTGGCACGGGCGGAATCACCGAATACGACGTCTTTAGCTGCCATCTTCTAACTCCTTGAATTCTTTGGATATGACCGGGAAAGTAGCGGCTTTGCGCTTACTTCTGCACCACGGCCATGATGTCTTCTTCGCGCATCACGAGCAGTTCGTTGCCATCGACCTTGACGGTCTGGCCTGCGTACTTGCCGAACAGGACGCGGTCGCCAACCTTCACGTCGAGCGCGATTGCTGCGCCCTTGTCGTCACGCTTGCCCGGGCCGACTGCGAGGATTTCGCCTTGATCCGGCTTTTCCGCTGCGGCTTCGGGGATCACGATGCCCGACGCAGTCTTGGTTTCTTGATCCAGACGTTTGACGATCACGCGATCATGCAAAGGACGAAGGTTCATACATACTCCTCTCTTGATTGAGACTGAAGAACGCTGAGAAAACCCGGCTGGCTGAGCCAGCCGGCGATGTTGTTAGCACTCTCGTGCAGCGAGTGCTAATTATATGGACGGGTGGTGACAAATTCAAGAAGGGATCTTGCTCGGGCGTTGTCGGGATTTACTTACCGTTGAACTTCGTTCACTTGAGCCTGAACCTCGCACTGCAGCAAAATCCTGACGGGCTCGAATAATTCCCTTTCAAAACAGGGTTCTACCCGCATGGTCTTGCCACCGTCAAACTGGACATCGATCACTCGCGAACGGGCCGATCGACGACCGGATCGCTCGCATTTTCCCGGCGACCGTTCGCCTGGGGAAATCCCTTAACCCACTGGCAGCCAGGAATGCTTCGTCCAACCTGGACACGATGGCCGTAGGGTTGAGAGAAGAGACAGAAGCGCTGTCACCATGCTGGCAAAGCCAACGAGGACAACAACAGAACCTTGAGGGCCGTCCTCACTACGGCCTCGATAGATGGTGATCGAGGCGTTCGATCGGGGTTAATCGAGCGCCGACGATTCATCATACTATCCGACCCGAGCGCGTCTTCCCGCCAAATCCGGCGTCCTGCGAATTGACTTGCATCCCGATCAAATACTGTATAAATTTACAGTACTGTTTTTATATACAGGATCGGTCATGAACCAGCTCATCCGCATCTTGAACGACGGTGATCGCGAAACGCTTGCGTGGTTGCGCAAGCATGTCGGAGACGTGCGCGTGGCGGCTGCTGCGCGACATCTGGGAGGCAACGGCAAACCCTACCTGTCAGCGGTGTGCCGCTATCTCGGCGTACGTCCGCCAACGCCTCGTCAACCTATCCGGCCTGTTGAAGATTGCACGGTCGGCGATAACTATCTTGCCCAGATCCGCCAGTTGTTGGCACAGCGAAACCAGGCAGCGTTGAAGCATCAACTCTGATGCTACGAGTTGCCGTGAGTCCTCAGGAAGATAACAGCATGATTAACGACTCTGCTCTTGATAGGGATGTCCACGACATCGATCCTGTCGCCCTCGAACGCGCACTCCGCAGCGCGTCGCTCGACCTCCAGCAGACCATTGCCACGGTCGCAGGTCGTTACCTCGACAATGGCCGTCGCCGTTACTCAAGCGGCGCGCAATTGCCGACCTGGCGCACGCTGCTGACAATCGACGAACAGGTCTTCGAGAATCGGGGCTTCCGGGCAAGGCACGACGAGACCGTACGCTCAACGTTTGTCCGGTTCGAGGACAGTCGTTTGTCCGGGATGGATCTCGACGAACCCGTCGACTGGCGACGTGACGACGACAATCTGCCAGCCGTGTACCTGCTCGTGCGCGCGCTGGTACAGGCCGACGCCACCAATGCATCCACTCAGGACTAGTGCGCCGATTCAACGCTGAACGCCCGATCTGTGCCCGGTCGTCATCGAAACAATAACGCTTCAGGATCGCCAATCGAGAGTTCGGTCGAGTAATGAAATGTGTGGGAAATGCGTGACCGTTCTGGAGACGGTGGATGATAGAGCCCTTCGCAAGGCAAGCTGCGATTTGGGCATATTTTCCCCAAACGCTCCCGAGCACTTCCCTGTACTTCATGGAGAGGTTGCACTAGCAAGAGCGTGACAACGGGGTGATAACAGCAAAAAAGCCCGCATCAATGCGGGCTTTCCTTAGGGCATCTACCAATTAGAACTTATGGCGGATACCGACGGTTACAGTAGCCTGCTTGCTGGAGCCCGAATCGCCTGTTGCCGAGCCGATGACAGCGACTGCGGCCGTGCCCGACGAGTCTTGCGTGCCTGATGCAGTCGTGTACGCTGCCCATGCGTAGAAGTCCGTACGCTTGCTGATCGAGTAGTCCGCCGCGACCGCGAACTGGTTGTACTTTGCCGACGAGTTGCCGCTCGACTTCAGGTACACGTAGCCGATCTCGGTCTGCAGCGGTGCCGAGACCTGCCAGACGGCGTACACCGAACCCGTGTTGTACTTTTCAGCCTGCTTGAATGTCGAACTACCGTCCACAGTGTATTCGGCGTGGCTGAGGTAGCCACCCAGGGTCACCGTGCCGAATACGTAGTTGCCGCCGATACGTGCATTGTTGATCGACGCCGCAGTGGAATACGCCGCGTTGACCGCCGTGTTGAACAGCGAGTCCCACGTCGTCGTACCGCGGTTCGTGCCGCTGCCGTTGCTCAGGTGGTAGTAGCCCGCTGCCAGGTTAACCGGACCGTTGCTGTATGCAGCTGCGGCAGCGTAGCTCTGACCCGAGCCCATCGCGCCAGCCACTCCGCCCAGCGAGTACATGGTTTCGAACTGGAGGCCGGACCAGGACGGCGAGGTGTACTTGATCGAGTTATTCACGCGCGCGCTGTTGTCGGCGTTGTCGATGTCGCCCGGCGAGATGAACACGCCACCGAGGAAGCCATCGCCCTGCACCGGCTGAACCAGGTCAACCAGCGGATCGTATTGACGACCGGCCGTGAGCGTACCCCACTTGTCACTGCTCAGGCCAACGAACGCCTGGCGGCCGAACATGCGGCTACCCTGGCCGAGTTTGCCGTTGGTCGAATTAAAACCGTTCTCCACCTGGAAGATTGTCTTCAGGCCACCACCCAGGTCTTCTGAGCCTTTCAGGCCCCAGCGACTACCGGACTCGTTGCCCGACGACATGCTGATGGACTTGCTGCCGCCGTCGTTTGAAACGTAAGTCAGGCCCGTATCGACGATCCCGTACAGCGTGACGCTGTTTTGTGCGTGAGCTACGCCGGTTGCGCCGAGCATGGCCAGCGAAAGCGTTGCCAGTGTGGTCTTCTTCATCTGCGTCCTTAAGTTTGAGTTGTTGAACCCGCGGAGCGCAGAATAACTGCCGGTGAAATGCGATTCAAAAAAGTGTTGGGTAAACACGACCAAAAATTAGGAATGGAAACTTTCTGTATCTTTCTCGCAGAGAGCAAAAAAAGCTATGCGACATCGCATAGCCAAGGTCTGGACTGCGTGGATTGCAACAGATGAAAAGATATCCAGACGGCCGCCAATCTAATGGCCGAATTGCGGAAAGTAAATAGCCGAGATGGGGCATTCCATTTCCGAAACTTCCCGTCCTTCTTCACCCCGTGCATCCCCGCTCCGCAGATGCCGCCTTGACGGTGTGTCCCGTCACCCGTTGCCCATTGCCGACTGCTAGCGTGGGCCAGACTGTTGCTGCATCAGGAGTCACGCGTACTGGCGACCGCCCGTACCGAGGAAAAGTATTCATTGATCACCGCGGAGATGCTCAAACGACCGTCGATGGATCCATTACGACGATGGGCTCCGCTCAAGCTGACTTTCTTATAAGGACATCCTTACTCCGATTTAAGGAATGCCTCGTCAAATAATGCCTTCAGTCTTCAGCGCTTGCTGCCGTATACCTGTAGTGAGCGATCTCTGATAGTCCGTATTGTCAGCGGGTATTTCCCTCTTATTGAAGCAACTGACTATGCCAACGTTTATTTCCAACCTGCCCATCGCCAAGCGACTGGCGGCGGGCTTCGTTCTGGTATTGATCATGTCGATGATCAGCATCGTCATAGGGCTTGCGCGCCTGTCCTCTGTGGCGAAGGCGACCCGCGATCTGGTTGCCAATCCAATCCAGACCGAGCGGCTTGTCAGCGACTGGTCGCGCAATATCAATACCGCAGTCACCCGCACGACCGCGATTGCCAAGAGCGCTGACCCTGGCCTTGCCAGTTACTTCGTGGAAGAAGCAATGGCTTCGTCCAAGGTGTCGGGAGCCTTGCAAAAGTCGATAGAAGCGTTGATGAGCTCGGACGAGGAAAAGTCGCTGTTTGCCGCAATTGGTGAACAGCGCAAAATTTTTATCTCTACCCGCGACCAGATCTATGCATTGAAAAAGTCGGGCAAAGCCGAGGAGGCGAACCAGTTGCTGGAGCAACAGTTCATCCCTGCTTCCAGGCTCTTCGTAGCGAAGGTCGACGCGTTAGTGAAGCAGCAGCGCGAGGAAATTGACAAGGTGGCCACGCAGATCGAGGCCAACTACGAATTCAGCCGCCTGCTGATGATCGCCCTTGGCGTGGTCAGCTTGCTGCTGAGCGTGGTGTGTGCGTGGCTGATCTCGGGCAGCATCACCAGACCGCTGGTAAAAGCCACTGCGGTAGCCCGCCAGGTCGCCGAAGGCGATTTGACCGCCCGTATCGACAACCACCGCACCGACGAAGTCGGCCAGTTGCTCAACAGCCTGAGAGACATGCAAAACAGTCTCGTGCGCGTTGTCTCCAACGTACGTTCCGGCTCGGAAAACGTGGCCACCGCCAGTGCCGAAATCGCCCAGGGCAACGACGACCTCAGCGCCCGCACTGAAAGCCAGGCCAGCGCCCTGGAAGAAACCGCCGCCTCCATGGAACAGCTCAGTTCCACCGTGCGCCAGAACGCCGACAATGCCCGTCAGGCGAACCAGTTGGCCATGAACACATCTGACGTCGCCATCCAGTGTGGCGAAGTCGTCAATCAGGTCGTGGAAACCATGAAAGGTATCAACGACAGCTCCAGGAAAATCGCCGACATCATCGGCGTCATCGACGGCATCGCCTTCCAGACCAACATCCTCGCCTTGAACGCCGCGGTGGAATCAGCCCGTGCCGGTGAGCAGGGCCGCGGCTTCGCGGTAGTGGCCAATGAAGTGCGCAGTCTGGCCGCACGTTCCGCCGACGCGGCCAAGGAAATCAAAAAGCTCATCGGCGCCAGCGTGGAACGCGTCGCTCAAGGTTCGGCCCAGGTAGAACAGGCCGGCCTCACCATGACCGAAGTCGTGCGCTCCATCCGCCGCGTTACCGACACCATGGGTGAGATCAGTGCCGCCAGCAACGAACAATCCCTGGGCGTGGCCCAGGTGGGCGAGGCGGTCACCCAGATGGACGAGGCCACCCAGCAAAACGCCGCGCTGGTGGAAGAAATGACCGCCGCGGCCAACAGCCTGCGCAACCAGTCCCATGAACTGGTGCAAGTCGTCTCGATCTTCAAGCTCGACCGCGGCGCAGGCCTTGTCACGTCGCTGGGCTAAGAGAGATGCGACGACAGTCTCCGGCGTGACACGAACAACTTTCCTGCGACGCGCGCCGGTGATCGATACACACAATGCGACGGGGTGGCCGTCTCTGATGACATCCGTTCGCAAGCCTTGGTGACTTACGTCAAATCCAGGGGAAAACCCCGCCGCGATCGCAATCCGGTGCATCGGCGTGTAGGTGAATCGCAGGAAATACCCGATGCATGTCTCAGTCGGTGCTCTTCGTGGACGCCCGGTGCAGGAACCGGGCGCCTATGTGCAGCGCTCGCGCGGCACCCCGAAAGAAATTGCTATTTCTATGTGCTCTTCCTAATATCACCCAAACGTTCGGATGGGTAGAATCCCTCCCGTCAGCGTATTGCGTTGCAATGCGCAACCGTCGGCGCCTTGACCACGCGCTCAGGCGGACAACACCCACGCCCTTGTCGTTTACGCCCAGGGGCTCTATGCACTCACGAGTGGGGCGCACCATGGTGTTTTTCGAAAAAAACCTCGCGACGGAATTGATCGAGCGAACGGATCGCGCCCTCGAACATGTTGGGGTCGATGGCGAGAAGCGAACGTATCTCCCGGCCAAGTCGATGTGGTTGCGGCTCGAGCAGCTTCATGTGGCGCAAGAGCTCGCAGAGCCTGTGGACGCAGACAAACAGCCCACGCTTTCCACCTCGCTGCACGGCGTGGCACATCTCGATGGCCAGGAGCTGTCGATCATTGGCGATGCTGAACACGCAATGCGCACCGTCGAGGTGTCCTTCAAGGCACGCGACGTCAGCAAGGCTGACCGCTTAGGTCTGCGCGAGTTGGAGGACGAACTCGGTATTTCGTTTTCCGATGTGCCGCTCGGCACTGCTCGTCTCGGCGTCAATCGGGCCGACGCGGAGACCGAAGAACCCGATCAGTGGTGGCTCGCCTGCCACATTCCCGAAGCCTGCATACAGGCGCTTTCGAAGGCGATGTCCGATAGCCAGTTGGGCTCGGTCGAATTGGGGCTGGCGTTGCGGCATCTCTACACGGCCGAAAGTGCCATGGCCGACGCTCAACGCGGGCCGAAGCTTTTTCTCAGGCCCAACAAAAGCGACGGCACGATCGAATGGCCGGAAATCGCAATGGGCTATGTCACCCACCTTCGTATCGACCTCGCCACGACTCAATTGCGTGCCGCCGCGGCAAACAGCGGCCGCAATGACGAATTACTGACGAACCCTGTTGCGGATGCCGTGAATTCGCTAGCTGTTCGGCTTTCCAACCTTATGACCACCGTCAGATGGATCGGCTTTTTCATCGGCATATTGCTGTTCCTCGAGGTTCTCGAGAGGCTCTGACGCGCGGCGTCCAGGGAATCCCCCAGGTTTTCGTCCTGCTTCCCGCGCTTTTCCGCCTTTTCACGCCGAGGTGTCTTGATTCGACTGCAGGATGGCGTTTTCGCGCGCTATACAGCGCCTTGCGTCGACAAGGCCCGGTGTTACGCTGAAGAAAGCAGCCTTCGCGGCAATGCGCCGCCGTTCAGCGGCACAATCAGCAGCCACGAGAACATACCGCGAAGCGCGATTGCCGGCGAACGGCGAAACATCGCTGCGGGAGCGACTGCGATGGGAATCAGAATATATGCGGCATTGACGCTATGGGTCTTTAGCAGTGCTGCCTTCGCATGGCAGCCGCTCATCTATCCAATCCGCAGTCAAGGCGCGTATCAGCGCAGCATCGACGCGGCGATGTGCTACGCCACGGCCAACAAGCAGACCAAGATCAACATCGCGCACGAATCGCAGATTCCGCCGCGCAAACCTGCGCCGGCCAAAACGTCGTCGACGGGAGCGCCGTCACGGCCACCGTTGCCTCCCAGCAGCTTTTCCGCGACCCCGCCGGGTGTAAGCATGCCCGCAGCCGCGACCGCACCTGCAGCAAGCGGAGCCGGTGCGAGCACGGCGACGAGCGCTGCGGCGACAAAGCCGGCAAGTTCGACTACGGCATCCGCGACTACCGCAACTACCGCAACTACCGCGACTACCGCGACTAACGCAGCCACCGCGCCGGCGCCGGCGTCGGCAACCCGCGCGGATAACGGCGCCTCGGAGACGGCAACAGCCGGCGCGGCACAGACGGCCGCGGCATCCGGCGTGAAGCTGCCGCCGCTGCCTGCACCAGAACCGCCAATGACACAGTATTGGGCCGCGTATGGCGCGTGCATGCAAGCAAGGGGTTACGTCGTCGTGCAGTAATCCCGCTTGCAAGCCTCGCCGCCGTGCCCGGTTCTTTTCGATTGTGGCGCCGGCATTCGGCGCCCGTTTGCGAAACGGCAATGCTTAGCGACGTTACTTCCGATCCGCATGATTACCCCCAATGCGAGCACTGCGGTGCGTCGCTGGCCGGTCGCTTTACGCCGTGCCCCGAGTGCAACGCGCGTCCGGTGGATTTGCTCGGCGCACGCCGCCCGCCACCGCCCCCTTTGAGCGTGCCGCTGGGCGACACCCAGCCGATGCTGGCAACGCGGCTAACAACGCCGCGAATCTGGCGCCCGACCTCGCGAGCGCTAACCGATCCCTATTCCACTATTCACGAGTCGTCGGTCGCCGCCCCAGTCCTGCAGAGACGGCGCCAGCCGGTCGTGCTCGCCGTATCGATGCTGGTTGTGGCATCCGCCGTGTACCTGGGTTTCATCCACAGCAACGACTCGAACGACGGCACCCCTATCGCGGTATCCGGCAAAGTGAAGACTCAGAACGTCAGGCCGCCGGTTGCCGCCGCTCAACGGTCCGCACCGGTCTACGTCGCTCAACGGCCCGTGAAGCCCGCGCCCGTCCGATCTCCCCCTGTCCCGCCACCGGCTGCTGCGCCGCCGGCTCCGCGGCGCGTGGTGAGCGCATCGGCCGAGGCAAAACACAACCCGAGCGATCAGAGCAACAACCCACCCGCCAAATCGCCCGTGGAGGCCTCGAAGCAGATCCGGTCCGCTCGCGCCAATCTGCAGCAGAACAATCTGTCGGCAACGAAAGCGCGCCTGGCGGCCGCCATCGCGGCCCAGCCGGACAACCCCGACGCGCTGCGCATGCGCGAAACCGTCGCCGCGCGTGAACGGCAACGGGATGCGCTCCTGAGCGTGGCGCGAGGTTGCGCCTATGTCGCACGATGGACGTGCGCCTGGCACAAAGCCGGCGATGCCCTGCAGGTCGACTCGAGCAGCAAGGAAGCCCGGCGCCTGCTGACCCTCGCGATGCGCGAGTCCGAACTGGCAAGCGCGTGGCCGTCGACGCCCGCGGCCGAGACGAGACCCGACGAGCGCAGCCCCGCCATCAGCCATCACTGACCGGCAGCTGTCTCAACGCAAGCAATAGCCCGTGCCGAGGTGAAGAAGAACTAGCGGGCCGGCACGGCGAGATGACGACTGCTGACCTGATGCGCGATCGCCCGATAGCGGGCAGCCGTGTCACTGAGCGTCAGACCGGCCAGCGAGCGTTGCGCCCGTGCCTGACCTAGCGCCACGACCACGGCATCCGCGTAGCACGGCACATCGTCCGTATCGACCAGCTGCACACCGGGAAAGCCGTTCGCGAAAGCAAACGACGGAATCTTGCTCGCGACGATCGGAATACCGGAGGCCAACGCTTCCAGAAACGCCACGCTGTGTCCCTCGGAGCGCGAGGGCATGACGAACACGCTCGACTCCGACAGCACGCTCGCCACATCGGTGCGCGGGCCGGCCACCACAACGCGGTGCGCGATCCCCAGTTTCTGCACGAGGCCAATGACGGTGCGCTGGTAATCCGGATCTTCAACCACGCCGTGCAGCACGAGACGCGCGTCCGTCACCTGCTCGAGCACCTGCCCGAAAGCGCGCACCGTCAGAAGCTGATTCTTCACCGACGCATACCGCCCGATCTGCACGACCTGGGGCGCCCGGCCGCTCTGCCCGGCGCCGTCGGTAAACGCAAAGCGGCCGAGGTCGACTCCGTTGGGCACCACGATCATGGAAGGATGCGGCCCGATGGCCTGCACGTAGTCGGTCATGCCTTGCTGCGATACGCTGATCACCACGCGGGCACGTCCCGACAGGATGTGCTCGACGCGCCGGAACAGCGGCCGCTCGAAATCGTTGGTCGCCGAATGCATGACGTAGACGACCGGCACCCGCAGCGGCAGCGCCCGCGCATAAAACGAAGGGATCGTGGCGTGCGCGAAAATCACGTCCGGGCGAAATCGCCGCACCATGACGAACAAAGTCGACAGTTTGCCGGCGAGTCGCCTGCGCCGTGACGGAAACCAGCACTGCACGCCGTGCCGCTGCAGTTCCTCCTGCAAGGGCAGGAATTCGGCGTGCGCGGGCAACAGCGAGGCCACGCACACGGCCATGCCTTCGGCGTTCTGATCGATCGCGAGATCCTTGGCGAGGACTTCCGCGCCCGACAACCGCGGCGCCAGAACCAGATGTAAGACGCGCATCACGAAGTCCTTGCAGTCAGCGTTCTGAACAGCATCCACCCAGCGGCGCAGCCAAGACCGAGCGTCATGGACCAGGCAATACCCGTCACACCCCACCAATGAACCGCCACCGGCACGCTGACCAGCAGCACGACGACCTGGATCAGCGACGCATGCACCGTCGCCTTCGCGTCGCCCACCGCGCGCAGATACGCGACCAGCACGGCAATCAACGCGCCGATCGCCATGTTGATCACCAGAATTCTGAACAGCGGCACCGCGGACAACCAGGCCGCGCCGAGAATCAGCGAAAAGAGCGGCTCGGCGATCAACCTCAGGATCTCGACGAACCCCGCCAGCCCGATCGCGATCACGAGCAGATAGATCTTGATCAGCCGCGACGCTGCCTGCGGACTCCGGCGATGACGTGCCGCGAAAGTGGGGAAGAGGTATTGCGACATGGCGATGGCGGCGTCGGCGAGCAGCATCTGCGCGAGCCGCGACGACATCTGATAGCCGCCCAGTTGCGCCGGGCCGAGCAGTTTGCCGACCACGACCTTGTCGAACTGATTGAGCAGGAGATTGATCACGCTGCTCGCCCAGATCCAGCGGCTGAAGCCGACGTAGTGGCCGATGCCCGACCATACGGCGCGGATCGGCGGGCGCGGTTTCATCGTCGCCCAGGTGAGGATGCTTTTCAGGCTTTCGCCGGCCACGAGACCGAGCAGCACCGAGGCCGCACCGGCGCCGAAATACGCGAGCGCCAGTCCGGCCGAACAATCGACCAACGCCGCCCCGACCTCGACGCCGGCAATATGCTGGAAGCGCCGCTCGCGCTGCACAAGGTAGTAAGTGGGCGATGCGAGTCCGCGTAACAGCGGCAGCAGCGCGGCAAGCTGGATCAGCACCAGCGAACCGTTCAGATGAAACTGGGTGCTCAACAATGGCGCGAGCGCGACCAGCAGCAGCGAGATGAGCACGCCCCGCGCGGTCAGCGTCGTCCACACCGCGCCGAGTTGCGAGCGCGACGGCGGATGTTCGCCCTGAATGACTGCTTGCGCGAGACCCGTGTCCGACAACGCCTCGGCAATCGCCACCGCGAGCAAAGCCACGCTCACGCTGCCGATTGCCGCCGGCCCGAGCATCCGGCCAATCGCCAGAAACTTGACTGCTACGAGTCCACGCACGGCGAACTGCTGCAATAGCACCCACGTCGCCGCGCTCGCGCCGAAGCTGGTCGCTATCGAGAGCGCCGGAAGCCTGATCGCCCGCAAGCTGAATCTCCGTCGAATCGGAACGCCGTTGGGTCGGCCACTCGCAGCGATGTAATGCATCGCTGCGAAACGCCGCCGGCGCATGATTTGTTAGGTTGCACCAGCAAGCTGGCGCGTTTTTTCATCGAGAGCCAAATACGACCTTACCGCGACAGGATCGGCGACAACCGCCATCAGCTAGCTCCGTTCAGCCGAAGCCATTGCACACTAGTACGTTTACCCACAAAACGGGTCAAATAGACGGATTCACCGACGACGCCGATGCTAACGTTGTTCAGCCAGCGCCTAAGACAGTCGGCGCGAGGGCGCTTTTCCACGCCGCATTCGACCACGGAAGACCACTGAATCGATGGAACAAGACTACGTCCTGATTGTGGAACCCAACCTCACTGGTCATCGCTGGCGCTATGTCGAATGGACCATGCAGGCCTGCACGGAAGCGGGCTATCCCTGCATCCTCGCAACGGAATCCGCCAACGAAGACCATCGGCTCGCCAGACAGATCGTCGCCGCGAACCGCGCGGATCTGCAGATCGCGTTCGTCGATCCCGAGGAGCGGCCGCGCGGACTGCTGCGCGGGTCGAACCAGTACTCGCGCTTTCACCGCTATTTCAAGCACGTGCATCGAATCGTCAGCCACGCGCAGCCGATCAGGCTGGTGGTCGTGCCCTATGCGGATTACTTCTTCTATGCCTTGCCGTTTCTCGGCTCGCCGTTTCGCAACACACCCTGGATCGGCATCACGATGCGCTCGACCTTCCATCATCACAAGGTCGGCATCAAGTCGCCGGATCGACCGATCGTGAATGCGGTCAAAGCGCTGCTTTTCAAGCGCGCGATTCGCTCCGCCGGGCTGCGCACCTTGCTGACGATCGACCCGACGCTGCCGGAATGGTCCGCGCACAATGCCTCTAAAGACAGCGCGGCCGTCGCCTATGTCGCGGACCCGTTTCCGGACGAGCGCGCGGAAAATCCGCTGCTGGCCCGTGAGCGTCTCGGACTGGACCCCACGCAGCGTTATCTGCTGGTGTACGGCTCGATCACCGAACGCAAGGGCATCTACGAGCTGGTCCACGCGCTGGCGCGTCTTGAGCACGCACCCACGCTGATCGTCGCGGGTGAGCAGGATGCGGGCACGCGCCATTTCATGCGCAATCATGTGCGCAGCCTCACGCCCGCGCCGCTGGTGCTGGACTCGTTCATCGCGAACGACGTCGAGCGTGATCTGTTCTCCGCCTGCGACGCAGTCTGGCTAGGCTACAAGGGACACTACGGCATGAGCGGCGTACTCGTGCAGGCGTATCGCTTCGGCAAGCCCGTGATTGCAACGGAGGACGGACTGATCGGCTGGTTCAGCCGGCGCTGCGAACTGGGACCGATTCTGAAGGACCTGAGCTCCGCCTCGATCGGCAAGGCGATCACCGAAACCATGACCTCGTGGCCGCACGAACCCCAGGCCGTTCCGGCTGCTCGCGAAGATCTGCTGTCACGGCATACGCTCGGACAATTCAAGCAGACCTTGCTTCAGCAGATGGCCTGATCCGGCAACACGCCCTTTTCGACACACCGTCGCCTCTGCAGGGACGCATGAGCGCCTCTCGCGCCATGCATGAGATGCCATGGCAAGCGCGGCAGCGCTGCTGGCTGGCGCGAAGCCAAGCCAGATCCTGTCCGCGCACGCTTGAACATACTCAGGACAACTGGCCGCCTGCAACAGGCACCTCCTGGCGCACCGAACTGTTGCGCTTTGCCGGGAACAGCGCGTTGCGCATCAGCAGGAACGGATATTCGATCGCACGCGTTGTCACGTAGCCGATCGCAATCGCGAAAGCGAACTGTGCGATGAGCGCCACGATCCAGATCAGGCTCGGTGCAAGACCCATGGCCGTTGCTTTGCGGATCACCAGGTCGCCCGGCGCAAGCGCAAGCGAATGCCACAGGTAAATGCCGTACGAATAGAGGCCGATCCACGCAATCCCGCGATACACCCACGACGTCCTGAACGATCCCGAATACTCCAGCACGAACACGATCAGCGCGGCGAAACCAAGCGCCTGAATCGTGTAACCGATGCTTTCGTCGAGCGCGATGTGTTTCGTCGCAAGGCCGAGCCACGCGCACAGCAGGACGACGCTGGCGATCAGCAGCCACTTGCGCTTTGCGAGCTGATGATAGACGCCCGGTTTCATCCAGTAGATCGCGGACAGAATCACGCCGACCAGCAAACTGTCGATGCGGTATTGCGTATACGCGAATGCCCCTTCCAGGTTGCCGCCCGCCACCGCGAAGCAACGCGCGGTGAGCACCACCGCACAGATTCCCGTGAGCACGCCGACGATCGTCCACGCGCCAAGGCGCCAGCGCGCGAACAACAACAGCAGCGCAGGCAGCACGAGATAAAAGTGTTCTTCGACCGCGAGGCTCCAGGTCTGGGTAATCGAGGTGCCCAGATAGTTCTGCAGATGGGTCAGGTTCTGGATCAGAAACGTATTCCACGGATGACGCCCGGCCAGCACATGAAACGCGATCAACACGTAATACGCGGGCCAGATGCGGAAAATCCGCCGGACGATAAAGCGCTTGGCGTCGACGTTGCCTGTTTCGGCGTACTGCCGAAGCAGCAGACCGCCAACCAGAAAACCGCTCAGCGTAAAGAACAGATTGACACCTTCCCGCCCGAAATTCTTCAGTGGGTATTCGATGATCTCGATCAGGAAGTTGCCGGTATGAACGGCATGAAAGTGAAACCCCATCACCATGATAATGGCGATGCCGCGCACGAAATCCAGCTCGACGGCTCGCCCGGCTGTTACGGATCTCGCCCCGCCGAATAATTTCATGTTGTTCTCCCCTGTCGCCATTCGCGGACGCATGTTCCTTTTTGCATCTTCCGTGGCGGCACGCGTGCGTGCGCGCCAACATCAAGGCATTGGCCGACAACATCGACAAGTGTGCGCGCGTCTTGCAGGGAGCGGCCTTGCCCCTGTCGCCAGAACCCAGGCAATGGGCGACGAAACCGGACAGAGGGACCCGGCAACCGGGGATATTCCCTCACAATGACCCGATGCGAGACCGTCCGCTTTGGACCGACGGCGGATCGACAGCACGGGGAGGAATCAGCAATGCGCCATCAGTACGCAACGCCCTGGATATGGGTTTTTCTGCTACCGCTTGCGCTGGACTATAAAGCGCCCGACGCCAACGTAGGCCACTTCGTCCAGTTCGTATTCGTCATCCCGGTGATCGCCGCGGGACTCGCTCTCGTCCTGATCGCACCACGCGTTCACAACGGCTCGCGGCTGCGCTCGGTGGTCACTTTCAGCGTGCTGCTGTGCGTGCTCGGCAGCATCGTTGCCCAGCTTGTTCAGGATAACGACACCGGCAACTATCTGCGCGTTCTCCTGCCGTTCGTGCTGTTTTTGCTGGGCTACCTCGTGGCTTGCCGTCCCTGGAGCGAATACAGAATCTCGCAGTTCGAGAAAGCCGTGTTCGTCTCCAACGTGATCTGCCTCCTGTTCACTTTCGTCTATGGCGTGGCCACCAGCGGCGATCTCGAGGATGCGCGCTTTCGCATCATCTCCGTGACCTTGCTGGGGTTGCAAGCCGTGCTACTGCACGAATTCGTCGTCGCCAAACGTTTTTCGTTTTTCACCATTGGCGTGTTCGCGGTCAGCGTGATCATCGAGTTGCTGAGTGTGACGCGCAGTTTGATGATCGGCACAGTCCTGCTGTTCCTGATCGCGATGGCACTGAGCGCGCCGTCGATCCAGCTCGTCTGGCGCACGGCCGCCCGCAGCGTGATGACCGGCGCGGTGCTGGCCGGCGTGGTCGGCATCGTGGCCGTGACTTTTCCAACCGTCACCGAGCACTGGACGCAGCGTATTTTCGCGTCTGAAGAAACCGTCACCGGCAAGGATCCAACCACGATCACCCGTCTCGCCGAGATGCGCGATCAGTACGATCAGGTGACGGCGTCGCCCGAAACGCTGCTGTTCGGCGAGGGCTACGGGCACTACTACCGCTACTCCCCCGTTTACCTGCCGGACCTCGCCGGCCAGATCAGCGAGAAAGACTTTTACGCGATCAACGAATGGCCAGCGGGTCACAATTTCTGGGTCTATCAGCTTTTCGCGGGCGGACTGCTGTTCGGTATCGCCATGCCTTTGGCGACCCTGGCCGCGCTGGCAATCTGCTTTTTCTCGTACCGCTACTGGCGCGTGGTGGTTCCCGACGCCCCCATGCTTCCGGTGCTAGGCCGCGCCATCATGCTGTTCGCCGCGCTGCCGGCTACGTCGATCGGTGGCAATCCGCTCGGGCCGCGCTTCTCAGGGCTGATATTCGGCCTGGCCCTCGGCCTGATGATCGCCACGCACGCGCGATTGCAGCGCGCACTACCGGCGCGGGTAAGGCGCCCGCCCACCGTCCCTGCGCGTTTGCACCCGGCCGCCATGCCTGAATTGCCGGGCCGAATCCAACCCGGCACGGGCCGCGCGGATCTCGCGACGATCCTCGGCATGTCGCACGCGGCAACCGCCGCGCCCGGCTCCAGCCAGTTCGGCGCCCTCATGTCGCACACCACGCCGACGCGAGGCCCCGATCGACCGCCCAATCGACGGCCCAATTGACCGAATATCGCCCGATGAAAATTCTCCATCTGCTTGCAAGCATCGATCCACGCGCGGGCGGCCCGGTCGAGGGCGTTCGTCGCAGCGGTGCGGCGATGCAGGACGCCGGGCACGAAATCGAAGTCGCCACCTGCGATGCGCCCGGCGACACCTGCCTCGCAGCCTTTCCGTTTCCGGCGCACGCGTTCGGCCCGGTCAACAGCCGCTATAGCTATAGCGCGCAACTCGCGCCGTGGCTCGCCGCCAACGCCAATCGCTTCGATGCGGTCATCGTGCACGGCTTGTGGCAGTACCACAGCTTGGCGGCGTGGAAAGCGCTGCGCCGCAGCGCCGTGCCCTACTACGTGTACGTGCATGGCATGCTCGACCCGTGGTTCAAACAGGCCTACCCGCTCAAGCATCTGAAGAAGTGGCTGTACTGGCCGTGGGCCGAATACCGGGTACTGCGCGACGCACGCGCCGTCATCTTCACGACGGAGGAAGAGTGCGCGCGTGCCCGTCAATCGTTCTGGCTGTACCGGGCGCATGAGCGGATCGTGCCGTACGGCACGACCGTGCCGCCGCTCGACGCAGCACCCCTGCGTGAAGCGTTCCTGCACGCCGTGCCTGGCTTGCGCGGCAAACGCATCGTGCTGTTTCTCGGCCGCGTGCACGCGAAAAAAGGCTGCGATCTGCTGATCGATGCGTTCGCGCGCGTCGCCGGCCGCGATCCGTCGCTGCATCTCGTGATCGCCGGTCCCGACGAGACCGGCTGGATAGCCAGTTTGCGCGCCCAGGCACAGGCGGGCGGCATCGCGCACCGCATCAGCCTGCCGGGCATGCTGCAGGGCGATCTCAAGTGGGGCGCGTTCCACGCAAGCGACGTGTTCGTTCTGCCCTCGCATCAGGAGAACTTCGGCGTAGCGGTTGCCGAAGCGCTCGGCTGCGGACTGCCGGCGCTGATCTCCGACAAGGTCAACGTGTGGCGCGAGATCGAAGCGGACGGTGCGGGGATGGTGGCCCCCGACACGGTGGACGGTACGGAAAAGAATCTCGTGCGCTGGCTCGAACTCGACGACACCGCGCGCGCCGCCATGCGCGCTCAGGCAGCGCGCACTTTCGAGGCGCGCTTCCGGATCGAAACCATGGTCAGCGCGTTGACCACGCTGCTGGAAACGAAAGGCAGCAGCAGCGAAACGCGCGGAAATACGCTCGCCACGTTGCGCGAAGCCACGACTCAACCTGGCCGGTAACGTTGGAATAACGATAACGGCGCGCGGCGCAAGGCGCGCACCGACACCGGCTGTTCTTCACTGCTCCTTCATCAATGGCGTCAACGTCGAGGCCGCGATCGGCAGGGTTTCGACCTGCGGCTGCAGCGCCTGAATCGACGTCAGGGAACTGTTGGCGGCGTCGCCCCGCGTATTGCCGACGATATCCGGGACATCGAGTTGCCGCACCAGATGACCTGCGAGGCGCAGCGCAAGCGCGGCGATCGTGATGGTCGGAAAGTTGGCGCCGACCGTCGGAAACACCGAGCTGCCCGCCACATAAAAATTGCTCATTCCGTGCACCTTGCAATCGCGATCGACCACGCCTTCGCGTGGCGAATCGTGCATGCGCGTGGTGCCCATGTGATGCCACGTGCCCTCCAGTTTCGCGGGCCAGCGGCGGCCTTCGAGCGGCGCGTCGAGTTCGACGTCCGCGATGCCGGCCATCTGCAACTCCTGCGCGAGCAACGCGAACGTTTTGTCGAAGGTGCGTTGCACCTGTTCGCCCAGACGCCACTCCACCTTCACGCGCGGCATGCCGAACCGGTCGCGGTTATCGGCCGATAACGTGACCCGGCTATCCGGATCGGGCACCGCTTCGACGATCGCCTGCAACGTCACGTCGGTGATCAGCGCCGGCCATTGCAAAAGCCGCGTCAAACCGTAGCCCACGGTGTGCAGCGGATGCGCGATCATCGTCGCCACATCGGTTTTCAGGCTGCGGCCCGGCTGGTCCTTTTGCAACAACGCTTCCTTGCAGTGGATCAGCGCCTCGGACCCCGCGGTTCCCTCACCGTACCAGCGCGAATAGAGCCACACGCGCGAATTCAGCAGCTTCTCGCGCTCCATCAACTCCTGCTTCGGCGCGAACTGCGAGGATATCTTCGTGCCATGCGCCGACACCGCGGCATTCTGATAGTGATACTTGATGTCGTACAGCTTATTGCGCGCGTTGCCCGGACGAAAACGCACTTTGCCGGACATCATCCGCGGATGATCCATGAAATAGCGGCCCACCAGATCGTTGGCATTGCCGAGGCCGGCCGCCTGCACGTTGTTCGAGGCGAGCAGGAGACGCGCATTCTCGATGCCGCCTGTGGCCAGCACGAAAATCCGCGCGGTCACCGTCATCTTGCGTCCACTAATGGTCGCCACCTGAAGCCGCGAAACCGACGTGCCCTGAGCGTCGGCGTCGATGTTCTGCACATTCGCATACAGAAACACGCGCACCCGCGCCGAGCGTGACAGCTCGTCGCGATAGGCCTTGCCGAAACGCACCGGCGGGCTGAACTGCGCGACGGTGTCGCGCATGTCGCCGGTCGCGAGCGGTATGCGGCGCACGTCGTGGCGTCCGATCTCGCGTTCCCAGTAGGCAGGATCGAAAGTCTGCGGGCCGAGCTTCAGCAGTTCGTGCGTACGCGCGTAGTACGGCGCCAGTTCTTCGAAACCGAACGGCCAGCCGCTGTACGGGATCCAGTCGCGCTTCTCGAAGTCCCACGGATCGAGCGGCCGGCACCAGCCGCCCCAGCAATTGCTGCTGCCGCCGAAATAGCGGCTGCGCGAGCCGTCCGCGAACGAATAGGGAAGCCCGACATTCTCGCCGCGATAGAGGTCGCGGGTTTCGTCATCAGGCCCGAAGCCCCCGCTCTCGAGCATGCAGGTGTCGATCCCCGCCCTCGACATCTCCAGCGCAAGCGTAATGCCGGCGACACCGCCGCCGATGATGCCGACCGTCGTTTCAATGGCCGTGTTGTGTTGAACCGTGCGAGTATCGATGAACATCCCTACTCCCATCTTTTTCATGCATTTCCAAGTGCGTCGATCCGGCTACTCATCCAACCGGGGCTGGCAAGCAAACCACGCACATGTCGGTGCCGAACGCATCATCGACGTCGCCGCGGGCGTCGATCGAAGGCATCGATCGACCATCCCACCGCGGCCGCCGACATTCCGGCTCGTCAACGACCTGGCCTCCTCAGCTTATAAACGCTGCGGTTCTCTATCCGTGCTTCAGGTTACGGAATCGAAACGGTTCCGGATAAAACGACATGGATTGCCGCCATACACGCCCCCTGGATCGAGCGAGCGATGTACGACGGATAACGGCGTCACCACGGCCGACCGGCCGATCGTCACCCCCATCTGCACAACACATTTCGACGTGATCCAGACGCCGTCCTCGATGACGATCGGCGCGACGCGCAGATCCATCGTGGTGCTCATGTCGTGAGAGCCGGCACTCAGGAACGTCCCCTGGGAAATGCAGACATTCGAGCCGATGCGGATCAGCGCCTGGTTGTAGATCCAGACGTCGACGCCGAACCAGCAGTTATCGCCTACCTCGAGGTTCCACGGCGATTTCACGCGCAACGGATGCACGAAGCGGCAACCCGTGCCGATCTTCGCGCCGAACAGGCGTAACAGCGCAACCCGGACCGACGAGAGCGGCAGCAGCTTGTTGTTGATGACGCAGGCTTCAACGACGAACCAGACGAGCTCGATCAGGGCGCCGCGCTTCGCGCGATAGTTGCCCTTTCCAGCGAGGCTCAGATCGATGACGCGGCCATCCTCGCGCATGCCTCCGACGTCCGGCATACGCCCGATTTGCGGATCGTCGGCAGCGTTACCCATCAGATTTCTCCAGACCACGAGTGGAACTCAACATACCGCCGCACCGCGCTTACATTATGTTTCGACTCCTTACTGAAGCCGGTCTCATGGCCGTACGAGCAAGCGTTTTGGCGGCTGCACGCGTACAGCCTGGCGCACGATAACGCTATTGCGACCGCATCTCCCCTGGGCATACGATGAACATCTCGCTTCGGCCTATGACATCCTCGCTGCTGATCGCCATCGCGACTTATGCCGCACCGGCACTCGCGCAGAACGCAGCAGCGCCCGCGCCCGCCGCACCGGCCCTTGCCGCTACGGCTGCGACCAGCTACGGCACCCCCGCCCCGGCAGCACGCGCCAAACCGGGCACCGCAAACCGCAACAGCGAAGCGCAGTTGCTCGGCGCCCCGCGCGACTACGGCTCGCCAGACGCGCAGCAAGGCAATACCGCCGACGCCCAGCAGGCAGCCCTGCTCGACGAACAGCGCATGACGGTGTTGGGCGGAGCGCGGCCTGCCCTGCCTGCAGTGCGTAAAGGCCAGCAGCCCAACAAGGCGCAGGCCGCCGCCAACGGCAAGGTGCGCGTGGCCGGCCAGCCCGGCCGTCCGAATGCGGCCGACGGCCTGATGCCCGAAGGCGCGGCGAAAAACACTTACGCCGATCCGTACAACACGGGCAAGCACGCCGTCTACAAATCCCCGTGGTGACATCGCGTTCATGAGATGGCCGCGTACCGGATCAATCCGGCGCGGCTTCCTCCGTCGTAGCCGGCTTGCGCTGCCGGACCGCAGTGGCGACTGAAGACCGCGGAGCGCTGAAATACGGTGTCTCCACACTCGGATGCTGACCACGCGAACCACCAACCAGCGTCGCGAGCCGCGCTTCGAACGTGCCGATCGTCGACTCCGGCGATAGCGCGCGTTTCGCATAGTTGCGTGCCGCCTTGCCGAGCGCCGCACGGCGTTCGGGATCGCTTGCCAGCACCGTGATCGCCGCCGCCAAAGCCTTGACGTTATCCGGCGGCACCACCACGCCGCGCGGCGACACCGCGTCGTAAAGAGCCGTGCCGCGCCGCGCCATCGCCACGACGGCGCGGCCGCTTGCAAACATGCCGGTGAGCTTGGACGGCATCACCAGATCCGCGGCATCGCCACGTTGCGGCAGAACGTGAATGTCGGCGAGATTGAGCAACTCGTTCAGGCGCTCCACCGGTTGCAGCGGAATGAAAATGCAGTTCGTCAATCCTGCGCAACGCTCGAGCAAATGCTCTTTCGCCGCGCCGCTGCCGCAAAAAACGAAGGTGAGGTCGGCACGCGCAGCAAGCGATGCCGCCGCATCGGCGAGCGTTTCGATGCCCTGTTTCGCGCCCATGTTGCCCGAGTACAGCACCACCTTCTGACCGGCCTGAATGCCCAGCAGGCGCCGGTAGTCGCTCGTATGCGCCAACGGAAAGATGGCCGACACGTCGACCCAGTTAGGCAGGCACACGACCCGCGAAGGCTCGACACCCTTGAGCGCCGCACGCGCACTCATCTGCGGCGTAATCGACGACACGGTATCGAAGCGCCGCAGCAATGCGCTTTCGATCCAGCGCGCCACGCGCGCAGCGCGCGAGCTCTTCAGAAGACCCAGATCGAAAGCGGCGTCGACCTCGAAGTCCTGAATGTGCAGCCACGCACTCGCGCTCGCGAGACGTGCGAACGCCAACGTGGCGGGCGCGCACATCAGGGTCGGCGCGATCAGCATCGCGGCGTCGGGGCGCCATAGCAGCTGCCGGACGAGCAGCGGCAACGAACTCGCCGCGAAGCTTGCCAGATGCAGCATCCGCTTCAGCCCGCCGGGACGCGCCGGCACCCACAGCGGCGCGCGCCAGATCGTCACGCCGTCGCGCGTCTCGCGTTGATACCGCCACGCCGCATAGTTCGCCGCAACGCGCCACTCGGGGTAATAAGGCGGCGCGCACACCACGCGAACCTCGTGGCCGCGTCTGGCCAGAAGCACCGCCATTTCCGCGGTGTACTTACCCACCCCCGTGAGTTCAGGCGCGTAATTGAGGCCGTAGATCAGAATCTTCATTGTGACTGCCAGAACGGGTTAGAGCTTTGCATGCGCGATGGGGCCGTGAGGCGCATCAGTCGCTCAGCATCAGCGCGCAGCCACGCGCGATATTGGCGGCGGCAGAAGGCGGATCGAAACGGCGAATCACATCCATGCAACGGCGCGCCGTGCCGCCGGCGTCGGCGAACGCCTCCATCGCCTTGAGCATCGTGCGCTGCAATCCGGCAACATCGCCCGCCGTGAACGCATAGCCGCTCACACCGTCGATCACCAGTTCCGGCACACAGCCGCAACTCTCACTCACCACCGCGGGACAACCATGCGCAAGCGCCTCGTTGACAACGAGTCCCCACGGCTCGCTATAGCTCGGCAGCACCATGCAGGTCGCGCCGTAGTATTCCCGGGTAAGCGGCTCGTCCTGCAAACTGCCGGCAAAGGTCACCGCGTCGCCCAGTTCGAGGTCGGCCACCTTCGCGTGCAGCGCGTCCGCCATCGGCCCCGTGCCGACGATGCGCAGCTTCGCCGCCGGAATACGGCGCCGCAAGCCGGCGAACGCCTCGATCAGCGTGCCGATGCCCTTCTCTTCGGAAAGACGGCCCACGTACAGAAACACCGGCGGATTGCCGGCGCGCGCCGCAACCCGCTCGACCAGCGCGCGCTCCGGCGAAAACGATCCGGGCATTGCCGCCGCCTGGCATGGCACGAAAATCTTGTCGCGCTTCGCGCCGAGCGACAGCAGATACTCGCGACTGCGCTCGCCGAAACCGAAATAGCCGTCGCACAGCGAAAAGAACACGCGCTTCGGAATCGACGTCAGCAGTTTTTTGGGCCGGTCGCGGGCGGTCGAATCGCAGAACACCGCGCGCCGCTTGCCGGTCACGATGCACGCCGCCAGCATCGCCCAGTATTCCGGACGGTGGTAGCCCGGCAGCACGATCAGATCCGACTTGGTCCGCAACACTTCCCAGGTGAGCCGCGCGATCATCTTCAGCGTCGGCACATCTTCGTAGCAACCGTCGAACAGCTTCTGCATCGGATAGCGATGGTACGAGTAGTCGACGTCCGAAAAGCCGACACGGTCGTGCTCGGTATCCGCAATCTGCACCATCGAGTAGCGAATCGCGCCGGATGCCGAGATGTTATGCAAGGCGGAGAACACGACGCCCTTGTGACGCGACCATACGACGTTGTGGAAGATCGTGACTGACGCAGTCATTTTTGTGCCACTCCTCGAAAATCGTCCCTGTGTGCGTTGCACGTTGCTCTCGCGAAACGCTCCACGCGCCCCCTCATTGCAGAAATCGCGCTCGACGACCCTTCGGTACGCGCCTAAACGTGCATGGCGGCAACAGGGGTCGAGCCGGCGTGTAGTTCAACGAATTCCCGGTACGTGGACGCGATGCCCTCTTCGAGGCCAATGGTCGCGTGCCAACCCATTTGCGCGAGCCGCGATACGTCGAGCAGCTTGCGCGGCGTGCCGTCGGGTTTCGACGCATCGAACACGAGTTCACCCTCGAAGCCGGCCACCTTGCAGATGCATTCGGCCAGCTCGCGAATCGACAGGTCTTCGCCCACCCCGACGTTGAACAGGCCTTCTGTCACGTTGTGCTCGAGCACGAAGAGCGTCGCCGCGGCGAGATCGTCGACGTGCAGAAACTCGCGGCGCGGCGTCCCCGAGCCCCACACGGTCAAGCTCGCGGAGCCGTTCACCTTCGCTTCGTGCGCCTTTCTCAGCAAAGCCGGTAAAACATGGCTGCTGTTCAGGTCGTAGTTGTCGTTGGGGCCGTACAGATTGGTCGGCATCAACGAGACGTACTGCGTGTTGTATTCGCGGTTGTACGCCTCGCACAGCTTGAGTCCGGCGATCTTCGCAATCGCGTAGGCGTCGTTGGTCGGCTCGAGCGGCGAGGTCAACAGATACTCCTCGCGGATCGGCTGCGGACATTGCTTCGGATAAATGCAAGACGACCCGAAGAACACCAGCCGCTCCACCTGCGCGCGATACGCGGCGTGAATCACATTGGTTTCGATCGTCAGGTTTTCATAGATGAACTCGCCGGGCTGCGACGCATTGGCGAGAATGCCGCCCACGCGCGCGGCCGCGAGCAGCACCACCTCGATCTTTTCCCGCTCGAAAAAGCCGTTCACGGCAGCCTGATCCGTGAGGTCGAGCTCCGCCCTCGTCCGCGTGACGACGTTGACATAACCCGCGGCATGGAGCCGCCGGACCAGCGCGGAGCCGACCATGCCACGGTGGCCCGCCACGAAGATGCGTGCTTGTTTGTTCATCGCCGTTACTCGTGATGTTCCAGCGCCGTGAAACCGGCCAGCGTGACAAGCGCGTCACGTCTCGCAATCTGATAGTCCGCCCGCACCATTTCCTTGACGAGCGCGCTGAACGACGTGGTCGGCTTCCAGCCGAGCTGCGCATGGGCTTTCGACGGATCGCCCAGCAACGTCTCGACTTCGGCCGGCCGGAAGTAGCGCGGATCGACGCGCACGATCACATCGCCGGGCGACATCTTGATTTCGCGCCCCTCCACCTTTTCGACGATGCCGACTTCTTCCACACCGGTGCCTTCGAAACGCACCGTGACGCCCAGCTCGGCGGCGGCATGCTGAACGAACTCACGCACGCTGTACTGCACGCCGGTGGCGATGACGTAATCCTCCGGCCGCTCCTGTTGCAGCATGCGCCATTGCATCTCCACGTAGTCGCGCGCATGACCCCAGTCGCGCAACGCCGACAGATTGCCCAGATACAAGGTCTTCTGCATGCCCACCGCAATGCGCGCGATGGCGCGCGTGATCTTGCGCGTCACGAAGGTCTCGCCGCGCACCGGCGATTCGTGATTGAACAGAATCCCGTTGCAGGCATAGAGTCCGTATGCCTCGCGGTAATTGACCGTGGTCCAGTACGCGAACAGCTTGGCGACCGCATACGGGCTGCGCGGATAGAACGGCGTGGCCTCGGACTGCGGCACCTGTTGCACGAGACCGTACAGCTCCGAGGTCGAAGCCTGATAGAAGCGCGTCTCGTGTTGAAGGCCCAGAATGCGGACCGCTTCGAGAATCCGCAACGCGCCGAGGCCGTCCGCGTTAGCGGTATATTCCGGTTCCTCGAACGAAACCGCCACGTGGCTCTGCGCCGCGAGGTTGTAGATCTCGTCGGGCTCGACACGCTGGATCACGCGCAGGATGCTGGTCGAGTCGGTCAGGTCCGCGTGATGCAGGAAGAGCCGCTGGTCCGGGTCGTGCGGGTCGCGATAGAGATGATCGATCCGGTCCGTATTGAACAGCGATGACCTGCGTTTGATGCCGTGTACGTCGTAATCCTTGGCGAGCAGCAGCTCGGCGAGATACGACCCGTCCTGTCCAGTGATGCCGGTAATCAGCGCGACCTTGCGTTTCATGAAGCTTCCCCCCTCATTGAACTTTGCGATGTCAGTGCAACAGCTCGATCGAGTGAACGGCCCCGTCATGGAGCCGCCGCCTCAACCCGCGATGCTGTCGTATCCGTAATAACCGCCTTGATAGCCGGAACCGAGGAATGCCCCTTCCTGAGGCACGTCGGTCAGCAACACACCTTTAAGCGAAACGCCGCCGTTGAGCAGCCGCTTGGCCGTCTCGGCAATCTCGTTCAGCGGATGGCGGCCGTGGCGCACCACCAGCAGCGTCGTGCCGGCGTATTTGCCGATCACCGTCGAGTCGGTCACGGCGAGCACCGGCGGCGTGTCGACGATCACGATGTCGTAGTGCGACTTCAAGTCGTCGAGCATCGTTTGGAAACGCTTGCTCATCAGCAATTCGGATGGATGCGAGGGCAGCGTGCCCTTGGCGAGCACGTCGAGTCCGGGCAGCACGTCGCGCTGGACCATCGACGCGAGATCGCCGCCGCTCAGCACATCCGAGAGCCCCGGCTGATGGGCGATGCCGAAATGCGAATGGACGTCGCCGCGGCGCATGTCGCCGTCGATAATCAGCACCCGCTTGTTCGCCGACGCCACCAGCGCCGCCAGATTCACCGACAGGAACGACTTGCCGGTATCGGGCCGCGAACCCGTGATCATCACGATGTTGTTCTCCGCGTGATCGAGCGACAGCTGCAACGAGGTCCGCAGATTGCGCACGCCTTCCACGGCGATGTCCTCCGGCGCCTGCTGCGCGAGCACATGAAGCCCGCGACGGCGCAGCATGACGTTTTCCTGCAAACGCAGCTGGGTCTGGCTGCGCGGCACGATCGCGAACACCGGCACGCCGAGCACCGCTTCGAGTTCGTCCGGACGCTCCACGCCGCCGTACATCGCGCGCTTGAAGAAGGTCAGCATGATGCCGATCAGCAAGCCGCCGCCGAGCGAAATCAGGATCGCCAGCACGCGCTTCGGACGCACCGGCTCGTCAGGCGTTTCGGCGAAGTCCACCACGCGCACGTTGCCCACCTGGCCGGCTTTCGCCACCCGGAGTTGCTGCGCGCTATTCAACAGATTCGTATAGAGCTCGGTGTCGACGTGCACGTCGCGCAGCAGGCGCAACGCGGTCTGCTCGGTATCCGGCATCACCGCCACGCTGCGGTTCATGGTGGCCGCCGCGCCCTGCAATGCGGCGATCTGCGCATCGAGCGCGGCCACCGCCGGGTGATTCGCCGTGAAGCGCTGCGACATCTCCGCGCGTTGCTGCTGCAGATCGAGCAGCTTCGTCTTGTTGTCGACAACCTGCTGGAGCAGCAGGCGGCTTTCTTCGCCGAGATCGACGGTGCCGTGCGCATTGCGGAATTTGTTGTAGCGTTGCTCGGCTTCGTCGAGTTCCTTGCGCAAGCCGGGCAGTTGCTGATCGAGGAAGGCCAGCATGTGCTCCGCTTCGGTCGAACGGCTCTCCACATCCTGACGCACGAATTCGCGCGCCATGCTGTTGACGATCGCCGCGGTCAGCGCGGGATCGCCGCCTTCGAGACTCGTGCGGATCACGCCGGACTGCAGCGTGGTTTCGGCGACTACGAGCGCCTTTTGCAAGCGGTCCACGGTGCCCAGCGTCGAGGCGCGCTGCAGTTCGAAACGCGAGCCGGGCGCGCCGACCAGCTTGTCGACGTGCAACGCGATCGGGCCATCGGCGGTATCGGTTTCCACGGTCTCGCCGACATGGCCGGAGAGAATCGCGATCCCGTTCTTGTCGCGCAGCACGTACGAGCCTGCGTCGCCCGCAATCAGCGTGAAGGTCGTATCGTAGAAATCCTTCGACGTGTCGAAGCGCGACACGGCAATGCTCTCGTTACCCCATGCGTAGCCCGACAGGTTGATGAAAGGAGGCAACCTGAGGCCCCACTGCCCATTCACCAGCCCCGCAATCATTCCGCCGATAAACGGCAAATAACGCGGTGACGCCGTAATGTCGAGGTGCAGCTTCTTGACCGTTTCCTCGGTGACCAGACGCGACTTCAGCAACTCGATCTCTGCCGCCGTCGAAGGCTTGGTGTCGAACATGCCGGTGAGCGGCGGCAAGGAATCCTTGCCGTTCGCGTTGGCATTGGCCGTCTTGTCCTCGACGTGGAACAGCACATCCGCGCGATATGTCGGCGGCGCGAGGAAGGCATACGCGCACCCCAGCGCGAGTGCGATCAGCGTCACCATCACGATCGTGCGCCACCCCCTCACGATCGTGCGCAGATAGTCCGAAAGATGCAGCTCGTCCTGTGCGGACACGTCGGTGTAACGGTTTTCGAAATTGATTGCCATTTTTTCACCCAACAAATCCCGGCGGTGCCAGGTCACGTTGCACGGTTGTCATTTCGCAAGAACCGCGCCCGTCACCGCGGCATTGATTGCCGGCAGCAGCAGGTTCAGCACGCGGTTGAAGCGGACCAGGCCGCCTTGACCGACATACACGACGTCCTTCGGTTGAAGCTCGAATTGATTGGCGAGCACCATGGACACCGGCGAAGTCGCATCGAGGTGGTAGACCTGCGGCGAGTCGCTGGTCGAATTGCGGATCACGAACAACTGCCGCGCCGCCGCCGTGTTCGAGTCGAAGCTGCCGCTATCGGAAATGGCCTGCGAAAGCGTCAGCGAGCCGTTGCGCATCGGCAGAATCGTCGCCGGCTTGTTGACTTCGCCCATCACATAGACGCCGCTGTCTTCCCGCGAGGCCACGCGTACGATGTCGCCCGCTTGCAGGTAGATGTCCGACGGATTGCGGCCGCGCTTGATCAGATCGTCCACATTGAGCGGATACGTCACGCCGTTGCGGATCAGCTCGACGCGGCTGCGATCCGCATTCGGGCTGAAGCCGCCGCCCTGGTTGATCACGCTCGTCAACGACAGCGGAATGTCGGTGACCGACTGCGCGCCGGGCGTGCGCACTTCACCGTCGACATAGACCTGCGCGTTGCGGAACGAGGCCACCCGCACCGTCACTTCAGGCTTCTGATACACGACGCTCAGGCGCCTGTGCAGCTCCTTCTGGATCGACCCGACGTCTTTGCCGGCCACATGCACCGTGCCTGCATACGGAAACTGCACGTCGCCGTTTTCGTCGATCAGAAAGCCGGGCGCGGCATCCGACGTTTTCGCGTTCTGCGCCGGCTGGCCAAGCGCGGCGGCAAGTTCCGGGTGGTCCCATACGACGATCTGCAGCACGTCGCCCGGGCCGACTTTGTACGCCGTCGGTTTGCCGAACAGCGCGGTCGTCTCAGGCGGCAGCGTCGCGGACGTCCGCGACGCGTTCATCTTGCGCAGCAGCGCGAGGTTGATATCGGTAATCGGTATTTGCTGCTGCTGCGCCGCCTCCGTGCTGTAGTCCCCTCCCGTGTCCTGAATCGCGGCTGGGGTGACCATCCGTTGACCCGGTACTTCTCCGCATCCGGCAAGCAGCGTTGTCACGGTGAAAATCACGAGACTTCCCGTCCGTATGCCAAGCGAGCTCATGGTGTTTCCTCCTAGCGCCAGGGACTATCCTCAGGGGGTAGCGCCTAGCGTGCTTGTTAACTACTTAGTACTCAGTAAGCGTTTCGATGCGCCAGTCCGGCGACAATCGTCGCGCCGATAATCCGCATATCGAGTGCGAACGACCAATGCCCCAGGTAGTACAGGTCATGTTCGACGCGACGCTCCATCTTCTCGATGCGGTCGGTTTCGCCACGAAAGCCGTTGATCTGCGCCCAGCCTGTAATGCCCGGCTTGATCCGATAGCGATTGATGTAGCCGGCAACCACTTTCTGATAGAGGTCGTCGTGCTCGAGTGCATGGGGACGCGGTCCGACGACCGACATATCGCCACGCAACACGTTGAAAAATTGCGGCAGTTCGTCGAGGCTCGTGCGGCGCAGAAATGCGCCGACGCGCGTGACGCGCGGATCGTCTCGCGTCGCCTGTATGAGCGTGCCCTTCGGCTCGGCATGCAGTCGCATCGAGCGGAACTTGTAGATCGTGAATACGCGGCCGTCCGCGCCTTTGCGCTTCTGCTTGAAGAGAACCGGGCCGCGCGACGAAAGCTTCACCGCAATCGCAATGCAGAGCAGGAGCGGCGCGAGGCCGATCAAGGCCGACGCCGCGAACAGGCGGTCGAAGATTTCCTTCTTCAACATCGAACTGGCCGACAGCGGCGACGCAACCAGGTTGATCGCCGGCACGCCGAGCAGATCGATCACGCCGCTGCCATCGAACAATGCAATGCTGCGCACGTCCGGTATGAAGCGAATATTCACCAGATCGTCGCGAAACTCGCTGATCAGCTTGCAGATCAGGGGCTCTTCCGCGAGCGACACCATCAGCCACAGCTCGTGCACGTCGTTGGTGCGAATGTAGTCGGCAAGCGCATCCACCGTTTCGCAGACAGGCACCCGTGCGCTGGTCACAGCAGACACGTCCGGGCGCGTGTTATAGACGGCCGTGGCGCGAAAGCCTGTGCCGGGGTCCGAATCGATCCGCCGGATAATCGCGTCGCATTGCGAGCCGCTGCCGACGATCGCAACCTGATGCAAATTCAGGCCGGCACTGCGCGCACGCGCCAGCACCGCATGCGTGATCAGCCGGTAGGCAATCAGCATGCCGCCCGTCATCGCCGTCCAGTACGAGAACCACAGCCGCGAGACGAAGTCGATCCGGTGCAGCGAATACATCAGCACAAGCGCACTGGCCTGCACCATCAGCCACGCGAGCGACACCTGGCCGGCCAGCGAGAGCTTGGAACGGCCGCGCCACGATTCATACACGCCGAACGCCGGAAAGATGGCCAGCGCGAAGGCGGCGGAAAACATCACGAGCGCCCAATAGAACCCGGATTGAGCGAGGTAATCAAAGCGGATCTGCGACGCCACCGCCGCACCCGCGAGCACCAACGCGACATCGATAATTCGCGCGAACAAATCCTGGAACTTGCGCATTTTGCTTACCTCGTTTTTGCCGTTCGTTCTCTTCCGCACATGATTGAGGGCGCTGTCACGGACAGCGGCCGTAGTTGTCGTTGAACCTCACAATGTCGTCTTCACCGAGATACGTGCCAGACTGGACTTCAATGATTTCGAGCGGGACTTTCCCCGGGTTCTCGAGCCGGTGACGTGTGCCGAGCGGAATGAAGGTCGATTCGTTTTCGCTCAGCAGGAACTGTTCTTCACCACGCGTGACGAGCGCCGTGCCGCGCACGACGACCCAGTGTTCAGCCCGGTGGTGATGCAGTTGCAGCGAAAGCTTCGCGCCTGGCGTGACGACGATGCGCTTCACCTGGAAGCGTTCACCGTGGTCGATGGAATCGTAGAAACCCCACGGGCGCCGCACCTTGCGATGCGCATCGGCCTCGGGCGCGTGCTGCGCCTTGATGCGCGACACCAGGCCCTTGACGTCCTGCACGTGCGAGCGGTCGACCACCAGCACGGCGTCCGCCGTTTCGACGACCACCACATTGGTCGTGCCGACACAGGCGACGAGCCGGCCTTCTGAATGCGCATAGCTCGACACCGCGCCTTCGAACGTCACGCGGCCGCGCCCGGCGTTGCCGTTGGCGTCCTTCTCCATCGCGGCCCAGACGGCGTCCCAGGAACCGAGATCCGACCAGCCCGCGTCGAGCCGCACGACGACACCGGACGGCTTCGCCTCGGGCGCTTGAGGGCTGGTGGCGCGCGTCGGCGCTGTCTCGGTGTTTTCGTCCGAGGCATTCGCGTCGCTCACATCGGTGAGACGCTCCATCACGGCATAGTCGATCGAGTCGGCGGGTGAACTCAGGAAGGCATCCGCCAGCGGACGGAAATACGCGCCTTCGGCGCGGCCGTTTGCGAATGCACGTTCGCAGGCCGCGTGCATCTCGGGCTGCAAGCGTTTCAGCGTATCGAGCCACACGCGCGCCCGCACGACAAAGATCCCCGCGTTCCACCAATACATGCCCGCAGCGACGTACTGCGCGGCAATTTCCTCGGCCGGCTTCTCGACGAAGCCGTCGATCGCATGGCCGCCATCGGGCAATTCCGCGCCAACGCGGATATAGCCGAAGCCGGTATCCGGGCGCGTGGGCGGCACGCCCAGCGTGGCGATCGAACCCCGTTCCGCGTATCTGGCGGCATGTTCCAGCGCAGCTTGCAGCGCGGGCACATCCGCAATCGAATGGTCGGCCGGCATCACGATGAGAATCGCGTCGTCACCGTCCCTGCACGCGAGCGACGCCGCGAGCGTCAGCGCAGGCGCCGTATCGCGCCGCGCAGGCTCGACGATCAGACGCGCTTCGACGCCGTTTTGCAGAAGCTGCTCAGCGATCACGAACCGGTGTTCTTCGCCGCACACGATGATCGGCGACACGTCCACGCTCCAGCCGGCAGGGAAGCCGTCCATACGGCGCGCGGTCGCCTGGAGCAGCGAGTCGGAGCCGACCACGTCGATCAGTTGCTTCGGATAGTTTTCGCGCGACACCGGCCACAGCCGCGTGCCCGAGCCACCGGCAAGAATGACCGGGACAATGCGCGCGCAATGCGTACCGGCAGTGCCGGCACTGGCGCCGTCCGGGTTCGTCGATGCAACACTCACAGGTCCCTTATCCAACATTTTCGGATTCCTTATAATTGTTCAAGATCGAGGAAATAATTACCGCGGCACGATACGAAGCTACGGTGCGATGGCCGCGTTCAGCCGGTTCGCGGTGCGCTATCCGCCGACCATTCGGCGGCTTTGAATCCGGAACTCGGTGGGGGAAATTCTCATCCGCTTGCGGAAAACCTTCGCAAGGCGGTCACCGTTACCCATGCCGGTGCGCCGCGCAATCTTGTCCACCGGCAATTCCGACTCGGTCAGCAGGCTGCAGGTCACCGCGAGGCGCTCATGCAACAGGAAACTCGAGGGCGTGATACCCATTTCCATCTTGAAGCGGCGCAGGAAGTTGCGCTCGCTCATCGCGGCGAACTGCGCCGCATCGGCAATCGAAATCGATTGCTGGCAATTCTCTTGCAGCCAGCGGGCCGCCGCGCGCACTTTGTCGCCAGGGCTCAAACCGCCGTCTTCACCGAGCAACGGTGCGAGGTTCGAGCACGAATCGGCGAGCAGGCGCTCGGCCACCGTGCGAGCGGTCGCGCTGCCGAGATCGCGCTTGATCATGGCGAGCGCGCTTCTCATCGATTCAAGCCGGTCGCCCGCATCGCCGTTCTGCTCAGTCTGGCGCGACGCCATCGGCTGGGCCTGGCGGAATTCACCGATTTCCTTGCCGTCCGGCACATAGGCCGCTTCAAGCAGCGCGCGCCCTTCCGCGATCGGCCGGATCATGCCGGTATTGCGGCGAACACGCCGTAACCAGGCGATCAGCCGCTCGTCGCCGGCTGCGGCGAATGCGCCTTTGCCGCCCGCAACGTACAACGCGTCGAAGCCGCCGTAATGCCGGGCGTCGAGCCCGTCGGTCCAGACCCGCAGTGCGGATGACGAAGTCACCATGCCGCCGTCGGCCGACAGGAAGGAAACGTCATACAACCAGCCACCCGAACCGGACGATGCCAGTTCGTTGGCCGCCTGGAACACCTCGGCAACCACGCCCGCGCCTTGCAGCGAGCAGTCGTTGAACATCAGGACTGCGATGCGACGCATACCTTTGTTCGGTGCGTGCACCCAGCGCAACATTGCAGACTCGAGACTCGCGCAGGTCATAGTCATCCTCTCTCCAGAAAACGGATCTACTCTTCAACCTTGAACGCCCACACAGAGGGATGCTCTGTGCAGTGCATCATAGCCATCCGCAATCAAGCATTTAGCCGCCATGACCGAATCTGCAGACATGTTGGCGTTTCAACAGGGTGGCCAGCCAGTGATTTTCGGAACAATTGTTCCGCTACTATTTTTTCAGTGAATTGAATACCGATTCCGCATATGAATGAATTTACATTCCGCGAATCCAGTTGCTGATTAATGTGATTTTTTGTGCGCTGATGCACATACAATCGCCACTCGAAATGCTTGAGTCGCAATTTGATCTGCCCGACATTCCGCAGATTTGAAGTGACTTCTTTCCACCAGATCGCCAGAATGAGGGCAGCCCCTTGCTTGCACCAGTCTTTACTCTTACCGGATGCCCGAAGGGCTTTCTTCTGACAATATATTCGGTCGGCAGGGACATATAAAGCTGCATCCAATATAAGCAATTTTCGCGAGAAAAAAATTATCTAATTTGTTGTTACTCGATCTGGAGAATATAAACATGACGATTAATGTTTCAGACGTGAAACACGGCAATAAGACACCTTTATTCCGCCGGGCAATAGACGGGCCAATGACGGATTCTGTCGGATGAGAGCCGGTACGTTTACGCCATCGAATTGCGGAAATAGCCTATGTGGTTTCCGCAACACTCTGCAACACGAGGTAGCCTGAGGCGGCTCTGGCCTGGTCAACTAGCAATCCGGCGACGCTTTGGTGCAGGAACGTGCCCGACCTCAATCGTCGAACGACATGGGGAACATATGTCTGATGTTCGCGAATATCGCGCGCCGCCATCACTCGCCGGCGCCTCTGGTGTCCACGGGTTAGTGCTGCGCGCCACCTCCGCGGCGGCATTGATCGTGCTGGGCATCCTGACAACCTCCTCGTATGGTGCAGCAGCGGGTTCGGCCGGTCCTGACAGCGCGAGCAATGCCGATCTGACGATTGACGGCCGAAAGTGGGCGCCCTGCGCGGCGGAATACGGCACCTGCCAGTTCAGCGGTACACGCGACGTGCTGTACGGCACGGTCGAGCAACATGTCATCAAGACGTTTTCTAACAGCGCCGATTGCAACAACGGTGTGTTCGGCGATCCGGCACCCGGTGTGGAAAAGCGTTGCGCGGTTGCGCAGAGCGCGGCTGATTCGAGCGCGGCGGCCCGGAACACCGCTGCAGCGCCGGCCTCGGCTAACAAGGACACTGCGACGGCCCCCGCGCCAGAATCCGCGGCAACGGTGCCCACTTCCTTGAAAGCGCCGCCCGGACAGGGCCTGCGCTGCGCCGCGCCGTCCTCACAAACGCGTGCGCCCGCAAACGGCGATCTGCTGGAAGCGGACACGCCTGGCGACGGCACGCGCCTGTTCGCCGTGGACAAACCTTTCGCGCTCGTCTTCACAACACGTCCGACGCAAAACGACACGCTCAACTGGCAGATCCGCGACAGCTGGAATACCGCGCGTGCCAGCGGCCGCTTTCCCGTTGCGGCGGGCGCCACGCTGTCGACCCTCAATTGCGCGTCGACCGTTGCCGGCTACTTCGCCGTCTCCGCCACGCTGGAACGCGCCCACGGTCAGCTCGAATCGCGCGGCACACGTCCTGCGGGCATCGCCACTTTCGGCATACTGCCCGACACCTCCGCTGCGTTGCCAGCCGTTCGCTTTCCCTACGAAGATCTGCATCGATTCGGCGGACAGGGCACCGCCTACCTCGCACCCGGACAGCACTGTTGCGACGGCGACGGCTATCGGCCCGTCTATACCGCGCTCGGTCTGTCATGGGCGAACGACAACCGCAACTGGTACATGGAGGAGCCGAAAAACGCGGGCACCTTCGATCCTGCGAACAAGCAGCTGCTCCCCTATTTCCGGCGCGGCGACATCATGCGCCTGATCCAGCTCGACGGCATTCCTCAGTGGGCAAGCCCGACCGGCAAGGAGACGCACAGCTACGCACCGACCTCGCTCGCGCAGATGAAGGACTACATGGCCAAAGTCGGCGCCGAGTCCAACCGCACGCGGATGACCTACTTCCCCAAACAGCGCGACAACTACTATCAGGTGACGTGGGAACCGGACGCCGACGGCGGCCTGCCGTGGCGCGATACCGACGCGAATTTCGTCGCGATGTATAAGGCTGTCTGGGAGGGCATTCATCAGACGGACCCGCATGCCGTGGTGATGGGCGTGACGTATGCCTCGGTGCAGGCGAATGTCACGTGGATGCGCCGTCTCGGTCCGCTCGGGATCGGCCGCTATATGGACGGTATGACGATTCACGGCTATTACGACATCGGCACGACGCCGTCGCACCCTCCCGAGCGCGTGGCCGACCCAGGCAACCAGGGCACCGTGCCGGGCGCGCTGCCCGCCGCGATGCGCGCGCTGCGCCACGAGCTGCACCAGTACCTGAAACCCGGCGCGCCGCTATTCGTCACCGAGACTGGCATCAGCTACGACATCGGCGCGGCGTATGGCAAGAACTATCCGGGCGCGAACGTGCTGTATGCGCAAGCAGCGGTCGTGGCGCGCACGCATCTCATCCTGCTCGGCGAAGGCGCGGACATGACCTATGTGTTCTACCTCGCGGACATGCCGGACGCCGCGCCCGGCTATGGTGTTTTTTTCGAACTCGATCACCCGAATGGCGCGTACGGCGCCGCTCGCATCAGCCCCAAGCCGGCCGCGCTCGCAGTGGCCGCGATGACGCGGCTCGTCGACGGAACGGATACGCTCGGGCCGCTCAAGGATTTACCGAAAGGCGTCTACGCGTACGCGTTCCGCCGGCTCGGCGGCGGCAAGATCGTGACCGCGTTGTGGATGCATGACAACGACGCATGGAACGCCAAAACCGGCTTCAGCGCGAGCCAGAGCGCGGACTATCGTCTGCGTGTCGACACGCCCGGGACGTCGGGCGAAGTGACCGTGTTCGACATGATGGGCAACGCATCGAGCTTGCCGTATCGCGACGGTGTCGCGAGTCTCAAGCTGTCGCCGGCGCCCATTTATGTGGTCTCCGCCAACGCCGGCGTGTTCAAGGACTCGGTCACGACGCCGGAGGGCTACGCACCTCGCTGAATGCGTCTCTCCGGATGTGCCGCGCACGGCGCGCGTGGTGGCCGCCGCGGCCGCATCGGCCGCCACCGCACCCTGTCGCGATGTGCCGATACTTCGGCGTGATGTGACAGGGCAGCGCGTTGTTGGCGCACGTAGAATCCAGGCGAATGCTGGATCGCACGCATATCGACGCGCTGGAGCCGAGACATGAACGGCCTCGCATGGACAATGCTGGTGCTGGCCGCGATGGCCGGGGCGTTTCTGTTCGCCACGATCGGCGCGATTCTGGTCGCACTGCTGCTGGCGAATGTGTCGAATCGTCTCACCCGGGACGATGAGCACGGTCGTGACTACTGACGCCTTCAGAATCGCGCTTTCAGAATTGTTCTGGATTCACCTCACGACCAACCCGCGCCCGACCGGCGCGCGCCCCGCAGGAGATGACATGCTGACCGAGATCGATTTCCTGGACGTGGTGCGTCTGACACCGCTGGTCGCGATCGATCTGATCGTCAGCGACGCCGAGGGCCGCGTGCTGGTCGGTCATCGGCGCAATCGTCCGGCTCGCGGCACATGGTTCGTTCCCGGCGGCCGCATTCTCAAAGACGAAACGCTCGATGCAGCGTTCACACGCATCGCCGACGCCGAATTGGGCATCGCAAGACTGAGACGCTCGACCGCCCGCTTCGAGGGCGTTTTCGAGCACCACTACGCAGACAATTTCGCCGCCGAGCCTGACGTGTCGACACACTACATCGTGCTTGCCTATGCGCTGCAGTTCACCAGCACCCTCTCGATAGGCCGGCTCGACCAGCACAGCGGTTATCTCTGGCTTGCGCCTTCCGATCTGCTCGCGCGCCCCGACGTTCACGAGAACACCAAGGCCTATTTCCGCTAGCGCCAGCGCTAACGCCACGGCTGCCGTTGGCACCAGTAAGCCCCGGCGCTCCCATGACCGGCCGGCGGCGCGCAAAGTAACGCCCACTGTGAGTTCGCCAACGCGGCGGCCCATGCCGGTGCAGTATGATCGAACCCACCGTCAGGGCCCGAATCAACATGCGATCATCGCCAGCCAGGTTCGTTCGCGATTCATCCATTGCTTTTCTAGCGCTACTTTTCTTCGCTTTCCTTCCCAGTTCCGCGCGTGCGGCAGATTGCGGCGCCGGCACGCTGGTGACCGTCGTCGCCCACCTCGACGACGATCTGCTCTTCGTGGACCCCGCCATCAGCGAGCGGCTCGACGCCGGCTGGTGCATCACCACGGTGCATCTGATCGGCGGCGCCAACGGCGCGGATTTCGCTTACGTGCAGACCCGCGAGCGGGCCTCGCGGCTCGCATATGCACGCATGGCGGGAGTGCCTGATGAATGGATCGAAACGAATATTCCGATCGCCGGTAAGCTCGTGCATCAGATGGTGCTGAAGGCGAAGCCGCAAGTCCGTCTGCTCGAATTCCGCCTGCCCGGCGGCGCCGTGCGCGGCGGCCGCGAACCGCTCGGCCTCCTGTGGGAACAGCACGCCACGCTTTCCACCTATCCGATGAATGCCGACGGCTCCGTGCGCGTGCAATACGACCGGGCCTCGCTGTCGGCCACACTGAAAGCAATACTCGCCGGGGCATCGCAAATCTACACGCTCAATCCGGACACCGTACCGTTTCTCGAGCATCCCGATCACATCTACACCGCGCGCATCACGCGCCACGTCGCCCAGACGCTGAACAAAAGCGTGCCGATCGAATACCACATTACCTATCCGACCGGCGACTGGCCCGGCAACGTGCCGGCGGCCGAAGTTCAACGCAAGCGCGATATCGTCGCCAGCTATTTTTCTGTCGACGGCAGCGACTTTTCGCACGTATTCGGCGAGTTTCAGTGGAACGGCAATTGGGTCGCGCGCCGCTATGCCTTTGCCGATCGCAGCGACCGCCGCATGGCGGATTTTCAAGCGCATCCCATTCAGCTCTTCAATGCGGCGGCGAGCCGCTGCCTGACCTCGGCGGGCAGCGGCCGGGCGCCGACACTCGCCGCGTGCACGGGCTCAGCCGCGCAACAATGGCGTTGGGATCCCGTGACTGTCTATCCCGGCAATACGCGCAACGCCGCGCTCGTCAGCGTTGCGACTTCGCAATGCATCGCCGAGCGCGACGGCTATCTGATCTCCGAGACCTGCGATCAATGGGACATGGCGCAACGCTGGACGCCGTGGGACTTCGGCCTCGTTTACACGCCGCTGCGGCACTGTCTCGGCGAAAACGACGGCAAGCTCACCATGCGCGGCTGCACCCTGCTCACCACGCGCTACCGTTGGGCGACCACGCAACGCACTCAAGCCACCGATCTGCGGCTCGCTGCCGCGATGGTCGGCGACATCGGCGGCACGGGGGAGCAAGCCGCGGTCTACGTGCAACGGCAACACGACGGACCCGGCTTCAACGTGTATGCGGCGTCGCTCGTGAAAGCGGCGCCACCCGCCCTCTGGTACGCCGGCATTGTCCCTTTCGATCCCCGCGCCACGGCGCCCAGTTGCGCGGATGACAAACTGTGCTTCGATAGCGCGCGCTTTCTGCTCGGCGACTTCGACGGCGACGGCAAGGCCGACCTGATGATCATCACCGCGCGCCACGGCGGCACCGCGTTCTGGTTGCTTCGCAGTACCGGCGAGCACTTCGAGGCCCCGCGTCTCTGGCTCCAGACCAGCCGTGCATTCAGGCCCGAGTTGACACAGCAATATGTGGCGGCCGATTTCGGCGGAACAGGACGTGCCGGCGTGCTGCTCGCGCAGAAGCGCACCGATAGCGGGCTCGACCTCTGGCTGACGTCTTCCACAGGCTCAGCCGGTTCATCGGGCACAGCACCGACACTCCTGGCGCAGGCAAAAACGCTGCGGCAAAACGTCAATCTCCTGCCAGTCCGAACCGGCGGATCACGCGCGTCCCTGGTCGCGGTGGATGGAGCGGACGGACGGCTCGCGCTCACGCCAATCGCCAACGACGGCACGCGCATGACCATCGGCGAACGCAAACTATTGCCAGCGAGTTTCCTGCCCGACTTCGTCAAAGTGACGGTGGGTGCCGCGCAAGGCAACGCAGGCGATACGCTGATTTTTTTGACTCCGCATCTCGACGGGACGGACGAGGACGCGGTCATCGACATTGCCACGCTCGACGCAGCGGATGCGAACGGCGCGCCGGTTCAGGCGGCGACCTTGCGTGGCATGTCGTGGTCGGATGTCTTTCCGGCTTTCGTGCACGACAAGCGCAATTCAGCGCTCGTGCTTTACCGACGAACCGACGCGACGCTCGGCGATTTCTATTTCACCGGCGGCGCACCGGCGCTGACACGCTATCCGGTAAGCGACGGTTTCGCGCTGGGCCCAGCCCAAGAACTCGCTGAACTGCCGGGGCTGTTCTCGGAAACGGTGCGGATCGACCGGTTGGCGCAGTAACGCGAGCCGATCGATCCGACCCGGTTCAGGTCGACACTCGCAGCGGCTGCACGAACTGCCGCGCGATCGTCATGTAGCGATCTGCCGTGTCGTGCAACGTGTAACCCGCCAGTTGCCGTTTCGCACGCGGCATGTCGAGCGCCCTGAGCAACGCGCCGCCATAGGCCTCAGGGTCCGCCGTATCGACGAGAGTGACGCCGGCAAATCCACTGGCAAAGCCGAACGACGGAATCCGGCTCGCCACGACAGGAATACCCGAGGCGAGCGCCTCCAGAAAGCCGATGCTCTGCGCTTCGAAACGTGAAGGCATGGCAAAGACCCGCGAGGTCCGAAGGATCGCGGCCACATCCAGACGTGGCCCGCAGACCGTCACGCGGCTGTCCAGTCCGAGCTGATGAACCAGCGACAGCACCGCCTCGTGATAGGAAACGTCCTCGACCACACCGCATAGCAGCAGGCGCGCTTCAGACTCGCTCTGCACGACACGCTCGAATGCGCGAATCGTGTGCAGCTGGCTCTTCCCTTCTATATAACGGCCCAGCTGAACAATCTGTTTCGCAGGCACGGCGAGATCCGGTGCGGATGTGTTGCTGTCTTCGGCGAACAGCGACGCGTCCACGCCATTCGGGATCACGACCATCGCCGGATGCCTGCCGATCTCTCGCAGGTAGTCGTCGATGTTTTGCTGCGACACGCCGATGATCGCTCTCGCGCGCCGTGAAAGGAGGCGTTCGGCCTGCTTGAGCGCGCCGTTCTCGAAGTCGTTGACACCGGAGTGCATCACCCAGGCGATCGGCGTGTGCACGGGCAGAAGACGCACGTAGAGCGCGGCGAGCGTGGCATGCGCCACGATGAAGTCGGGACGGAACTGGCGCACCACGCGATACAGGTGCAGCAGTTTGCCCACCCTGCCGTAGCGAGTGCTCGGGAACAGGCAGGTGACACCCGCGGCTTCCAGCTCTGCGCGAATGCCGACGAAATCGTCCTGCTGGGGAAGCAGCGACGCAATGCAGACTTGATGGCCGCCGCGCTGATGCTGAATCGCGAGACCCTTTACGAGTACCTCTGCCCCGGATAGTCGCGGCGCATGAACCAATTGAAGAATTCTCACGATTTATCTCTCTGGATAACCGCCTTTTTTGCGCAGCGGATGGACAAGCCGACGAGCAAAGCACCCGCCCCAAAACGTCGGCATCCATCATCGTTTATCCGGCGCGCCCCTTTCGCGGGACACCGCCTCGTCTCCGTAAAACAGCGCCAGTTCCGCTGCGAAGTCACTGTCGCGAGAAAACCTTACACCGAAGGCCCAGCACTTTTACGCCATCTCCAAGACTCCATCGGCTATGGAATGAGCGCTATCGCCCACTTCTCCGCGGTTTACCCTGATTCGCATAGTTAGGCATCCGTTGCAAATCTCTTCGACCCTACTTTCGAATGGCGGATAAGAACTAGTCTCCTCACACGTATTTTTTTGATTCGATCAATGCAATTAGTACTGCGGCATTGTTCATACGTAACGACTCGTTACTTCTTTTAAACATACTAATGCGTATTGTTGCTGTCGATTCTTCCCATCCGAGCCTTTCCTGCTTACAGGACAGTAAAAAGTTCATCGAACGGCGCGATGAACTCAAGCACTCCGATGTGGAATGCGCTGTTCCTCAAGACGTTAGTTGTTTTCGTCACACCTTCCCCGGCCGTCCGATTCCGCCAGTTCCGCCATGACGAGCGGCACGGATTCGTACGTTCAAAAAACGCATTGGTTAGAGATTGATGAAATCGCAACTACTCCTACTCTCGACACTTTCCCTGGCACTAGCAGGCTGCGGCGGTGGCGGCGGCGGTAATGGCGCCAGCAACGCAACAACGCAGCTCAACGGCAGCTCCGGCTCGTCCAACTCGACTGCGGCGGGCAACAGCAGCACCGGCGGCACCGCCACGGTGAACGGCGCGGGCAACGTCATCGCCACACTCAGTTGTGCATCGCCGGCTGTCTCGGCGGGTTCCGGCAGCGCCACCCTTTCCGCCGACACGCCCAGCGCGGACGGCACGCGCATCTTCGCGTCCGGCAGCACCTTCCAGCTCGCCTTCAGCACCAACGTGCCGAACGCCGACACGCTGAACTGGGCCGTCACTGACACCATCGGCCGAGTGGCGGCGAGCGGCAGCACCGCCGTCCCGAGCGGTTCGAAGACCATCACGCTCAACTGCACCTCGACGCTCGCCGGCTATTTCGCCGCGACGGGCACGCTCGCGCAGAACGGCGGTCAACTGCCGCAAGCCGGCACGCGTCCAGTCGGAATCGCAACCTTCGGTGTGCTGCCGAATCTCTCCCAGGTCGTGCCTGCCGTCACCTACGCACACCAGGAGCAGCACCGCTTCGGCATGCAAGGCGCGAACGACAACGGTCCTCTGCTGGCCGACCTCGGCATCTCGTCGACGATCGACGACCGTCAACTCTCGACGATGGAGCCGAACGGCGCGAACACGTTCAATCCCTCGGCCAGCAATCTCGATCCGTTCTACAAGACCGGTAACGTGATGCGCCTGATCCGTCTCGACGGCATCCCCGCCTGGGCGAGCAGCACCGGCGCGTTCCAGGACGACACGAGCGTGCCGACCAGCCTTTCGTATTACCAGAACTACATGAGCCGCGTCGGCACGGAATCGAGCGCGATTCGCGCGGCGTACTTCCCGACCCAGTCGGCGAACTACTATCAGGTGACGTGGGAGCCCAACCAGTTCTGGACCGACACCGACGCCAATTTCATCGCGCTGTATCAGTCCGTCTATCAAGGCATCCACTCGACCGATTCGAGCGCGGTGGTGATGGGCCCGGCCGACGCGTTCCCGAGCCTGACCACGACGCGTCTGAAGCGTCTCGCGCCGCTCGGCTTCGGCCAATACATCGACGCGGTGTCGACGCACGGCTACTACGACGCGGGCACCTCGCCGTCGCATCCGCCGGAGCGCTACGACAGCGACCCCTCGACCGCCTCAGGTTCGCTGCGCGGCCAGATGCGCGCTCTGCGCGCGGAAATGGCCACCGACTACCGCACGGGCATGAAGTTGTTCTCGACGGAAGCCGGCATCAGCTACGACCTCGGCGCCTCCTACGGTCCGAACTATCCGACCGCAAACGTGCTGTACGCGCAAGCGGCGGTCGCGGCGCGCATGCACATCATCACGCTGGGCGAAGGCGCGGATCAGACCTACGTGTTCTACGGTGCGGACTATCCGGGCGAAGTCGGCTACGGCACGTTCTTCGACCTGAGCGACGCGCAAGGCGCATTTGGCGCGACGAACATCAGTCCGAAGCCGGTCGCGATGGCGATCAGCGCGATGACGCATACGCTCGACGGCACGCACACGCTCGGACCCGTAAACGGCACGCCGACCGGCGTCTACGCCTACGCGTTCCAGCAGGTGGGTAACGGCGCGGTGATCACTGCCTTGTGGGCGCACAACAATAGCGTGTGGGACGCGAGCGTCGGCTTCAGCTCGACCTATGGCGTGCCGTATAGCCTCACGGTGGACGCACCGGGCACGAGCGGCACGGTGAAGGTGGTCGACATGATGGGCAATGCGTCGATCGCGAACTACAGCAACGGCACGCTCGCGCTCAACCTGACCGAATCGCCGGTGTATGTGGTGTCGAACAACGCGTCCATTGCCAAGTCCAACGCGACGGTGCCGGTGGGATACACCGGTATCTAACCCGCTGCCGCAGCGGTATGCGGCATGCCGCATGATGTAAAAACGTCAGCCGGCTTCAGAGCCGGCTGACGTTATTTTTTCAGACATGCGTGGCGACCACTGGCCGCGCACTCGCAACGCGTCAGCTTTCCCCCAGCTGCCCCTCCAGCCCGCTCAGTTCCTGCTCGCGTTCCTTCGACACCTTACCGATCGGCGGACCCGCAAAGCTCTTGCGCACACCCGCTCCGTACCAGATCGCCAGCAACACCGCGAGCAACCCGACAATCACGTACACGACTTTCTGATTCGGCGGCTGCATGCCGACATAGGCGAGCACGAGAGCGCCGAAGACCGCTGCCACCGCGAACGGCTTCGACAGCATGCCCAACTGGAACGGCCCTTTTTCCTTCCACGTGCGCCCCTCGGCGAAAATGCCGGCGGCAATCGGCATCGCGTAGGAGATGAACAGGAACACCGCGCTACCCGCGCTCAGCACCGTAAACGCATCGCCGTACAAGGTCACCACGATGGCCAGCACCGCCGAGGTCCAGATCGCCGCGCCCGGCGTGCGGTGCGCCGCATTCACCTTGCGCAGCCACTTCGAGCCAGGCAAGCCGCCGTCGCGGGCAAACGCAAACATCATGCGCGAGGTCGACGTGACGGCTGCAAGACCACAAACGTAGTTGATGAAGAACATCAGCAATTCGATCAGGATGCGCAACGGTCCCGGAATCGGCGCAAGAATCGCTTCGAAGAATCCGGTGCCCTGCTTCACCCCCGCAGCGATATCCGGCATCACCAGCACGAACGCGCATACCATCACGTAGCCGAAGGTCGTCGACCAGAACACGGAGCCGACGATGCCGCGCGGCACATTGCGCGCCGCCTCATGCGTCTCCTCCGAAGTATGCGCGGACGCGTCGAAGCCCGTGATCGTATAAGCGGTCAGCAGCAAGCCGGATAGAAACGCCATGGCGATGGTTTGCTTGGGCCACGCGCCGCCATCGACACCCGTGAAGTTGGTGAACGTATAGAGCCGCGACAGATCGATCTTGACCGGCGAATACACCAGCAGCGACACCACCAGCATGACTGTCACCACAAAGATCAGATAGCCCGACAGGTCGGTGATCTTGCTGGTGATGCGAATGCCGCGATGATTCAGGAATGCTTGCGAAGCGGTGATCACCGTCAGAAAGAGCGTCTGCTGCCACCAGCCGAGCGAATCGGGACTCACACCGAACATCGGCGCGATCAGCGTGCGGAAGAACGGATCATAGGTGCCGTAATTGATCGCGGCAACCACGAACACGAGACCGAGCAGATTCAGCCAGGCAGTGAGCCAGCCCCACATTTTGCCGCCGAGAATCGAACTCCAGTGATAGAGGCCGCCGGCCGTCGGATACGACGACGCGATCTGCGCCATCGCCGCCGCCACGACCAACGCGAACAGCGAGCCGAGCGGCCAGCCGAGTCCGATCGAGGCCCCGCCCGCCGCCGACAAGCCCATCTGGAACGACGTGATGCCGCCCGACAGAATGCAGATCAGCGAGAACGACACCGCGAAGTTCGAGAACGCCCCCATGCGCCGGGACAGTTCCTGCGCGTAGCCCATCTTGTGCAACAGCTTGACGTCGTTGTCGGCCGACTCCGCCGACGGCACCGCCGTGTTGATGTCCATGACGCGATCCTTTGAACAGGGTTAAGACGAAGCGGCTGAGCGATGCTAAGGCGTGACCGCGCGACGAAGGACCGGCTCACGCAGCCGTAAAGCAGTTATCCACGTACAGGTGTGCGCCATTGACGAAACTGGCGTCGTCGCTGGCGAGAAAGAGCGCGGCGCGGGCGACTTCTTCCGGTGCGCACAGACGGCCCTGCTGCACCGACAGTGCCGCCTCGCTCGCATCGAAGCCATACTTGGCGAGCGCGCTGATTTCGCGGCGCCCATGCGGCGTATCGATGAAACCAGGGCATACGGCATTGCAGCGAATGCCACGGTCGCGATACTCGACGGCAATCGAGCGCGCGAACATGGCGCACGCACCCTTGGTCGTGCAGTACAGCACTTCGAGCGGCGTGGCCGCGACCGACGAAATCGACGCCGTGCACACGATCGAGCCGCCGCCCGCGGCGAGCATATGCGGCAGCACCGCACGGGTCATCATGAACATGCTTTTCACGTTGACGTTCATGAGCCAGTCGTAGTCTTCGTCGGTGGTATCGACGAACGGCTTCACGACGATGCTGCCGGCGTGGTTGAACAGCACGTCGATGCGCCCGAAGCGCGCCATGATGTTCGCCACGGCGCCGTCCACGGCGGCGCGCTTCGAGACATCGGCGGCGAACAGTTCCGCTGTGCCGCCCGCCGCGCGAATTCGCGTCACGACTTCCTCGCCTGCATCGGTATTGATGTCGACCACGGCGACCTGCGCGCCCTCCTGCGCAAACAGCAGCGACGCCGCGCCGCCCGCGCCGGTCGCGCCGCCCGACACGATTGCGATCTTGCCTTCCAGCCTGCCTGCCGATCTGCTCATGCGCGACTCCCGTTCGAGTGTCCAGTGCGTTGCAATGCGTTGTGCACAAAGTAGGGGCGGCAAAAAGCGGCGACTATCCAAAATTGGCAAAAAGTAAAAATCCCGTAAAAATCCGCCTTTCTGACAAATGCATTACATGAAGCGATTCGAGCGCGCCGGGCGCGCGCGGACAGCCTGAACCCCAGGTGCGGCGCGGATTTTTTTTCGCATACACTGGTCGGCATGAGGCTTTCGGGGAGCGCTAACGGAATCGGGAGAAGCTATGCAGCCGGTCAATCAGACAAGCAGCGCCGTCGAGATTCGCCGTTGCCGGAACATCGACGAGCAGGCGATGTTGCTCGACGCGTGGAACCAGAGCTACTGCCAGATTTCGCGCGGCGCCTTCGACGGTTCGGTGAGTTCGTTCGCCGCGGGCGGTGTACGGGTGCTGGTGGAGCGGCTGAACCGCACGGTTTATCAACGCGGTCAGGTGGCGCGCTCCAAGCTTGCCGTGGGCGTTCCTTTCCAACTCGAAGGGCATGCGCTCCTGTGCGGGCAGACGAGTCATCGTGACGGTCTGCATGTGTTTTCCGGCGATGGCGGGTTCGAGTTTTTATCGCCGGACAAGCACGTGGTGGTGAATCTGGAGATCGAACCCAGTGCGATCAGCGATGAACGGGTGCGCTCGCAGCTCGATGAAATTGCGCTGCTGCTAGGTGCGAGGCCGGGCGTGTTGAATATCGATCCCGCGAGATTGCAGGGCCTTCGCGAGGTACTGAAGCAAATGCTCGACGCTGTGGCTGCGACGCCGGCTTTGCTCGACGATCGCGGCGTGGCGGCGTCGTTCGAGAAGTCGGTGATATTCGGTCTTGCCGATGCCTTGCAGGGCGTGCGGGATGCGGATCCACACGGGAGCGTCGAAGCGCGTACCGCGCGGAACTGGCAACTCGTGCGCAGCGTTCGTGAGCAGGTTGAAGAGTCGCCCGATTGCCCGCTGTCCGTGGCCGAGCTATGTGCGCGGTTTCGTGCGAGCCGGCGCACGTTGCAGTATGCGTTTGAGGATACCCTGGGGGTGAATCCTTCAGCGTATATACGTGCTGTTCGGCTTGATCATGTGCGGCGTGAATTGGGAGGTTCTGGTTCGGTGACCGAAGTCGCTACGCGGTGGGGGTTTTGGCATTTTGGGAATTTCTCCAACGAGTATCGTGGGCAGTTTGGGGAGTTGCCGTCGGAGACCTGGCGGCGTAGTAAGGGCCGTGGGGGGTGAGTTTGGGGTTTGTGCCTGCGCGGCGTTTGTTCGTTTGCTTGTTCGCTTGTTCGCTTGTTCGCTTGTTCGCTTGTATGCCTGCGGCGTTGGACTTTTCCTGGCTTTCTTTGCCTGCGCGGCGCTTCTTCGTCCGAGTGCTTATGGCGTTGGTCTTTCCTTGAATTGATTGCCTGCGCAGCGCATTTTTGTCGGTGTGCTTACGGTGTTGGCCTTTCCTTGAATTGTTTGCCTGCCGGCGCGTTCGTGTCGGTGCGCCTACGGCGTTGGCCTTTCCTTGAATTGTTAGTGGTCTATTAGCGTTCGCCCCTGTGCGGGGCAGGCACTTACTTTCTTTGCCGCCGCAAAGAAAGTAAGCAAAGAAAGCGGCTCAAACCGCTAATGCTAAGTGGGCACCGTAGCCAGCATACGGTAGTGGTGCATCTGGAATCTGTGTTCGTGCCCCTGCCTGTGCTTGTGACAAGGGCGTCATACTTCCGGCGGCGCTGCGCGCGCCGACGGGTACTTCATGAAACCAACTGCTATGGACAACGGGACCAAACGCATCCGACTCGACATCGCCTGCAAGTGCCTCGCTTCCACGCTCGCAGTCCCCTTTTCTGAACGGAGAACCCGGTCTAGATAAGGCAGTTCAAACAACGATAACTGCCTCTCCATCCGCATCGACCGCATCATCCGCATCGACTGCGAGCAATTCGAACCATCTTCTCCGGTGCGAAGTGGTCACCGCTGCGGCTGGTCAGTGTTGTACGACCGCCTGCTGCTCGTCGGCCCTCGCGGCAGGTCTTGTTGGCACTGGCTTGCCCGTCGCAGTCGTACTCGTACTCGGCTCCGCGTCAGCCCATGTTTCCCCCGCCGCTTGCGCGGCTTCGGACAGCAGTTTCGCCGCAACGTTGGCCGTGATGCGACTGTGAGGTACCCCCTTAGCGTCGAGTGCGATCACCTGGTACAGTTCGCGATCGCATTCCACCTCCCGTTCATACCCCTCAGCTGTTTCAACCAGCAGTTCCAATAGCGCCTTCTGGCTCTGCCGCTCCTCCCTCGTCATGGATGGACTCCTGCATATTGAGGCCGCAAGAATAGACAGTCGCCTGAGTTGATCCAACTGCCGGCCGCACAAGTTGTGCGCCGATAGCGCTAGTCTTTCGTACTGGATAGCGTCAACAGGGGGACGTGCTGCGGATTGGGTCTTCTTAGTGGCTTTACTCATGGTGCGATTTCCAGTTCGTTCCTGAATCGCCCGACACTCACTAACAGATGGGTGAGCGGGCACGTGGCAAGGTTGACGGACCGGGTTGTGAGACCATTAACCGGCGAGCCTTGCGGCTCCCTCACCACCGCCCGCCCATAGAGAACGCGCAGAGATGAGCACTACCTACTCTCGTAGGCAGTGCGGTCATACACAACATCGGGCCGTCAAACCCGCGCCGTTTTTGTCTAACGGCAGGAACAATGTAAATCACCTATTTTTTGGGACGATCGCCCAAACAGGCTAAACGCGCAAATTATAACTAATCTTTACATTTTCCCCGCGCACGGCGTGGCGTGGCGCTGCGCGGATCGGGTAAATCGCCCAACGCATCTTCAATACTCAGCACGTGTTCCTACGTCGCCTTTCCCCCGGCCACAAGAGCCAGAGTTAACGCACCTTTAACCGAACTCACAACGATCCCGCCACCGTCCCTAACGTTTCATGCAATTGCTCATGCACCCTGAATCACATTGTTATCGTTTCGGATCTGTCCTATAGCAGTCGCGCTCAGACGCAGTGAGTCTCGGCAAGTTGGTCTTGTTCAACTACTTGCAGGAGACAGCATATGAAAGATAAGCAGAGCAAAGAAATCAAATATCTGTGCGCGACAATCGGCTCGCTAACCGAGCGCGGAGGACGTGTTACTACCGCAACAGGTGGTGCGTCTCATTGCGGCCTCGGCCTGGCATCTGTCGGCGATGTTGTGACATACACCGACGGCAGCGAGGCAGTGATTGTGGACGGCTCGGGTTTTATGTGCGTGTTAAATGGTCGCCCCGCTGCATTGGTCGGAAGTAGTCTGAGCAATGGCGACCGCATCATTGAGACGCTGTGGAAAGACGCCTATTTCACCGTGCACGAAGGCGAAATCATCGCAGGCCTGTTTGATAGCGGCTATGTTCCTCCACCCGGTACCGTCCAACTCTGGCGCTTTGCCGTCACAGGAGCAACAACGCGTCAAGGCGGCGTACTGCGCAAGGTAACTGGTACGTTTCAAATCCGTGATACCGGCCGCAATGCGGCATGTACGGGTGACTTCATCGAATACTCCGATGGCACTCGCGCGCAAATCGTCACGGGTGTCGGCTTGCCGGACACGCCTCACTTTAAACCGCTCGCAGTAGTGGGAAGCATGCTGGACAACGGCGATGTGATTACTGACAGCCCGCATCGCAACGGACATGCGACCAGCTTCGTCCCAATGTACGCGAACATCGCCACCGCCACTCACTATCCGATCAGCGAAGAGACCGGCTTATTCCCAGGCCACGGAGCGGAGGCTGAATAATGCCCATCTATTACGCAGTAGTCGAAGGCGATCCGCTTGATAGCGGCGGCGGCGGTTGTGTGGTTACGGGCAAAGACAATTGCACGATCACGGACGACAACGGACGATCCAGGCGAGTGGCCTACATTGGACACGAGGCATGGTGCGACAAATGTAAAAGTGCGGGGAAGATCGTTCCGGGCGTGTTCCCGGTTTCGGTCCGGCGTCCACACAGCGGCGAATTGGGGCAAGACATGGCCCTTGGTGGCGACCATGTGCTGTGCAAATGCACGCCGCACCCCCGTGTCATTTCCGTTTACGGCCAGTGCTGCCGACTGATTGACCAAGGCAGCGTCGGCTTCACGGGCGTTGCGCGCTCAGAAGAAAACGGCAGCGCATTCACCGGCCATTATGACGAACAGGTCGTACTGAAGGATATGCATGGTCAGCCTTTGGCAGAAACCTACTACTCGATCCGCCTGCCGTCTGGTGAGTTGAAGCATGGAGTAACCGACTCGCAGGGGCGAACGGCGCGCTATCAGACAGACCACGCAAGGAATATTTCTATCCACCTCGGCCATTTGCGAGGTGCGCAATGACTCAGCCACTTGCAATCGTAGTGACGAACACCAATCCAAACTCGTCTGTAACGGTCTACACACAGCGACTGGGCAAACCATGGACAATGTCCGATGACGGGCTTTCCTTTATAGCGGTATGGGAGTCCGGCATATTGAATGGTACAAATTTTCAGGGACACTACGTTACAGACGGATTTATTCTAAAGGCGTATCGCGACAACGTTGGAATTCCAACGGTCGCCTGCGGACATCGCATCGTGCCATCGGACCATATCCAGGTCGGGCAGACAATTTCGCTTGAGCGCGCGAGAGATTTCAAGAAGCACGATGTAGCGCGAATGGAGCGTCGTTTAAACGACGACATACACGTACCCCTCTTTCAATTCGAATATGACGCTCTGGTAAGCATCGTTTACAATTGCGGACCAAACTCTGGAGCCGATGAGATAATTAGAAAGCTTAACACGGGAAATTACACCGGAATGTTCGAGTTCATTCTAACGTATCGTATCGGCAGCAATCCAGGGCTTCCTCCGCGTCGTTATTCCGAAGCTCGCCTTTTCGCATCGGGGCTCTACGATGCATCTCACTAGGCAACTCTTCGCAATTATGGTCCTCGTCCTATCTTCTGACTGGGCATTGGCGAAAACAAACCCAGAATGCCTGAAGCACTTAGGCGGCGGTTTTTCCGATGCGCAATGCTTCGCCGGTTTGCAAGCGGAGGTGGCCGAAGAAAACAAATTGTTGTACAGGAAAATACGTTCAAAAATCCCGGCTAGCAACGAGCATGCAGCAGTGCTTGATGCCTATATGGCCGCGCAGGACGACGGGGTGAAATTCTGTGAATTGCAACGCGACGCCGGCGCTGGATGGGAGACTAACCCAGACGGTTCCATGTATCCCGCGCTATACCAACAGTGCATATTTGAGCTGCGCAAAATTCAAAACAAGTTCCTCACGGATCTGCTAACAATGGCAAATTGGTAGAAAATATACCCCGCTTTGGCGGGAACGGGAATTTACGATGCGATCCATTATTATTTTCTTATTGCTTTCCACGATTTCTCATTCGGCGTCCGCCGAAACAATCTACGGCCGGACGTTCGACTACAAGAAGGCCAAGCCCGCAAGTGTATACTTCACCGGCAAGACCCGTGAGCAGATTGAGTTGTATTGCAAAAACGATAGGCTAGGAGGATTTGATTTAGCAGCGTGCGCCCACTTTGAATTTGAGATCGCAATTGACTCCTTAAATAAAAGAGTGTCAATAGCTACGCGGGAAATAGAAAAGAATGACAAAGCTCTACGATCCGAAGGCGAACCCGAAGCACTACCTTATTTTAGAAAAGCGCAAGCCCATTGGGAAATATACAGAGATAGTTATTGCTACGCCGAGGTGTATGAAACCGGCCCTGCATCGTCGCGTTTTATTGAGTTTTGGGACTGCATGACTCGGATCACCAGAAATCGACTTCACGAACTGGCGAAGGCGAACACTGATGAATAAGCTCGCCAGAGGATGAAATAGCTGCCCAAGCGCCAGCATTGGCGCTTGCACCTCTTCGGTGTGGTTAATAACATGACCTTACTGGTTGAGCGCCGCACGCGCCAACCAGTAAGGTCAAATTTCGTGGCATCCAAGGCGCCTCGGTTCGGCACGTGGTGGAATCGCTAGTCGGTCCACGACCAGGGGAAGGTAGCACTTAACGCAGCGTCCTTTTTTTGCCACGCAGGCAAAAAGAAAATCCCGCCCCTAAACCCCGAAATCAGCGCACACTATCTAACTGCTCCCTCACGGAGCGACAAAAGCCAATCGGGAGTCCATCATGGCAAAAGGTCAAATGCGCAGCAACCGGGAAGTAAAGAAACCGAAGCAGGCCAAGAAACCTACACCGGCCACAACGCCGTCAGGCGCGCCGCCGATCCGCGTGGCGCCGACCGTTTCGGCAACGCCAAAGAAGCACTAAACGAGCAGGCCCGCCCCACCAGGCGGGCATCGCCCCTCCGCAAAGCACTACTTCGAAATATCCTCCAACGCGACATCCCGTGTCTTCGGCCCAAGCGTCCCGATGGCCAGCATGACGATCATCATCGCGCCGGAGATAAACACAAACACCCCGTTCACGCCAAACCGGCTCAAGCATCCCGCAATCACAAATGCGGAAAACATCGCCGAAATCCGGCTCCACGAATAAACAAATCCCACCGCCCTCGCCCGAATGCTGGTCGGAAATAGCTCGGCCTGATAGGCGTGGTAGCTGTACGAAATAATGTTGCCCGCCAGCACAAGGCACACCCCCAAGCTCACGAGCAACACCGTCTCCCGCGCCTGGCTGAACAGCAGCCCGCACACCACGTTCACCGCCGCCATGCAGATAATCACCGTCTTACGTTCGAAGCGGTCGGCGATCAGCATCCCGAGCAATGGTCCAAGGGGCGCGGCAATCGCGATGACGCTCGCGTACATCAAACTCGTCGTGACGGTAATGCCCTGTTTGATCAGCAGCGTCGGAATCCAGTTCGCGAAGCCGTAATAGCCCATCGTCTGGAATACGTGGAAAATAATCAGCATCAGCGTGCGCTTGCGATACGGCGGCACCAGCAGATCGCGAAACGCGGCACGCGCACGCACCGGTTCAGGCAACGCCGGCTCCGGCAAAGGCCGTCCATATTCCCGTTCCACGCGCGCTTCGAGTCGCTTCATCACCGCGTCGGCTTCCTCGATGCGGCCTTTCTGTGCCAGCCAGCGTGGGCTCTCCGGCAAACGCAGACGAATCCACCACACCACGATTGCGCCGACTACACCGGTCAGCACGACCAGCCGCCAGCCGTCGAGACCGAAATAACGGTGCGGCACCAGCAAGTACGATAGAAACGCGACGATCGGCACCGCGCAGAAACCGACTGCCTGCGAGAAGGCCGAAGCACGACCGCGCACGTGCTTCGGCACGAGCTCGGAGATGTATGTGCCGATCGTCACGATCTCCACGCCGATGCCGATTCCCGCGATGAAGCGCCAGAGGTTGAGCCCAAGCGCCGTGTCCTGGAACGCCATGATGATGTTGGCCGCGGTGTACCACAGCAGCGACCACGTGAAGATCGCACGCCGCCCGAAGCGGTCGGCGAGAAAACCGCATGCCGCCGTGCCGATAAAGAGTCCCGCGAATAACGCCGCGATGAAACTCGCCACCCCGCTGGTGCCGAACAGGCCGTGTGTCGTCGCGGTGAGAATGCCGCTGCGCACGAGGCCCGGCGCGATATAGCCCGAGAACATCAAGTCGTACAGTTCGAAGAAGAGGCCGAGGCTTAGCAGCATTACTAGTTGCCAGATGGAACGCGTGGCCGGCAAGCGGTCGAGCCGCGCGGAAATTCGCGCACCTTCCAGCGCAATCTGTTCTGCGCGGCCAGTCGCCGATGCGCCAGCGCCTGAGGGCATACCACCCAACGTGCCGGCATCGCCGACCGCTGTTGCAAACACCGTTTGATTCGACGATTTCATCGTCCGTCTCCTATGTTCCGGTCTATCGCCGGATGAGATTGACCGACCACACTCACGCAGCTTCTCGCGGCGCCTTCGTCACGCCACCGCCCAAGGCCGCGATCTGCGCCTCGTCGTAGCCCAAACCACGCAACACATCGGCGGTGTGCTCGCCGATCTTTGCGATCGGCCGGCGCGGTTGCAGACGAGCGCCGTCCATCGAAATCGGCAGCAAGGGCATCGCGGTTTCGCTGCCGTCATCGAGCGTCAATCGCGCAAGGCCGCCGCTCTCATTCAAATGCGGATCGTCGAACAGGTCCTCGGGTTTCGTGATCGACGCGAACGGAATATGGTCACGTTCGAACAGCGGCGCAAGCGCAGCGCCCTCGAAGCGACTCAGGGTTTCGCCGAGTGTCTGCAGCAACCACTCGCGCGCCAGCACGCGGTCGTTATTGGTCGCGAGACGCGGGTCCGCCAGCAGGTCAGCGCGACCGAGGATCGCGCACAGCGCGCGCCATTGGCCATCGCCGGTCGCGGCGATGAACATCTGCTCGTCGTCGGCAAGCCGGAACACGTCGTAGACGGCCCATGCGCTGATGCGCTCGGGCATTGGCGCAGCGGGCACGCCAGTCGCGGCGAACTGCTGCATGTGTTGCGCGGAAAGCAGCACGCAGTTCTCGAACAGCGCGCTCTGCACTTCCTTGCCGCGTCCGCTCACATGTCGTTCGTGCAGCGCGGCAAGCACGCCGATCGCGCCGAACATGCCGCCCATGATGTCGTTCACCGAACTGCCCGCACGCAACGGACGGCCTACCGGTCCGGTCATATAGGCGAGGCCGGCCATCATCTGCACGACTTCGTCCAGCGCGAGACGGTGTTCGTACGGCCCGTTCAGAAAGCCTTTGTGCGAAACATAGATCAGCCTGGGATTGCGTTCGCGAAGCGACGCGTAATCGAGACCCAGGCCCGCCATGCGGCCCGGCTTGAAGTTCTCGACGAAAACATCCGCGGTATCGACCAGCTTGTGCAATGCGGCCAGTCCCGCTTCACATTCGAGGTCGAGCGCGACACTTTTCTTGTTGCGATTGAAGGTCCGAAAAAAACCCGCACCGGTGCCGAGCAAACGGCGCGTACCGTCGCCGCGCGGCGGCTCGACCTTGATGACTTCAGCGCCAAGGTCGCCAAGAATCATCCCGCACGTCGGCCCCATCACCATATGCGACAGCTCGACCACGCGAATGCCCGCAAGCGGCAACGCGCCCTGTTGCGCGCCTGGAGACGCAGATGCGGCAGATGCGGAAGAAGCTGAAGAGGAAGAAAGCGGATTCATTGCGGCACCTGTGATTCGGAGGATTCGACACGTCGAGCGGCGGCACTGAATTGCTTCGGCACACCCGCACGCGCCAGATAGCCGTACAGCGGTTCGCCAGGCAGCGCGTCGGCGAGCACGTCGCGCGACGCAATGAGCCGGGTGAGGTCGATGCCGGTGTCGTAACCCATGCTGTCGAGCATGAACACGAGGTCCTCGGTGTTCACATTGCCGGTCGCGCCCGGCGCATGCGGACAACCACCGAGGCCCGCCAGCGACGCGTCGAATTCACGGATGCCGTGCTGCAGCGCGATCAGCGTGTTGGCGAGACCGAGGCCGCGCGTGTCGTGGAAATGCAGCGAGCGCAGCTTCTTTCCCGCGATCCCTCGGACCAGTTCGATGATTTCGCCGACCTGGCGCGGCGTCGCCTCACCGGTGGTGTCGCCGAGTGCGATGACATCGGCGCCTGCCTGCAACGCGGCGCGCGCAATCGCGGCGATATCGGCGTAAGGCACCGCGCCTTGCAGCGTGCAGCCGAACACGGTCGACAATCCGGCGATCAATTCCACCCGCCGCGCGTTCGTGCCGGCCGTGCCATCGATCAGCTCACGCATCGCGGCAAACGACTCGATCATCTCGACAGGCGTCTTGCGCACGTTGGCCAAGCTATGCGCCGTGCTCACCGAAATCGGCGCGACGATCCGGTGCACCCCGGAGTCGAGCGCACGTTGCGCGCCTTTCAGGTTCGGCACCAACGCTGTCACGATCAGATCGTCGTAGGTGAGCGCATGGGCGATCACTTCGTCGGCGTCGGCCATTTGCGGCAACAGCTTCGCCGGCACGAACGACGCGACTTCCATATGCCGCACGCCGGCGGCATAGGCGGCGTCGATCCAGCGTCGCTTGAACTCGGTGGGCATCGTGCGTGCGATGCTTTGCAGGCCGTCGCGCATGCCGACTTCGGTTACGACGACGCGCTCGTGGGTCTCACTCATGGTCTGGAATCCCGGTCTTGAATCTTGCGTGGAGTGCAGGGAATGAAGCAGCTGAGTGACAGCGTGCCCGCGCGCGGCTGCGCGGCAAAGTCTGCGTTGACGACGCACTCCATCGCCGCTCGCGATGGCGGCAGAGGCACGCTGGACGGGCGTGCGCCGCCGCAAAGGGGAAACCCTTAAGGGCTTTTCAGAAGGAGCTCAGAGGCAGCCGGAAACCAGAAGCCGACGCTCAAGCCGAGCGCAACAAATGGTCCAGCAAATGCGACGCCGTCAGCGTCAGCGCGTTGCGGTCGCGCATGCAGATCACGAAGCGCCGTTCGGCCCATGCTTCGCGCAACGGCACGGCGACGATGCCGTATTCATCGGCTGCGTGCTTCGGCAGCGCCTCGCCCGGCAGGATCGCCACGGCAAGGCCGGCCTGGATAAAACGATAGGCGGCGTCGAAAGTCGATACGTAGGTTCGATAATTGAGCTCGCTGCCTTTTTCCACCGCAATGCGCTGCATCAGCGCATTCATCGAGGCGTTCGATGCAAGACCGAGATGATCGAACGCCAGCGTCTGCTCGAAGCCGATCGCGGCCTCGCCGGCCAGCGGATGATCGCGCGGCACGAGCAGCGCGAGATGATCGGCGCGATACTGCAGCACGTCGAGACTGCCCATCGGCACCACATCGCGGCAAATGCCGAGATCGGCCACGCCCTCTTCCACACCGCGCACGATCTCGGCGCTGACGCGCTCTTCGACGTCGACACGGACCTGCGGATTGGCCTTCAGAAACACCGACAGCGCCTCGGGCAGAAACTCGACCATCGACGACACATTCGCCAGCACCCGTACATGGCCGCGTGCACCGGCCGCGTATTCGCTGAGCTCCGCCTGCAAGCGTTCGTGGCCGCGCATGATGAGCCGCGCATGCCTGAGCAGCGCCTCGCCGGCGGCGGTCGCGCGCACGCCACGCTGGCTGCGCGAGAGCAATGCGACGTCGACCAGCGCCTCGAGATCGGCGAGCCGCTTGCTGACGGCGGACGGCGCGATGAACTCGCGCTCAGCCGCCCGCGCGATCGTGCCTTCCTCGCAGACGGCGATGAACAAGCGCAACGTCACCTGATCGATTTGCCACATGAACGGGCGCGCCCCGGGTGTATGAAGTGGGAAAATTATGCCCGAGGAAGGCGGCGGCCGAGTCCCTCCCAGGGTATCCACGGCCGGTGCGCCGGTTTGCATCGTTGATCGCACAGCAGGTTACGAGGGCTGAGCGTGTGTCAAAATCACTGCGCACACAACGAACCACTCGATAGAACAACCGATAAAGGTTTCCCCATGTCCACCGCCAGTCTCTTCGTCACTTCCGCGGGTGTCGGCCTCGCGATTGCCGCACCGGTCGGCCCGATGGGCATGCTATGCATTCGCCGCACGCTAACCGGCGGTCCGCGAGCGGGGCTTGCAATCGGCTTCGGCATTGCGACCGGCGACGCGGTTTACGGTCTGATCGCGGCGCTCGGCCTTGTCGGCATTTCGCAGTTCATGCTCGCCTACGACCGGCCTTTGCATCTGCTCGCCGGTCTGTTTCTGCTTTATCTCGGCGTGCGTGCGCTGCTGCAGAAAGCGCCCGCCGACGCGGCAAACGGCAACGGCAACGGCAACGGCAACGGCGACACCAAGCTCGCACAAGTGGGCCGCGCCGGCGCGCTGCGCGCGTATGCAAGTTCCTTGCTGCTCACGCTCACCAATCCGCAAACCGTCATCATGTTCGCCGCGCTGTTCACGACGCTCGCACCACGCGGGGCATTTTCATCGGGCATCGCGTTGACCACGGTAGGCGGTGTGTTCTGTGGCTCGATCGCCTGGTGGTGTTTTCTCGTGACCGTGGTGTCGCTCGCGCGCCATGCGATCGGCAGCAAGCTGCGCGTCGCGATCGACCGGATCGTCGGGATCACGCTCGCGGCGTTCGGTATCGTCGAAATTCGCCGCGCGCTTTGAGTGAGGTTTGACGGCACTGCGCAAGCAAGGGTGCTCAACGATGCGCCCCCAGACTCACGAGCGACCGCGCAACGCCACGAACACCACGCCGGCAGACGCCACCCACCGCATAGCGTCGCGAGTCCCGGGCGCTCGCCGGTCAGCACGGCCTAACAGGACGCGTCATAGCACTTTGTACGCAAGCGCGGCAGTTTTGCGACAATAGCGGCTTTCGCCGCGCCGTCGCGGGCCTGTCGCCGGGATGCGCCGACGCTGGAAAGAAAGTGCGCGCCGGCCTTGCCGTCTAACCTGTCCAACCCACCCGACCGTCAGCGGTCCGCTCAATGGCTCTTCCCCACATCGATCTGCTGTACTCCGTCTCCGGCCTGTTCGTCGGTTTTCTGGTCGGACTGACGGGTGTCGGCGGCGGCTCGCTGATGACGCCGATCCTGGTCCTGCTGTTCAACGTGCACCCGGCTACGGCGGTCGGCACCGATCTGCTGTACGCCGCCGCCACCAAGGCAACCGGCACGCTGGTGCACGGTCTGAAAGGCTCCGTCGACTGGCAGGTCACCCTGCGTCTCGCATCCGGCAGCGTGCCGGCCGCAACCATCACCCTGATCCTGCTACACCGGTACGGGATGGACACGCCGGGCGCGAGCCGGCTGATCCAGATCGTGCTCGGCGCCGCCTTGCTGGTGACGGCCGTGGCGCTCATATTCCGCCCGCAACTCGCGGCGCTCGGCGCGCGTCGTCAGCGCGCGCCCAGGCAAGGGCGTACGCTCGCGCTCACCATGCTGACCGGCGCGGTGCTGGGCGTGCTGGTGTCGCTGACCTCGGTGGGTGCGGGCGCCATCGGCGTGACGGTGTTGCTGCTGCTGTATCCGTTGCTGCCGACCACGCGCATCGTCGGCTCCGATATCGCGCACGCGGTGCCGCTCACGCTGCTGGCGGGTGCCGGTCATTGGCTGCTGGGCTCGGTCGACTGGTCGATGCTGCTGTCGCTGCTGGTGGGGTCGTTGCCGGGCATCGCGATCGGCAGTTTTCTGTCGTCGCGCGCACCGGACGCGCTGCTGCGCAACGTGCTCGCCGCCACGCTTACGCTGGTTGGCGTGCGCCTCGTGCTGTCATAAAGCGGCCCTGACAGGCCGCATCAACAGGCAGCCTCGATACCCAGTTCGAAGCGCCCGCCTTCGGTGCGGATAAAGACGCCGGCGCACCCAAGCCGCTCTATTTGAAAAACCTGCAGGTCAGATCGGTCTCGAACTGCCTGACCCATTGACCGTGTTGGTCGTGATAGCACTGCGCCCAGCCGCCCCGCCGAACCGTGACGAGGCGCTCATGCTCGGCATCGACCGGGTCCGGGCAGGCGCTGATGTCGAAATGCGCCGGCGCAAAGCCGTGCCGTGCACAGACCAGTTCGAAAGCCGCCCGATCGCCGAGCGGCAGATCGGTATAGCGCAAAGGCGTGGTTTCCATGACGTTGACTCCGGTTCCGCTTGCATCACAGTACGCTTCGCGCCGCGTCAATTGTGTGTCACAGCACACAGACGGGCCGTTGCGGCGCCGGCGTTCAGTCCGGCACTGACTGGAACCATCATCATCGCTTCAAAAATCGCCGCTGCGAAAAATAAAGCGAAAAAAAAGGGCTCCGGTTATTCGCCGGAACCCTCGCACTGGCATGCATCACGATGGCGCATAACGCGATATCGAATCGCACGCACCCCCTGTTGCAGCCTTTCGCGCTTGCTGCAAGCCGCTATGCCAGGCCGCTTGTCGCGGCCTGCTCATTGCAGCGGTCTTACTGCTGAACCACGGTCAGCTTGTTCGACACCGACGTCACGCCGGCGACGCCTTTGGCCGTTTCGCCGGCAGCGTCGATCTGGCTTTGATCAGGCACCGAGCCCGTCAAGGTAATCGCGCCGCCACGAGCACGCACGGCGATGTTCGAGACGTCGATGCCTTGCGCCTTGGCGAGCGCCCCGCGCACCTTGCGGCCCAGTTGGCTATTCGCCTTCTTGCTGGCCTTGGCGCTTGCAGCCGGTGCTGCGGTCGTGCCCGTAGCCGTTGCGTCGCTTGCCTGAGCGTACACATTGCACGCCACCACCATTGCCACAACCGAGCCCAGCGTTTTCAGAAAACCGACCGATTTCATAGTTTCTATTCTCCTTAGCTACACATTGGACCGCATGTACAAGCGGCTTCGTTACGACTACCGGCGGCCATGCTCTGGACGCGACAAGGCGCGGCTCAGCGACGGCCGACTAGGGCTGCGACACGGTGTGCGAGAGGCGAGAGAAGCCGGCCGCCGTGGTTGCCTGCGATATCGCGCAGGCAATGCGGTACGGGAGCCGGCAAGCCGCGAAGTCCGCCAGCGCGCCCGGTTCTTGTCTGTCGTGCCGGGTCGCGCTGCGCAAACATCTGTTCGCGGCAGCGATGCACAATTTAATCTAGCCGCGCCAGAAGCGCAAAGGGTTTAGTCATACGCGAGGGGTGCGCCGCTTGTCATGGCGGCATGGATCGTGTTTTATTCATGCGCCGTTCATATTTTTGGCCCTGGCGTGCTTCGCCGAACCATCATGAGGCTTTCATGGGATGTTCACGCGCGGTTCACGCGCCATTCACGTGGCATTCACGCGCCGTTCACGAATTGTTACGGGTTTGACGGCGCCCCTCCCGGCCGGACGCTGCGCCGCCGCGCGAATCTCAGGTACCATCGGCGCGACACGCCGCCGCGCGGCGGGTGCGCCTTGCGCGGCGTCCCGCCCGGCATGGCGCGAACGCTTCGCCCCGGTTCGCGCTCCGCAGAGCGGCCGCCATTCCGTTCACTTTCGACCGTAGCCGTCACCTCACCTGATGAAGCCAGCCACCGGCCGCAAACGCCCTCCCCGTCTCGTCGCCCGTTTCGTGGCGATCTCCTGGCGCGATCTGGCGGTCTCGTTCGGACCGATCCTGCTGATCGCCGCCGCGGCGATCTGGGTCGCCGTGCGCCTGATCCAGCCCGCCCCGCCCAGTACGCTGACGATCAGCGCCGGCCCCCAAGGCAGCACCTTCTGGAACGCGGCCCAGAAGTACAAGGAGATTCTGGCGCGCAACCGCATCACCTTGAACGTCTTGCCCTCGGAAGGCTCGCTGCAGAATCTCAAGCGGCTCTCGGACCCGAAGTCGAACGTCGACGTCGCCTTCGTCCAGGACGGCGTTGCGCCCGGCCCGGCGAGCGATGGCCTGATGTCGCTCGGCAGCGTGGCCTATGTCCCGCTGGCGATCTTCTATCACGGGCCGACGGTCGCACGGCTCTCCGAATTCAAGGGCTTGCGCCTCGCAGTCGGCGCCGAGGGCAGCGGCACGCGCGAACTGGCGCTCGCGCTGCTCAAGGCAAACGGCATCGTGCCGGGCGGCCCGACCAAGCTGTTGCCGCTCTCGGGCGAGGAAGCCGCCCAGGCACTCGTCGCCGGCAAAGTCGACGCGGCGTTTCTGGCCGGCGATTCGGCGCAACCGGCGGTGATGGGTAAGCTCTATCGCACGCCGAACGTCCAGTTCTACGACTTCACGCAGGCCGATGCCTACACGCGCCGTTTTCCGTATCTGACGCAGCTCGAAATGCCGATGGGCGCGTTCGACCTCGGCAAGAACCTGCCGTCCACGCCGATTCACATGGTGGCGCCGACCGCCGAACTGGTGGCGCGCGACTCCTTGCATCCCGCGCTGTCCGATCTGCTGATCGAAGCGGCGCGCGAGGTTCACGGCAAAGCGAACGTCATGCAGCGTGCCGGCGAATTCCCCGCGCCGCTCGCGCACGATTTCCCGATCAGCGACGACGCCGCCCGCTACTACAAGTCAGGCAAGAGCTTCCTCTACCGGATCCTGCCGTTCTGGCTGGCGAGCCTCGCGGACCGGCTGCTGGTGGTCGTGGTGCCGCTGATCGTGCTGCTGATTCCCGCGCTGCGCGTCGTGCCGTCGCTGTACACGTGGCGGGTGAAGTCGCGCATCTACCGCTGGTACGGCGCGCTGATCGCGATCGAACGCAGCGCGCTCAGCGAGCACTCGGCCGCCGAGCGTGCGTCGCTGATCGAGCGGCTCGATGCCATCGAGGAATCGGTGAACGGTCTGAAGATGCCGCTCGCCTATGCGGATCAGTTCTATGTGTTGCGCGAGCATATCGGCTTCGTGCGCGAGCGGCTCACGCAAAACCGCGAGGCCCAGCGCGACGCAGCAGGCGAGCCGGACGACGGCCCCCAGCCGCCTGCTTCAGCGGACGAGCCGGAAGCCGACGACGCAACGGAATCGCCTGAAGCGCGGGGCGCCGCCGAGGCCGACGAGCGTTCGGCCGGCCGCCCGGCCTAGGACCCGCATCGAGCCCGCACGATCGGGTTCGATGCCCCCGGCTGGCCGTCGCCGGCTCAAAACGATAATGACCGGTGCAAGCAGCGGCTGCACCGCGTAAGATCATTACAATTCCGACGGTCCAGCAGACGACACCGTGCGGAAAGGGCAATCCGGGAGACATTCATGACCGTTGGCACCGACCCCAGGCAACCACTGTGGTTTTACGATTTTGTCTCGCCGTTCACGTACCTGTTGCTCGAGCAACACGACAAATGGCCGGGCTTCGACTTCGCGTTCACGCCGGTCGCGCTGAACGACCTGTATCGCCACTGGGGCCAGCGGCCCGCTTATAGCGTGCCCGCCAAGCGCACCTTCATGTACCGTCACGCGCTGTTTCGCGCGGAGCAACTCGGCATTCCGTTCAAGATGCCGCCGGCCCACCCGTTCGACTCCATGAAGCCGCTCCTGCTCGCCACCGCGGCGAAGGGCGACATCGGCTTCGTGCGCGAGATTTTCCGTTTCATCTGGCGCGAAGGACGCGATCCGTCGAGCGATGCGGCATTCGCCGAACTGTGCGAGCGCGTCGGAATGCCCGACGGCCCGGAACTCATCAAGCATGCAGATGTGGCGGCGCAATTGCAACGCAACACCGCGGATGCGATCGGCCTGGGCGTCTACGGCGTGCCGACCTTCTACCTGAACGATCAATTGTTCTGGGGCGAAGACGCATTGCCCATGGTGCTGTATTGCGCACGCACGCCGAACTGGCTCGACTCGAAGGAAGTGAAGCGGGTGAGTTCGCTGCCTTCGGGCTTTGCGGACATTTGAGCGAAAGCACGGCGTAAGATTGGTGCAAACAGGCACGCCGTGCCTACGCTCGCGCACGCCTTTTTCGACATGATGGCGTCAAAAAAGGCCGCGCTGATGCCGGCCATACCGTGCCTGCTATGCCACCACACCAGAAACGGGCCTAAGGTTATAACCTTTGCGCCCCGCTCTCGCGATCCGGTTCGCGGGCGGCTCCGTACGACGCTTGATCCGGGTCCGACCTGCTTGCACCGCCTCGCCTAAACCATGGACGACTCCGCCGCCTCCCTCGATATCTGGCTCGTGCGCGTGCTGCGCACGCTGCTGGTCGAGCGCAGCGTCACGCAAACCGCGCTGCGGCTGAATCAGACCCAGCCCGCCATCAGCACCGCGCTGCGCAAACTGCGCGAGACCCTGAACGATCCGATCCTCGTGCGCGGCAAGTCGGGCATGGTGCCGACCGAATACGGCGAATCCTTGCTGGCTTCGGCGCAACGCGTGCTGCGCGAAGTCGATTTCGTGGCGACGCCGCACGGCGACTTCGATCCCGGCCGCTCGCGCCGCACCTTCCGCGTGGCCGCGCCGGACTATCTGAACGACTTCTTCATGCCCACCGTGATCGCGCAGTTTCGCGAAGCCGCGCCGCATGCGCGTCTGGAGATCGATTCGCTAAGTCCGATGCTCGACCATTCGGCCGCGCTCGATGCGGGTGAACTCGATCTGGTGATCGGCAACTGGCCGAAGCCAGATCCGCGTTTCGAGCGCAGCGACCTGTTCTCCGATACGGTGGTATGCCTGATGCGCGCCGATCATCCGCTCGCGCGCACGCCGATGACGCGCGAAGCGTATCTCGCCGCGCCGCACCTCGCGCCGACGCCTTATAGCGGCGCAGGCGGCGGCGCCGTCGACATTGGATTCGCGAGAGCCCGCGCCGAGCGGCGCATCGTCGCCACGCTGCCCTACTTCGGCCTCGTGCCGCAAACGCTGTTGCAATCGGATCTGATCTTCACGACCACGCGCCGTTTCGCGATGCACTATGCGAGCATCCTGCCGCTCGCCGTGGTCGACGTGCCGATTCCGTTTCCACGCATCAAGTGCTATCAGCTATGGCATCCGCAGCCGGATCGCCCGAGCGATGTCGGTTGGCTGCGCACGTTGATGTCGCAGGTGTCGGATGAATTGGTTGCGCAGAAGGTGCGGCGCGCGAAACGGCCGGCGAAAAAGGAAACGTCAGCCGCGGCGGGCTGACGTGCTGGTTTGAAGTCTGGCGGGCGAGCGCTTGATGCGGTACGCCTTTCTTCTGCGCAATTCAAGTGACGAACCTGACGTTGAACTCCTTACGCCAGGCGCCTCGCACTCTCTACTCACACGCTCGCGCAAAGCTTCTGCGTTACTGCCAGCGCAGCGATCTGGCGTGACCGAATCTGCAGCAATTCAGCGCACACCGCCACCGCGATCGCCGCAGGCGCCTTATCGACGATGCCGGTCACGCCGATCGGGCACGTCATCTCCACCAGCCGATCCAGATCCACTCCGCGATCCAGCAGCCGGCGCTCGAATTTCACCCGCTTCGTCTTCGAGCCGATCATGCCGAAGTAGGTGAAATCGCGCCGCCGCATGATACGCGCGGCGAGCGAAAAATCGAGTGCGTGGTTGTGCGTCATCACGAGGAAATACGCGCCGGGCGGCGCCGCGTCGACGATCGCGTCGGGCGTGTCGGTCGCCTCGATCTGCACGTTGGGCGGCGTTTCGTCGGGAAACAGTTCGTCGCGCTCATCGACCCACTGGACGACGCACGGCAAGCTGCCGAGCAGCGTGACGAGCGCATGGCCAACGTGCCCCGCGCCGAACAGCACGATGTGCATCGGCGCCGGACGCGGCGCTTGCACGGCGCTGCGCCGCCCGATCTGAACGGAAGAAAAGTCGTTCATGGCGATCAATCCAGTTGGTTTCAATGATTGCACGATTACTCTGCCCGACGGTTTCTAACAGTTGCTCGCTGCGGTCAGCCGCCGGCTGCGCTGAAGGTCCTGGCGGCGGCCGCCAATTCCTCGCGATTTCCGGCGTGTCACGGCGGCCGGCCAGCGTCACGCCTTCATCGCAACGTCTACTGCCGCGCCGCCGCAGTCGCTGCCCGCACCGCGCCCACGGCCTTGAGAATTTCCTCGCTGGTAGCGGGCGCATTCAGCGGCGGATTGACCTTGTGGTCGCCCACGGCCGACACGGCATCGCGCACGGCGAAGAACACCGAGAACGGCAGCAGCAACGGCGGCTCGCCGGTCGCCTTCGAACGGTGGATGCTGTCCTCCGCATTGCGATTCTTGAACAGGCGCACTCGGAAATCGGGCGGCGTATCGTTGACGGTCGGAATCTTGTAGGTGGACGGCGCGTGCGTCATCAGCTTGCCGCCCGCGTTCCACCACAACTCTTCGGTCGTGAGCCAGCCCATGCCCTGGATGAACGCGCCTTCCACCTGGCCGACGTCGAGCGCCGGGTTCAACGAAGCGCCCACGTCGTGCAAAGCGTCCGCGCGCAGCACGCGCATTTCGCCGGTCAGCGTATCGATCACCACTTCCGACACGGCCGCGCCGTACGAGTAGTAGTAGAACGGCCGGCCTTGCAGCTTCGATTGATCCCAGTAGAGCTTCGGCGTGGCGTAGAAGCCGTCCGACCAGAGCTGGATACGCGCGACGTAGGCCTTCGCGATCACTTCTTCGAACGGCACGATCGCCTCGCCGACCACCACGCGGTCGTGCACGAAACGCACTTCCGAGGCAGCCACCTGCCCTGCGCCGAAACGCTCCGCGGCGAAAGCCGACAGACGCTCGCGCAACTGGCGCGCGGCATCTTGCGCAGCCTTGCCGTTCAGGTCCGAACCCGTCGATGCCGCGGTCGCCGACGTATTGGCGATCTTGCTCGTATCGGTTGCCGTCACGCGGATGCGGTTGAAGCCGATGCCCAGTTCATGCGCGACGACCTGCGCGACCTTCGTGTTCAAACCCTGGCCCATTTCGGTGCCGCCGTGGTTCACCAGCACCGAGCCGTCGGTGTAGATGTGCACCAGCGCGCCGGCCTGGTTGAAGTGAGTCACGTTGAACGCGATGCCGAACTTGACGGGCGTGAGCGCCAGCCCCTTCTTCAGTACTTCGTTGTTCGCATTGAACGCGTTGATCGCCGCACGGCGCGCGCGGTATTCGCTGGTCGCTTCGAGCTCGTCGATCAGCTCGTGAATCACGTTGTCTTCGACCACCTGACCGTACGGCGTCTGGTTGCGCTCGGTCTTGCCGTACAGATTGCGGCGGCGCACGTCGAGCGAATCCTCGCCGACCGAACGCGCGACGTTGTCCATGATGTACTCGATCGCGAATGCGCCTTGCGGACCGCCGAAGCCGCGGAACGCGGTGTTCGACTGCGTGTTGGTCTTGCCGCAAAAGCCGTCGATCGATACGTCGGACAGCCAGTACGCGTTGTCGAAGTGGCACAGCGCGCGTGTCATCACCGGACCGGACAGGTCGGCGGAGAAGCCGCAGCGCGAGGTCATGTCGACGCTCACGCCGTCGATCACGCCCTGGTCGTCGTAGCCCACTTCATACGTGTAGTGGAAATCGTGGCGCTTGCCGGTGACCATCATGTCGTCGTCGCGATCCGGACGCAGCTTGACCGGACACAGCAGCTTCCATGCAGCGAGCGCCGCGCAGCACGCGAACAGACCCGATTGCGATTCCTTGCCGCCGAAGCCGCCACCCATGCGACGGCATTCGATCAGCACGTTGTGCGACGCCACGCCCAACGCGTGCGCGACCATGTGCTGCATTTCGGTCGGGTGCTGGGTCGAACAGTAGACGTGCATGCCGTCGTCGTCCTTCGGCACCGCGTACGAAATCTGGCCTTCCAGATAGAACTGTTCCTGGCCGCCGAGCAGCATCTCTCCGGCTTCGCGACGCGCCGCGCGGGCGATCTTCGTACCGGCGTCGCCGCGCGCGAGCTTCATCGGCGGCAAGACGTGCTGGTTCGCGGCGCGGGCCTGTTGCGCGGTGAGGATGGCCGGCAGCTCTTCGTAGACGACTTCGGCGCGGCGCGCAGCGAGACGCGCGATTTCATGCGAGGTCGCGACTACGATGAACATCGGCTGGCCGACGTATTGCACGATACCGTCCGCGAGAATCGGATCGTCGCCGTGGATGATCGGACCCACGTCGTTGACGCCGGGAATGTCGCCCGCGGTGAAGATCGCGACCACGCCGGGCGTGGCGCGCACTTTATCGAGCGCCATGGAGACGATCTTCGCGTGCGCTTTCGGCGACAGGCCGAGGGCGGCGTGCAGCGTGCCGGCCAGCGTCGGGATGTCGTCGGTGTAAGTGGCGCGGCCGCTTACGTGCAGGTGCGCGGACTCGTGCGGACGCGAGATGTGGACCTGGGTAAAGTCGTCGAGATCCTGAAGGTCTTTCAGGAACGGTTCGGCATGCTGATTCATTCTTTGTTCTCCGTATCCTTATGGCGTTTCAGGCGCTGGCACTGGCGCTGGCCGGGGCGCAGGCCGCGGCAACTGCACGAACATCCAGTGCGCTCTTCGGCAGCGGATTGTTCGGACGCGTTTCGAGCCAGAAGCGGTATAAGGTGTTCTTCGCCGCTTCGAGGCGGTAGTTGCTGGTCGCGCGCATGTCGGACAGCGGCGCGTAGTCGTTGCCGAGCGCGAGCATCGCGGCCTGCGCGGTGGCTTCGTGCCATTCGGCGTCGCGCAGCACGGCCTCGGCGTGCGTCGCGCGCTTCGAGGTGGCGGCCATGCCGCCGAACGCGATGCGCGGCTCGCGGATCACGTTGCCGTCGGCGATGAAGGAGAACGCGGCGCACACGGCCGAGATGTCCGAGTCGAAACGCTTCGACAGTTTGTAGGTGCGGAACTGCAGATTCTTGCGTGCGCCGGTGCGGGTCGGCACCTTGAGTCCGACGACGAACTCATGCTCCGCCATGTCCTTCTTCTGATACGCGAGGTACAGATCCTCAAGCGGCATTTCGCGTTCGATCTCGCCGCCGCGCACGATCACATGCGCGCCGAGCGCGATCAGGCCAGGCATCGAATCGCCGATCGGCGAGCCGTTGGCGATATTCCCGCCGAGCGTGCCGGCGTTGCGGATCGGCAGCGACGCGAAGCGTTGCCACATTTCGGTGAGTTCCGGATATTGCTTCGCGATTTCGGCGTAGGCCTTTTCGACGGTCACGCCCGCGCCGATCTCGATCCACTCGTCATTGGTTTCGAGCTTTTGCAGCGCCGCGATCTGCCCAACGTAGACGATGTTGCCCAGCTCACGCATCTGCTTGGTCACCCACAAGCCGATGTCCGTGCTGCCGGCGAGGATGCGGGTCGCCGGTTCGGCTTCCTTGATTTTCGCGAGCGCGTCGACAGTGCGCGGCGCGTCGAACTGCTGGCCGGCGTGCTGGTAGTGGAATGTGTCCTTGCGTTCGAGCGTGGCAAGCGCATTCGACAAGGCTTCGACATTGACCGGCGCTTTCGGCGCGGGCGCTTCGAACATGCGCACGGCCGCGTCGACGATCGGACGATAGCCAGTGCAACGGCACAGATTGCCGGTCAGCGCGTTGCTGATGGTGTCGCGCGACGGCACGGTCCGGTTCGCGCAGCTATGTTCGTGGCCGTGCTTTTCGTACAGCGACCACATCGACATGACGAAACCCGGCGTGCAGAAACCGCACTGCGAACCGTGGCACTCGACCATCGCTTCCTGCACCGGATGCAGCGAACCGTCCGGCTGACGCAGGTCTTCGACGGTGAAGAGCGCCTTGCCGTCCAACGTCGGCACGAACTGGATGCAGGCGTTGACCGCCTTGAAGTCGACGCCGCCCGCCTCGTTGCGCTCGCCGATCACGACCGTGCACGCGCCGCAATCGCCTTCGGCGCAGCCTTCCTTGGTGCCGGTGCAATGCGCGTCCTCGCGCAAGTACTGCAGAACGGTGCGGGTGACAGGCGCGTCCTTGATCTCACGGATCGCGTTGCGGTGGTAGAAGCGAATCGGCTCAGTCATGTCTCGTTACTCTCACTGTTCTGTGTCCGTGGGGACGTGCTGCGATGATGGTTCGAAAACTATCACCATCAATAAAACCAACCCATAGCGCGGATCGCATGCGGGACATATTCGTGAAGCGATATAGAGATAGGTTTGAGAGTCGGTTGGCTTATGTTGGCATGGCTGTTTTGCCGCATTTTTAGTTGAATTAAAGTTTTTCAGCCATACACAGCTAGAGCCTATTAACCCGTCAAGCATCAAAAGACCACTCGTACAGGGCGAAAACGGACCACTATATCGATCCGGCACCCTTATCTAGCCGACGAAATTATTAAGCAAGCCCTGCAAGGGAATCGGTTCCATGGGAAAATCACGGCTTCCCGCCGTTTTCAAGTCTCGTTTTCCCGATGCCCACCGACTCAGCGACACCTCGCAGCGAATTTGCGACGACCATGCAGATCATTCCGGTCGTCTTTTTCACGTTTCTTTGCTACTTGACGATCGGAATTCCGCTCGCGGTGCTGCCTGGCTACGTCCACGATGACCTGGGTTACAGCGCGATCCTGGCCGGCGCGGCGATCAGCGTGCAGTACCTGGCGACGCTGGCATCGCGGCCGCTCGCCGGCCGCTCGGCCGACTCGCTTGGGCCGAAGCGGACAGTGACGATCGGCCTGCTGGGTTGCGGGGCAAGCGGGATCTTGTTGCTGCTGGCCGTGTTGTGCGGGCGCTGGCCCGCGCTGAGCCTCGGGCTACTGGTCTGCAGCCGTCTCGTACTGGGTTTCGGCGAAAGCCTGTGCGGCACCGGCGCGATTCTGTGGGGCATCGGCCGGGTGGGCACGAGCAACAATGCGCGGGTGATTTCGTGGAACGGTATTGCGACTTACGGCGCGCTCGCGGTTGGCGCGCCGCTCGGCGTAGCGATCGCGCATGCGATCGGGTTCGCCGCGTTGGGCATTCTGGTGATTCTGCTGGCGGCACTCGGTTTTTATCTGGCGCGGCCCATCGCGGCGGTGCCGATCGTGCACGGCGAGCGGATGTCGTATCGAAGCGTGTTCACGCGGGTGCTGCCGCATGGGATCGGGTTGGCGCTGGGTTCGGCCGGCTTTGGGTCGATTGCGACGTTCATCACGCTGTTTTATGCCGCGCGGCATTGGCCTAATGCGGCTTTGTCGTTGACTGTCTTCGGCACGCTGTTTATCGGTGCGCGCCTGTTGTTCGCCAACACGATCAAGGCCTACGGCGGGTTCAGGGTCGCGATTGCTTCGTTTTCGTTTGAATGTGCGGGGCTGTTGATGTTGTGGCTGGCGCCGGAGCCGCATATTGCCCTCGCGGGGGCGGCGTTGACCGGGTTTGGGTTTGCGCTGGTGTTCCCTGCTCTCGGCGTCGAAGCGGTTGGGCTCGTGCCGCCTGCCAGCCGTGGGGCGGCTTTGTCGGCTTATTCTGTGTTTCTCGATCTCTCGCTGGGGATTACGGGGCCGTTGGCCGGGTATATCGCTGGGGAGTTCGGTTATGCGCAGGTGTTTCTTTTTGCAGCGGTGGCTTCTGCGTTGGCAGTCGTGCTGTCGACCATGATGTATTTGCGCAATTCGCGCGTGCCTAATGCGCCTGCGGCGACTTGAGTTCTTTTGCCTTGCTGGGTGCTTGTTGTCTGTTTGCCTACGGCGGGGGGCTTTTCTTGATCTGCTTGCCTGTTTTGTGCTTTTTGTCTGTGCTTCTTGGTTTGGTGCCTTTCCTTGCATTGTTAGTGGTCTATTAGCGTTCGCCCCTGTGCGGGGCAGGCACTTACTTCTCTTTGCCGCCGCAAAGAGAAGTAAGCAAGAGAAAGCGGCTCACACCGATCCTGCTAAGTGGGTCCCGCAGCCCACAACAGGTAGTGGTGCATCTGGAATCTGTGTTCGTGCCCCTGCTTGTGCTAGTGACAAGGGCGTCATACTTCCGGCGGCGCTGCGCGCGCCGAAGCGTACTTCCGAAAACCGATCGCTGCGTTTTAGCGCTCACGCCTCCTTCGGCGCAGTGGCGTAGTGTTTCGCCTCTGTCGCCTTGGCGCGTCGCCGAGGCAAAGCCGATGGCCCCACTGACTTGAACCGAAGCCCCTGGTTTCCCATGCAGACCCGTCCGCGACGCACGCAGTGCGGAGTGGGAGCTGATGAGTCCTTTGTCACTGGCGCGTGAAGGTGCGAGGGCACGGATTCCAGATGCACCACTACCCGTTGCAGACCACGGTGCCCGCTTAGCATTAGCGGTTTGAGCCGCTTTCTTTGCCTACTTTCTTTGCGGCGGCAAAGAAAGTAGGTGCCTGCCCCGCACAGGGGCGAACGCTAATAGACCACTAACAAATCAAGGAAAGCCCAACACCGCAGGCACACAGACACGAACGCGCCGAACAGGCAAACAGCCCAACACCGCAGGTACAAAAACAGAACCAGCACCGCGAAAACAAAACCCTCACTTCCCTTCCGACAACCCGCGCTCAAGCGCCGCCACGCCAGCCGGCAACTCAACCTTAACGCCCAGATCCACCATCGTTCGTCCGAGCGCATGCAAGGTTCTGAACAGGTTGTGTTCCCGGCACTGCTCCCCCATCTGCCCAATCCGCACGATCGGCAAACCGAACGAACCCGAAATTTCCACCTGGTGTTGCCGCGAGATGTGCCCACAAATATCGGCAGAACTCAAGCGCTCCGGCACGACGATGCCAACCACCGAGTTCAGTCGGCAAGGCGCCGGCGCGTAAAGCTGCAAGCCCAGTGCGGTAATCCCCGCCTGAAGCGCCACTGAACACTTCAAGTGCCGCGCAAAGCGCTTTTCAAGCGTCTCCGCGCATACGAGACGCAGCGCCTCGTGCAGCGCCAGCACACCCGACACGGGCGCCGTGTAGTGATAGCCCGCGTTGTGCCAGAAGTTCTCCGCAAGCGACGCATCGAGGCACCAATGCGCATTCGACGCCGTGCGGCCCTTCACGCGTGCCCACGCCTCATCCGAAAACGCGATCAGCGAGACACCCGGGATCGACGACAAGCCTTTCTGCCCGCCCGTAATCACCGCATCGATCCCCCACGCGTCCATCTCGAGCGGCATCGTGCTCAGCGTACACACCGCGTCGACGATGACCAGTGCACCCGCGGCCTTCGCAAGCGCCGCAATGTCCTTCAGATGGTGATTCCACACCGTGTTCGAGGTCTCGCCCTGCACGATCGTCACGATCTCCGGCCGCTCGCGGCGAATCGCCTCGGCAACGCTTTCGAGGCTCGCCACCGTGCCGTCCTCGACGTCGAGCATCGCGACGTGCGCGCCAACGCGCCGGCCCATCTCCGCCATCCGCTCGCTGAAAAAGCCGTTCTTGATGCTGAGCACTTTCGTGCCTTCCCATGCGAGGTTGGAGATCGCCATTTCCATCGCCGCAGAACCCGGCCCGGCCACGCCCAACACCCACTTCGAATTGGTCTGGAACACGTAGCGCGCCATGGTCTTCACCTGGCCGATCACCTTCACCATCGTGCTGCCCAGGTGATTGATCACCACGGTATTGGCCTTGGCTACCGCCGCGGGAATCGGCACGGGGCCGGCGCCCATCATCAGCAACGGCTCTTCGGGAAGAATGGCGTCGAGCGATTCGACAACCGGACAGGGCACAGCGTAGGAAACAGGTTCGGTAGAGAGCGATGAAGTCGGCATGATCGGTACGTGAATGTCAGAACGCAAGGGACAAGCGGCCCCGCCAGCAATGACACTGGCGGGGCCGCCTGTTCGATCATTCACCGATCCGCGCGATTGCGCAAGGAGTTTGTCACTTCACCTTGGACTTATCGAGCTTCTTGCCGGTCGCCGCGTTATACCGCTCGACATATTCCTCGATCAGCTTGCGCATCGCGCGGCCGATCTGCCGATAGTCCGACTCGTTCAGATTGGCCAGCGACACCCGTCCCGAAGGATGCTGCGTGCCGAAGCCGCGTCCCGGCAACAGCACCACGCGCGCTTCGCGTGCGAGGCGGAACAGCAATTCGGACGGCTCGGTGTTCTTCAGCAGCCAGTCGACAAACTCGCGCCCGAACATGCGCTCGCCAAGGAACTCGATGTCGAGAATCGTGTAGTAGTCGACCTGGTTCGGATCGTCGTCATCGAACGAGATGCCGACCTCCTCGTACAGCGCCTGCTTGCGCTTGCGAATCAGGCGCTTCAGCGCATTCTTGTACGCATCGGGTGTGTCCATCAGCGAGAACAGCGAGAACAGCACCATCTGCACCTGCTGCGGCGTCGACAAACCCGCCGTGTGATTCAGCGCGACCGTGCGGCTGTCGGCGACCAGCCGATCGATGAACTTGAGCTTGTCCGGTTCCGTCGTGATCGATTCATAGCGCTCGTGCAACTGCTTCTTCGCGTCTTTCGGCAGCTCGGCGATCAGCTTGTCGAGCACATTGTCGCGATGCGTCGCGATTACGCCGAGACGCCAGCCGGTCGCACCGAAATACTTCGAGTACGAGTACACGAGGATCGTGTTCTTCGGCGCGAGCGCGAACAGCGAGACGAAGTCGTCGGCGAAGGTGCCGTACACGTCGTCGGTCAACAGAATCAGATCGGGGCGTTCCTTGACGATGTCCGCAATGTATTGAAGGCTCTCGTCGTCGATTTTCACCGAAGGCGGGTTGCTCGGGTTCACGAGGAAGAACGCCTTCACCTTCGGATCACGCAGCTTGTCGAGTTCCTTCTTCGAATACTGCCAGCCGCTTTCAACGGTAGCTTCGAGATTGACGACGTTCAGCCGATAGTCGTTCAGGCGCGGAATTTCGATGTACGGCGTGAAGATCGGCAAGCCGAGCGCAATCGTATCGCCCGGCTTGATCAGGTGATTCTCGCGCATCGTGTTGAAGATGTACGTCATTGCCGCCGTGCCGCCTTCCACCGCGAACACGTCGAACTCGCCCACGAACGGATGGTTGCCGATCATCTCGCGGCGCAGATACTGACCGACAATCAGTTCGGATAACTTAAGCATCCGGTCCGGCACCGGATAGTTCGACGCCAGAATGCCCTCGCACATTTCATAGAGGAAGTCGCCCGCGGAGAGTCCGAGCTGATCGCGCACATACGACACGGCGCCGCGCAGAAAGTCGATGCCGGGCACGCCCCTGTTTTCGCGCAGGAACAGATCGAAGCGCTCCGTGAGTCCTTCGCGGCGCGGGAAGCCGCCAACACCCTCGGGCATGAACGCAAACGAACGCTCCGACTCGCGCATCGCAAACAGGCCAAGCTGCCAGAAGCCATGGCGCGGAATCGTCGCGAGGAAATTGGGGTTGCCGCGCCCCGCGTTGAGCATCGACATGTTGGCGGCACGCTCCACCGCGCCGCCGCCGGCGGCCTTGATCAGTTCGTCCTTGAGTTCGAACGGGCTGAGCGCCGCCAGGCCGGCTTGGGCCATGTCGCCTTGTTTCTTGCCGCTTTTCTCTTTTGCCATGATGCGTTCTCCAATGTGCACGGGAATGACACCGGCGTCGCGAGTGATCGTTCACTTGTCGCCGGCGTAAGAGAGATCGATAAATGCGTACGCTAAACCAGGCCAGGTCAGGCTAAACCAGCCCGACCACGAGCGGTCCGAGCAGCGTCAATGCGACGTTCGCAATCGCATAGGTGATCGCGAACGGCACGGTCGGCACCGCGCTTTCCGCCTTATCGAGCACACCGCCGAATGCCGGATTGGCACTGCGTGAACCTGTCAGCGCGCCAGCCAGGATGGCCGCGTTGTTGTAGCGCAGCACGTAACGGCCAAACAACATCGTCAGTACCAGCGGCATCACCGTGACGATCACGCCGAGCAGGAAGATCGTCATGCCGCTCTGCTTGACGGTCACCACGGCCTGCAAGCCCGAATTCAAACCGACCACCGCGACGAACGCCGCGAGGCCGAAATCCTTCAGCAACTGCGAAGCCGCGGACGGCATCGCGCCGTACATCGGATGCTTGCCGCGCATCCAGCCGAACAGCAGGCCGGCCAGCAGACAGCCGCCGCCGGAGCCGAGCGTGAGCGGAACGCCGCCTACGTCGACGACGATCAGACCGATCAGCAGACCCAGCACGATGCCGACACCCATATAGATGAAGTCGGTCTTGTTGCTGTACGGCAGTTCGTAGCCGGCTGCATCGACGGCGCGCTTGGTGTCTTTCGGCGACCCGTAAAAGGTGATCACATCGCCGTGCTCAAGCTTGGTTTCGGGCAGGATGGGCAGCGGCTGGCCGGCGCGCGAGACGCTCTGGATATAGACGCCGTGGCGCATGTCCCGATCCACAACCTCGCGGGCGGCGGCGATCGTCGTGTGGTTCATGCCCTTGCGGGTGAATACGCCTTCGCGCGCCTGCATCACGACGCCAATGTCCTCGACGTCCGCGATCTCGTTGCCATTCGCGCCGAATGCGACCACCGCTTCACGGCGGCCCACCACCAGCACTTCGTCGTTGAGTTGCAAGGTCAGATCGGGCGTCGGCTCCAGATTCTTGCCGTCCCGTTTGATCCGCTCGATCGTCAACATGTCCTGATGCAGGGTCTCGACGGCCTTGACCGTTTTCCCGGCGCTGACGTCGATCCTGTACGCGCGCCCCACGAGTTCGGGCAACGCACGAATTTGCCCCGCGCCGAGTGACGACGAACCCGAAGACAGCTCACGCTCTGCTTCGATCGAGGCGTCGCGCAGACTCTGCCCCATGAACTTCGGCAAGATGTTCACGCAGACGATGATCGCGCCGAGCGAGCCGAACACATAGGTCACCGCGTAGGCAATCGCCACGTCGGATTGCAGCGACTTGACCTGATCGACGGGCAGACCGAGACGCGCGATGGCGTCGCCGGCCGTGCCGATGATCGCCGACTGCGTCAGCGCACCACCCGCGAGCCCCGCAGCAAGGCCCTTGTTCAGATGGAACAGCTTCGCGCAGACCACGACGGTGATCAGCGCGGAGACAGCAAGAAACAACGCCATCGCGATCTCGCGCAGCGTCTTGCGGTTCAGCGAGTTGAAGAAGCCCGGCCCGGAATCGTAGCCGACCGCGTAAATGAACACGGCGAACATCACCGATTTCACACCGTTGTCGATCGTCACGCCCGCCTGACTGATCACGACCGCGGCCAGCAATGAACCGCCCACACCGCCCAACTGGAACTTACCGAAGTTGATCTGCCCGATGAAGTAGCCGGCAGCAAGCGACAGAAACAGCGCAATCTCGGGTGATTTTTGAAAAATGTGATGTAGCCAGTCCATCATGCCCTCGCTGGATAGTTTGCGCTACTGAGTACTGGGTACTGCATGCACATACGGACCTCACGGCATCCGCATGCGCCCGACTGCGCGCCACGCCGCGCGCAGCCCATCCGCCCGTCTAGCCGAACTTCCCGGCGAGGCCGACCACGACCGGCCCCATCAACGGCAACAGAATGTTCGAGAGTGCGTAGGTGATCGTGTAGCCGATCACGGGTGTCGAGTTGCCGGTCACGCCCACCAGCGCGCTGATCGCCGGCGTGCTGCATTGCTGGCCGGCAATGGCGCCGAGCAGCATGGGCGCTTCGAGCTTGAGAAATGCGCGGCCGATCCAGAGCGACAACAGACCGGGCACGAGCACCATCAGAATGCCGGCGACCGGCAGCGCCAGACCGTATTCGCGCACCAGCTTGATCGCATCGGGTCCCGCCGACAGCCCGACAGCGGCAATGAAGGTGGCAAGACCGAAGTCCTTGAGAATTTGCGCGGCAGCCGAAGGCAGCGAGCCGACCAGCGGATGACGCGAACGGATCCAGCCGAACAGCAGACCCGACAGCAGGCAGCCGCCGCCCGTGCCGAGCGCGATCGACACACCGCCGATGCGTCCGCCGAGATGGCCGATCGCCATGCCGGCCAGCACGCCCAGGCCGAGATACACGAAGTCGGTTTTCTGAGTCGCGGGGAGCACGTAGCCCAGACGCCGCGCACCGCGCTCGACGTCCGCCTTCGCGCCCACCAGCGTCAGCACGTCGCCGCGATTGAGCTCGGTGCCGGGCAGCGCGGGCACCGTGGTCTCAAACCGCGTGACGGCCGCGATATAGACGCCGCGCCCTTCTTCCGGCTTTGCCCGCTCGCGCACCTGCGCGACCGTCAGACCGTGCGCCTCGCCACGCGTGAGCACGACGTCGAGCTTGTCCATCACGAACTGGCCGAAGCCGGCGTCCGCCACTTCTTCGCCGAGGCAGGCAGCCGCGGCCACGATCGCTTCGCGCCGCCCGGTCACGAGGATCAGGTCGCCGGCGGCCAAGGTCAGTTGTGGCTCGACCGGCACGTCGGCGCCGTTGCGCCGCACGCGCTCGATGGTCAGGTTGAAGCCGTACGTCTGTTCAAGCGCCCGGATCGTCCCGCCGGCCGCCATGTCGACCCGGAATGCGCGGCCCACGAGCGCCGGCGCGGCGGCTCCCTGCCCCTCGCCGAACGCGCCGTCGCCGCCGAGCTTGTGCCATACGCGCTCGGCTTCTTCGCGCAAATTGACGCGCAGCAGCAGCGGCGCGAACTGGCTGGTAAACAGGACAATGGTGATCAGGCCGAACAGGTAGCTCACGCTGTACGCGGTCACGATGTTGGCCTGCAGACGCAGCGTCTCTGCGTCACTGAAACCGAGTTTGGCAATCGCCTCCGAAGCCGTGCCGATCACGGCCGACTCCGTCGCGGCGCCGGCCAGCAAGCCGGCCGCCGTGCCGGCATCGAGCCGCATCACGAGGACCGCGATCATGATCAGCACCAGCACCGACACGATCTCGACCACCGAGAGCAAACCATAGCGCCAGCCCCGGCCAATGTTGGCAAAGAACTGCGGTCCGCCGGTGAAACCCAGCGCGAAGATGAACAGCGCGAAGGCGATGTTCTTCAGATCGGGGGCAATCCGCGCGCCCGTCTGTCCCAGCAGCAAAGCCACGATCAACGTGCCGCAGACGCCGCCCAGCTGAATTGGCCCCACGCGAAACGACCCAATGAAATACCCGATTGCAAGGCTTGCGAACAGCGCGATCTCCGCTTGAGACCTCAGCAATTCACCGATCATGTTGGCTCGCCGATTTACGGTTTATTAGCAGAAAGTTGAAAAAATCTTTCTGGAATATGAAACGAATTCGACCCGAGTCACTCCGACTCAGGAACTATTCATTCGGCATCACCGGATTCCATTGAATGGAAAAATTATGGCAATGGCATGACGCTTTTAGCGCCAAAGAAGAAGATGTGCCGCAGTGCAGCGACAATAGTGCAATGCTTTTCAGCAAGCTCGATAGTCACGCATTCCTCGCGAAGTTGTCTAATGCGATGAAAAAGACATACCCTGCTGATGGCCGGTTTTCAGCACGATATGTTCGTGCGTCTTTGAGACTTCTTTTTTAATAAATATTGTAGTTCAGCATCGCTGTCAATATGATTTTCATTTGCGACCGCTTTTGCTTCGCAAAAGATGACCTTTAGCAAAGTTCGATTTGAATTTCCAATCGCGCATTGCAAGCGGCGGTCATTCCCATATAGGGCCGATATACTGACCTGCCGGCATGCCGCGTCGTGAATCGACATTCGCCGCACCGGCACGCATCCTTCGGAGCCACCCATGCGCATGATCCTGTTTAGTAGCCGCCAATACGACAGCGACACGTTCGGCGAGGCCAACCGCACGCATCACTATGATCTGCACTTCCAGGAATCGCACCTCGATGTCGAAACGGCGATCCTTGCGCAGGGTTATGAAGTGGTCTGCCCGTTCGTCAACGACAACGTCGACGCCAACGTTCTGGAGCGTCTCCACGCGGGCGGCACGCGCATGATCGCGCTGCGCTCGGCGGGCTTCAATCACGTCGATCTGGCCGCGGCCGACCGTCTCGGTATGACTGTTGCACGCGTGCCGGCCTATTCGCCGCACGCAGTCGCCGAGCATGCGGTCGGCCTGATTCTGGCGTTGAACCGGCGCCTGCCGCGCGCCGTCGCACGCACCCGTGAAGGCGACTTCTCGCTGCATGGGCTGCTCGGCTTCGACCTGCACGGCAAAACGGTGGGCGTGATCGGCACCGGCGTGATCGGCCGCGTGTTCGGCCGCATCATGGCGGGCTTCGGCATGCAGGTGCTCGCCCATGACCCGGGCACGCCGGCCGGCGATCTGCTTGCGCTCGGCGCGCGCTACGTGCCGCTCGACACGCTACTGGCTGAAAGCGACGTCGTCAGTCTGCATTGTCCGCTGGTGCCCGGCACGTACCATCTGATCGACGGGCCCGCGCTCGCGAAGATGAAGCGCGGTGCGATGCTGATCAATACGGGGCGCGGCGGGCTGGTCGAAAGCAATGCGCTGATCGGTGCATTGAAGGACGGCCAGCTCGGCCATCTCGGGCTCGACGTGTACGAGGAAGAAGGCGGCCTCTTTTTCGAGGACCACTCGAACCTGCCGTTGCAGGACGACGTGCTGGCGCGTCTGTTGATGTTCCCGAACGTGATCGTGACCGCGCACCAGGCATTCTTCACGCGCGAGGCGATGAACGAGATCGCGCAGACCACGCTCGAGAACGTCGCGGCCTGGCAGGCCGGCACGCCGCGCAATGTCGTGCAGGCGCGAAGTTAGGGGTTGCCGCCGCCATCCACGGTAGTCGGGCGGATCGCCGTGCGGGCGTCGTCCACCGCGCCGCACATCTCGCGCAGCAAGGCCACCTCGCGCTCGTGCACTTCCACCGGAAACCAGCGCGCGCCCGCATCGGCCAGATAGCGCGCGCGATGCTGCCCGTTGCGAAACGCCACCACCCCCTCGCGCTCGAGACCGAACCAGCCCAGCAGACCCTGCGCGCGACGCGTCGAGATCGTCACGTACGGCATCTGCGGAATGCGTGGATTCTCTGGATCGAGGAACTCGCGAATGCCGCGCACCTTGCCCGAATGCCATTCGGCGACCGGCTTCAACACGTAATCGGTGTTGTCGCGATCCGCGCATTCCAGCAACTTGCGCGCGTCGACCATGACCACCTGATGGCGCGTGCCGTCCGTCACGAAGACACGTTTAAGGCGCACATGGTCGTACCATGGATGTTCACGTTCATGCAGAGGCACGATCCAGACCGTCTCGGCAGAGCCCAGCGCGGTTTCGGGCGATGAATTGGACAAGGGCAAAAGCAGGCTCGATAAGCTGGCAAAAACACGCCAGCGCGTTAAAAGAGCGCTAACGCTACGAGCCGATTGTGAAAGATGCATGACAACCATCGGTATTAATCACACTGCATGAGGATCCGGCGCGAGCGGCCGGACGCAAACCTTGACGGACATAACGATGATAACCACGCAAAATCTAAATGAACACGTGCGCATCGAAGCCAACGAGGACACCGGTGTCGCCACGATCGTGCTCGAACGGCCCGCGCGGCGCAACGCCGTCGACCGTCCCACCGCCGAAGCGCTCAACGCCGCCTTCCTCCGCTTCGAAGCGGAGCCGGCATGGCGCGCGGCCGTGCTGTTCGGCGCGGGCGGCACCTTCTGCGCGGGCGCGGATCTCACCGCGCTCACCGACGAGGCTCGCCGCAATGAACTGCACGCCGACGGCAGCGGTCCCGGTCCAATGGGACCGACGCGCATGAGCTTCAGCAAGCCGGTGATCGCCGCGATTGCGGGCTACGCGGTTGCGGGCGGCCTCGAACTGGCAGCAATGTGCGATCTGCGCGTCGTCGAGGAAGATGCCGTGCTCGGTGTGTTCTGCCGGCGCGTCGGAATTCCGCTAATCGATGGCGGCACGATCCGCTTGCCTCGTCTGATCGGGCTATCGCGCGCACTCGATCTGATCCTGACTGGCCGCGCCGTGAATGCGCAGGAAGCACTCAGTTTCGGCCTCGCCAACCGCGTCGTGCGTAAGGGTGAGGCACGCGCGGCGGCGGAACGGTTGGCCGCTGAACTGGCGGCCTTTCCGCAGGCGGCGCTGCTCGCGGACCGCCGCTCCGCGCTGGAAAACGGCACGCTCGAGGATCTCGCCCTGGCGCTGCAACGCGAAGGCGCTGGCGGCTATCAGGCGGTATTCGATGAGGGTGTTGCAGGCGCCACGCGTTTCACGGAAGGCGCCGGCCGTCACGGCAACACTTTCAAGTCAGACGAAAGCACGCCATAAAACGACGCCACTACGCTGGGAGACCGACGCCAAAGCGCACGCCAGGACAGCTTTCAGCAAAAAACAACAGCCTGCTCGACGCTCAGCAAGGCTCTTTTGACTTAGGTAGAATCCCCTACTGATTTCCCCTCGCATGGCGCATGCGTTCTCGTCCCGAAAAATGCGCGCCTGCCGCACGACGCTTCCCGTCGCGCCGATTCACGCTCCATCACCATGCCTTTGCCCCTGCTCGCCCTTGCCGTTGCCGCTTTTGGAATCGGTACCACTGAATTCGTGATCATGGGCCTGCTGCCCGACGTCGCGCGCGATCTGTCCGTGTCGATCCCGGCGGCCGGCATGCTGGTATCGGCTTACGCGCTTGGCGTCACCATCGGCGCGCCGATCGTGGCGATCGCCGTGGCCAACATGCCGCGCAAGAAGGCGTTGATGAGCCTGATCGGTGTCTTCATCGTCGGCAATCTGCTGTGCGCGATCGCGCCGGGCTATGCGGTGCTGATGGCCGCGCGCATCGTCACGGCGTTTTGCCATGGCGCGTTCTTCGGCATCGGTTCGGTGGTTGCCGCCGGCCTCGTCGCGCCGAACCGGCGTGCGCAGGCCATCGCGCTGATGTTCACCGGCTTGACGCTCGCCAACGTGCTCGGCGTGCCGCTCGGTACGGCGCTCGGCCAGGCAGTCGGCTGGCGCGCGACCTTCTGGGCCGTGACCGGCATCGGCGTTCTCGCCGCGGGCGCGCTCGCCGTGTGCCTGCCGGCGAAGATTGAAATGCAGAAGGCGAGCCTCGTGCGCGAATTCAGCGTGCTGAAGAACCCGCAAGTGCTGATGGTGCTCGGCATCAGCGTGCTCGCGTCGGCCAGCCTGTTTTCCACCTTCACCTACATCACGCCGATTCTCGAAGACGTGACCGGCTTCACGCCGCACGCGGTCACCTTCGTGCTGTTGCTGTTCGGCCTCGGCTTGACGGTGGGCAGCACGCTCGGCGGCAAGCTCGCGGACTGGCGGCTGATGCCCTCGCTGGTTGCGTTTCTGCTGGCGATCGTCGTGATCCTGACGGTCTTCGCCGGCACGATGCACGCTGAGATCCCGGCCATGATCACGATCTTCGTGTGGGGCATTCTGGCCTTCGCGATCGTGCCGCCGCTGCAAATGCTGATCGTCGACCGCGCGAGCCATGCGCCGAATCTGGCGTCGACCCTCAATCAAGGTGCGTTCAACCTCGGCAATGCCACGGGCGCGTGGCTCGGCGGCATGGCGATCGGCGCGGGCGCACCGCTCACCACGCTGCCGTGGGTCGGCGTGGCGACGTCGATTGGCGCCCTGGCGCTGACGCTGTGGTCGGTGTCGATCGACCGGCGCGCTCAGCGGATGGCCGTGGCGGGATAACTGAGGCACAGGCGCGCAGACTGCTGCGGACGGCTTCGGTCAGGACAGGTTCCGTGTCGCCGCCGCCGGCCACGCGCCGTTGCAGACCGGGCGGTGGGCAGCGCCTCGATAGGAAGCGAACGCGGCCCTCGACCGCAGTCATGCAATCCGAACCCAGATGCGAATGGCCGCCGGCCGTAGTAGCATCTCCGCCGATGAACGTCATCTTCACGCGCGATTTCCTCGCCCTGATCCTTAGCGTCGCCGTCGTCGGACTCGGCAGCGGCGCCACGCTTCCCCTCACCTCCCTCGCGCTGACGCAAGCCGGCTATGGCACCGACGTGGTCGGTCTGCTGGCCGCCGCGCAAGCAGGCGGCGGCCTGATCGTCGTGCCGCTGGCCGGCTGGGTCGCGGCGCGTTTCAGCGGTCGCCAGGTGATCGTCGGCGCGGTGCTGACCGTTGGAGTCGCGACCGCGCTGATGCAGTTCACTTCGAATCTGTGGCTCTGGGCCGCGTTGCGCATACTCTGCGGCGCTGCACTGATGCTGCTCTTCACGATCAGCGAAGCATGGGTCAACCAGCTCGCCGACGACGCCACACGCGCCCGGGTCATCGCGATCTACGCGACCAACTTCACGCTATTCCAGATGTCGGGCCCGGTGCTGGTGAGCCAGATCGCCGACTTCATGCATTGGCGCTTCCTGATTTGCGGCGCGATCTTCCTGCTGGCCCTGCCCGCGCTAGCCAGCATTCGCAAGACGCCGCAAGCGTCGAAGGACGAACACACGGCGCACGGCAGTTGGCGCCACGTGCTGCCGCAGATGCCGGTGCTCGTGATCGGCACGGCTTTTTTTGCGTTGTTCGACACGATCGCGCTGTCGCTGCTGCCGCTTTTTGCAATGTCGCACGGCGTCACGAGCGAGGTGGCCGTGCTGTTCGCCTCGGCCCTGCTGCTCGGCGACACGACCATGCAGTTTCCGATCGGCTGGCTTGCCGACCGGCTCGGCCGCGAACGTGTGCATATCGGTTGTGGTGTGATTGTTGTGGTGCTGCTGCCATTGCTGCCGTGGGCGGTGAATTCGCCATGGTCGTGCTGGCCGTTGCTCTATGTGCTCGGCGCGACGGCCGGGGCGATCTATACGCTGTCGATGGCCGCCTGCGGCGAGCGGTTTCGCGGTGTCGCGCTGGTGTCGGCAAGCTCGCTGGTGGGGGCGTCGTGGAGCGCGGCCAGTTTTGGTGGGCCGCTGGTGGCTGGCGCGTTGATGAAGGGGGTCGGCAATGATGCGATGGTCGGCGTGCTGGTGGTTGCTGCGCTTGCGTTTCTTGGGGCTGTTTGGTGGGAAAGGCGGCGTGCGCCGATGCGGGTTGTGGGGTCTTGAGTTTTGTTAGTTGTATGTGGTGGTGGGGGTTCTTTGATTTCGGTTTTTTTGGGGGGGGTTTCCTAGATCTGGATTTTTTGGGTTTCCTTGATTTGTTAGTGGTCTATTAGCGTTCGCCCCTGTGCGGGGCGGCACTTACTTTCTTTGCCGCCGCAAAGAAAGATAAGCAAAGAAAGCGGCTCACACCGATCTTGCTAAGTGGGCACCGTTGTCTGGATCGGGTAGTGGCTCCGTGGAGTCCGTGCCCGTGCACCTGCTTGCGCTTGTGACTAGGGTGTCATCAGCTCCCACTCCGCACTGCGTGCGTCGCGGACGGGTATGCATGGGAAACCACATGCCCCGTTTGCGACTCGCGAAAAACCGACCGCTTTGCCTCCGCGAGATGTCCCAGCCATACCCCCGGTTTGACGTCGTGATGTGGGCTGTGCTGTGCTGTGCTGTGCTGTGCTGTGCTGTGCTGTGCTGTGCTGTGCTGTGCTGTGCTGTGCTGTGCTGTGCTGTGCTGTGCTGTGCTGTGCTGTGCTGCACCGATATTAAAACGGGGAAGCCATCATGGCTTCCCCGTTTTTGGGGGTCGGCGAGCTGCGTTGGCGCCGTTACTTCTGCCCTCCGTTATGTCTACTTCTGTGCGGGCAAGATCTTACCGGTGCATGTCCCGAAGCCTACGCGATAGCCTTCACCCTGGCACCAGCCCGTAAACGTCAGTTCGTCGCCGTCTTCGATAAACCCGCGTGTGCCGCCTTCCTTCAATTCCAGCGGATTCTTGCCGTTCCACGTGGATTCGAGCAGGCTGCCGCATGAGTCGGCGGTCGGGCCGCTGATCGTGCCCGAACCCATCAGATCGCCAACCCGCGTATTGCAGCCCGATACCGTGTGATGTGCGAGCTGTTGCGCCATCGTCCAGTACATGTGCTTGAAATTGGTCCGCGAAATTGTGGTGGCCTGCCTTGCCGTTTGCGGCCGCAGTGTCACTTCCAACGCGATGTCGAATGCGTGCTTGCCGTCATGGCGCAAGTACGCCAGCGGTTGCGGCTCCTGCACCGGCTGCTCGACGCGAAACGGCTCGAGTGCGTCGAGCGTCACGATCCACGGTGAGATCGTGGTCGCGAAACCCTTGGAGTTGAACGGACCAAGCGGCACGTATTCCCATTGCTGAATATCGCGGGCACTCCAGTCGTTCAGCAGCACCATGCCGAAGATGTGCGCCTCGGCATCGGCACAGGCAATCGGCTCGCCCAGCGTATTGCCGCTGCCGATCACGAAACCCGTCTCCAACTCGATGTCGAGCTTGCGGCATGCGCCGAACACGGGACGCTCCTGATCCGGCAGCTTCAACTGGCCGTTAGGACGCCGCACCGGCGTCCCGCTCACCACGACCGACGACGCGCGTCCGTTGTAGCCAATCGGCATTTCCGACCAGTTCGGCAGCAGCGCATTCTTCGGATCGCGAAACATCGAGCCAACGTTCGTCGCGTGTTCCTTCGACGAATAGAAATCGGTGTAACCCGGAATCTGCACGGGCAGATGCAGTTGCGCATCGGCCTGGCGCACCAGTACTTTCGAACGCAAGGCGGCATCGTCGCGCAAAGTCGCGGTGTCGCGCGCCAGCAGATTGCTCAACTGGATGCGCACGCTGCGCCACGCGTCGCGGCCGAGCGAGATGAAATCGTTGAGCGTGTCTTGCTCGAACGCCCGGTCTTTCGTCGCAATCGATGGATCGCTCGAAACGACCGGGAGCGTGAGCAAGCCGGCGGACTTGAGTGCGCTCAGATCGGCGATCTCATCGCCAATCGCTACGCCCACTCGGCGCGCGCCGTTGTTCCTGTCGCTGAAAATACCGAACGGCAAATTCTGGATCGAGAAATCGTGGGTCGAATCGTTGGCCGACTCGACCCAGCTCTTGCGCGACGGATCGAGCGTCGCCTGGAGATCGCTCAATGCGTTCATCGTTGCTCCGGGTTGAAGTGTTTCTTGAGACCTTGCCAGCACTCGTAGTAATGCGCCTGCAATTGCGCGGTTTCGAGAGCGAAGCGAGTCGGCTTGATCAGCGTGCGCGTTTCGAACATGAAGGCCATCGTGTCGCCGACTTTCATCGGCGTGGACGTATCGCCATGCGAGGCTTTTTCGAAGGTCTCCGCATCCGGGCCATGACCCGACATGCAGTTGTGCAGACTCGCGCCGCCAGGCACGAAACCCTCGGCCTTCGCGTCGTATACGCCGTGCACAAGGCCCATGAATTCACTCGCGACGTTGCGATGAAACCAGGGCGGGCGGAACGTATCTTCGGCCGCAAGCCAGCGCGGCGGGAAAATCACGAAGTCGATCGTGTCGACACCCGGCGTATCGCTTTGCGACTGCAGCACCAGAAAGATCGACGGATCCGGATGGTCGAAGCTGATCGAACCGATCGTGTTGAAGCGGCGCAGGTCGTATTTGTACGGCGCGTAGTTGCCGTGCCATGCCACCACATCGAGCGGTGAATGGCCGATGTCCGCGCGCCACAGATTGCCGTTCATCTTGGCGACAAGCTCGAAATCGCCTTCGCGGTCTTCATAGGCGGCATGCGGCGTGAGGAAATCGCGTGGATTGGCGAGGCCGTTCGAACCGATCGGGCCGAGGTCCGGCAGCCGCAGCAGCGCGCCGAAGTTCTCGCAGATATACCCGCGCGCCGCGCCGTCCGGCAGGCTCACCGCGAAGCGCACGCCGCGCGGGATCACCGCGATCTCGAACGGCTCGACATCGAGTCGGCCCATCTCGGTGGCGATATGCAGGCGGCCTTCCTGCGGCACGATCAGCAATTCGCCGTCGGCGCTGTAGAAGAAACGATCCTGCATCGAGCGATTCGCCGCGTACACGTGGATCGCGCAGCCGTTCATCGCTTCGGCTGAACCGTTGCCCGCCATCGTCACCCAGCCGTCGACGAAATCGGTCGGCCCGGTCGGCATCGGCAATGCATCCCAGCGCAACTGGTTCGGCGGCGTGGGCGGCACCTCGGCGAAGTTGGCGACGAGCCGCTCCGACGATAGCAGCGTGAACGGCTTGTGGACCGCCGCCGGACGAATCCGGTACAGCCACGAACGGCGGTTATGGCCGCGCGGCGCAGTGAACGCAGTGCCCGACAGTTGTTCGGCGTACAAGCCATAGGCCGCACGTTGCGGGGAATTGCGCCCCTCCGGCAACGCACCCGGCAAGGCCTCGGTAGCGAATTCATTGGCGAATCCCGACTGATAGCCCGGCTCGATCTCGAGTCGCGAGCTGGCGGTATTCGGTGTGCGGTTATGGGTTTCCATGCAAGGTTCTCCGTTGATACTTGATCTATCGGCGTGCGAGGTCTGTCTCAGGCCGTGCGCGGCTCGGATGGGCTGCCGCGTTGCCGCGTCGCCGCGGCCAGCGCGATCACCAGCAACGCGGAGCACAGCACCGGCACAGCGGCCGCATGAAACAGCGATTCGTTCGACCAGTTCAGCGCAATCAGTTGTCCGCCGACCAGCGGTCCGATCACCGAGCCGATACGCCCGATGCCGAGACTCCAGCCGATACCGGTGGAGCGCAGCGTGGTTGGATAAAACTGACCGGCCAGCGCGTTGACCGCCGGCTGTCCGCCGACCACGCAGAAGCCGCCCGCGAATACGACGAGCAACAGCCACGGCAACGCATGCGCCGCCGTACCGATGGTGCCGACCGCCAGCGCCGCGCCGGCGAAACACACGAACAGCACGCGCACAAAGCCGAACCGCTCGATAAACCAGCCGAGCAGCAAAGTGCCGGCCACGCCGCCCGTCTGCAGCACCGTGCCGACGATCACAGCCGTGCCCGCCGAGTAGCCGGCATCGCGCATCACGGTGGGCAGCCAGTTCGACAGGAAGTAAAGATCGATCAGGTTCATGAAACTGATCGCCCACAGAATCAGCGTGACCGGACCACGGCCCGCGCGAAACAGTTCGGCGACGGGCGCCCCGCCGTTGCCCTTCTCACGCACGACCACCCGCGTATTCGCATCGACCGCCAGCGCAGGATCGAACTTCGCGAGCCAGCGCAACGCGCGGTCGCTGCGTCCTTTGAGGACAAGGAATTGCAGCGACTCCGGCAATGCCGCGAGCATCGCGAACGCGAGCAACAAGGGCACCGCGCCGCCCACCCAGAACACGGAGCGCCAACCGTACGCGGGAATCAGCGCGGCGCTGATGAAACCGCCTAAAGCCGCGCCGAGCGTGAAACCGCACGACACCAGCATCATGCGCTTGACGCGATGCGCGGGGGCGGAGAATTCGCCGACCAAGGCCATCGCGTTCGGCATGATGCAGCCGAGCCCGAGGCCGGTGATAAAGCGCAGCGTGATCAGCGCGGGGATCGTCGCGACGAAGGGTGTGGCCAGCATCGATAGCGCGAAGAAAAACGTGGCGCCAATCAATACCGGACGCCGCCCCACGCGATCAGCCAGCACCGACAACCCCAACGCGCCCAGCAACATGCCGAACAGGCTGGCGCTGAACACGGGCCCGAGTGCCGCCTTCGAAACATGCCATTCACCGATCACGCTCGGCGCGACGTAGCCCATCGCTTGCGCGTCGAAGCCGTCGATCACGAGACACAGCCCGCATAGCGCGAGCAGCATCAACTGGAATGCCGGGTGATGCGTGTCGGCGAGCACGCGCTCGACTTCGATCACATTGGCGGCGGCCGCGGCCGGTTTAGCGCTCATCGGGTTGTCCCTTCGTCCTGACTGGATGGTTCGGTCGCGGCGCGCATTCGATCGACGATCAGGAAACGCGCCCTGTCCCACCGAGGAGACACGAACGCAACCCCCACCGCATTCGCGCCGCAATTTACGTATAGTAAAACTAATTACGTATAGTGAAATTAACGTATACCCTGGAAATTGCCCGCGCAAACCACGGCGGCCCGTGACGACAAGCGTTCGGCCGATAACGTTATGAGCATTTTGTTCAAGTACGCGCGGCGCGGACTGCTACCATCAATAGATGCGGCAACCGAGTCGCGTTGCCGGGCGCCGAGTGCGCACCTATCGCCATCCATTCGCCTACATGATTCCGCCGACCATCCCCAACCTGATCGCACGCGCCGCCGCCCACCCATTTCTCGGCGAACATCTGGTGATGGGAACCGGCGTGCATAGCGAGATCGCGCTGGCGCAATTCGGCGGCGTCGAACTCGCCAGCGCCTATGAGCCGATCTTCGATATCAGCGTGCATGCGTTGGCGCAGTCGTTGTCGTCGGGCGCCGAGGGCGTGGATCGTTTCGGCGATGAACTCGGGTTTCAGGCGGTCACGCAGCGGCTAGACGGCGCGCCCTTCGATGCCTTCGATCCCTTCGACCGTATCGTTGACGATCAGGAGCTGGTTGCGCTCGACCGCATGTCACGCGCGCTGCACGCCATCAACTTCTTTGGCGCGCAACGGCACGGGCTGCTATTTCTGCGCGTGCACGAGCGCCTGCTCAAGAGCGTCAAGTACGACCACGGACGGCATTTTTCGAGCGTGCTGGTGTCGTTCGGACTGAACCCCTCGCGGGTGGTGATCGAGTTGCCGGCGTCCGCGGTCGCGCATAAGACCTTCCTCGGCTATCTGACCACGAGCTATCAGCGCTACGGCTTCAAGGTGGCGGGCAATCTCTCGAACGCGGGGCAGATTCTGTCGGTGTCGGAAGCGGCGCGGCTCGACTTCATCAAGATGGATGCGGCGACCGCGTTGCGCGATGCGATGGTGAAACCGCTAGTCGGCTATGCGAGCCGGCTGCGCGTTCCGCTGATCTTCAATCGGGTGATGGATGAGCCGCAGTTCCTCGCGCTGCAGCAGTACGACGTGCGCTTCGTGCAAGGACCGTTGTTCACCGCGCATTATCACGATCGGGCGGTGTGAGTACTGCGCCGAAGCCTGAGGCGCTGACGGCAACATGGCCGCGCCGAGGATGGACTTGAACCCGCATTCGAACGGGCTCACTGCTTACTTATCTGCTGGGCTCGCTTAGTTGCGTAGCGCAGGCCGGCGCTTCAACCGGTATCGCCCAGCCGACGCGCCAACGCCTTCAGACGCGGCGCCACATTGTCCCGAAACACATCCTCTCCCATCGACGACGCCGGCCCGCTGCAACTAAGCACCAGCCAGCGGCCCTCGCGCGGCTCGCGAAACGGCACAGCAACCGCGTTCACGTCGTCATGCCACGCACGGAACGAATAGCAGCAGCGCTCCTGCGCGAAGGCTTCGATTTCCTTTTCGGCATCAGCCAGCAACGCGGCACCTTCTTTGCCCGCTAACTTCTCGAGCTCGGCCAGCAAGGCGGCACGCACGTCCCATGGCTGCACCGCCAGATACGCGCGCCCCATCGAACTGGTCAGCATCGACAGTTTCGAACCGGAGGCGAGTCCGAGCGTCAGCGCGGTTTCACTGCGAATCGTCTCCAGATAGATCATGTCGAGACCGTCACGGCATCCGAGCGACACCGCCGCGCCCACTTCCCGCGCGAAGGTGCGCATGTGCGGGCGCGCGAGTTCGAGCGTGTCGGTGCCCGAGAGCAGCGCGAAACCGAGCGACAGCACGCCGGCGTCGAGTGCATATTTACCCAGGGTTTCGTCAAGCCGCAGATAGCCGAGCACGGTCAGCGTGTAGGCCAGACGGTTGACGGTCGCCTTCGGCAACCCCGTGCGTTCGACGAAATCGCGGTTGCCGAGCATCGTTTCGCCCGGCTTGAACGCGCGCAGCAAATCCAGCCCGCGCGCGAGGGCGACGACGAATTTGCGCTCGTCGAGCGGTTCGGAGAGAGTGGATATGGGCGTCATGTGGTGATACACTCGGTCGTAGTTTGCAAAACATTGTTTCGCATAGCGGAACTCAAGTCAAGCTCAGACACGTTTTGTTTTGGTCAAGCGAGAAATCAGGAGATACGTCATGGCAGAGGCCGCGCAGTTTCACTGGGAAGACCCGTTGCTGTTGGATCAGCAGCTCACCGAAGACGAGCGCATGGTGCGCGACGCCGCTGCCGCTTACGCGCAGGACAAGCTGCAGCCGCGTGTGCTCGAAGCGTTCCGTCACGAGAAGACCGACATCGAGATCTTCCGCGAGATGGGTGAACTCGGCCTGCTCGGCCCGACGATTCCCGAGCAATACGGCGGCCCTGGTCTGAACTACGTGGCGTACGGCCTGATCGCGCGTGAAGTGGAGCGCGTCGATTCCGGCTACCGGTCGATGATGTCGGTTCAATCGTCGCTCGTCATGGTGCCGATTTACGAATTCGGCTCGGAAGCGCAAAAGCAGAAGTACCTGCCGAAGCTCGTCACCGGCGAATGGATCGGCTGCTTCGGCCTGACCGAACCGAACCACGGCTCCGATCCGGGCAGCATGATCACACGGGCGAAGAAAGTCGACGGCGGCTATTTGCTGTCGGGCGCGAAGATGTGGATCACCAATTCGCCGATCGCCGACGTGTTCGTCGTCTGGGCCAAGCTCGAAGAGGACGGCAAGGATTCGATCCGCGGCTTCATTCTCGAGAAAGGGTGGAAGGGGCTGTCGGCGCCGACCATTCATAGCAAGGTCGGCCTGCGTGCATCGATCACCGGCGAGATCGTGCTCGACGACGTGTTCGTGCCGGAAGAAAACCGCTTCCCCGAAGTCAGCGGCTTGCGTGGTCCGTTCACATGTCTGAACTCGGCGCGCTACGGCATTGCCTGGGGCGCGCTCGGCGCGGCTGAAGCGTGCTGGCATACGGCACGTCAGTACGTGCTGGATCGCAAGCAGTTCGGCCGGCCGCTCGCCGCAAACCAGTTGATCCAGAAAAAGCTCGCCGACATGCAGACCGAAATCACACTTGGTCTGCAAGGCGTGCTGCGTCTCGGCCGCATGAAAGATGAAGGCACGGCCGCCGTCGAAATAACGTCGATCATGAAGCGCAATTCGTGCGGCAAGGCGCTGGACATCGCCCGGCTCGCGCGTGACATGCTCGGCGGCAACGGCATCTCGGACGAGTTCGGCATCGCGCGTCATCTGGTCAATCTGGAAGTCGTGAACACGTATGAAGGCACGCACGACATTCACGCGCTGATTCTCGGGCGCGCGCAGACGGGGATTCAGGCGTTCTTCTGATGCGCTGAGCGCCTCGATGGCGGCGTTTTGTCCTGGCCGCTGAATGGAAATTCGAAAAGTACAAAAAGTACAAAAAGAAAGGCCGGCTCTTTTTGAGCCGGCCTTTTTTCGTTGCGCCGCCGCGTTGCGGCTAACGGCATGCTTCGCGACGCATCAGCCGCTTACTTATTCGGCTGCGGCGTCAAACGCAGATACGGACGCAGCGCTTTGTAGCCCTTCGGGAATTTCTGCTTGATGACTTCCTCATCCTTCAACGACGGCACGATCACCACGTCGTCGCCCTGCTTCCAGTTGCCGGGGGTGGCGACCGAGTGGTGGTCGGTGAGTTGCAGCGAGTCGATCACGCGCAGTACTTCGTCGAAGTTGCGCCCGGTGCTGGCCGGGTAGGTAATGGTCAAACGCACTTTCTTTTTCGGATCGATCACGAATAGCGACCGAACGGTGAAGGTTTCACTGGCATTCGGGTGAATCATGTCGTACAGCTCGGCGACCTTGCGATCTCCGTCGGCGAGAATCGGGAAGCCGACATTGGCGGCCTGCGTCTCGTTGATGTCCTTGATCCATTCCTTGTGCGACTCGGCGCTATCGACCGACAATGCAATCGTCTTCACGTTGCGTTTCTCGAATTCTCCGGCAAGTTTCGCCGTCAAACCCAGCTCGGTCGTGCAGACCGGCGTGAAGTCAGCGGGGTGCGAGAACAGCACGCCCCAACTATCGCCCAGCCAGTCGTGGAAATTGATGCGGCCGACACTCGACTCCTGCTCGAAATCCGGCGCGATATCGCCAAGACGTAGACTCATGTTGCAGCTCCTTGATTAGTATTCGGACGATCCCCGCGAGCATTCGCCCGCGACGCGCAGCAAAGGTACAGCATACGGAAGTGACCATGCACAACGAACCAACATCGCGTCACTACTTTATGCGTTTTTGTAATTTTCACTGATTTAGTGGAAACTTTGCGGGTCAGATCAACTCCATCTTAAGCAAACTTTGCACTGCTGTGCTGCAAAGGTGAAGTTTTTAAGGCTTCGCTTCAACCAGGAACGGTTCGTGCGTTTGTTTTTCATGAATCGAGCGCTGCGCTCGCCAGCGGCCGTTTCTTTGGTTACGATTCACGCGTGACGTGAGACGAAGGGGAGCTGTCAATGTCGGAAGTCAACAAGGAGAGATTGATGTCGGATATCAAAACCGTCCTCGCGGACGCTGAAGATTTGCTGAAACAAGCCGCGAGCGCCACCGGCGAGCGCGCTTCGGAACTGCGTGAAACGGCGCTTACGCGCCTGAAGCAGGCCAAGGAAAAGGCGGCTGACGTGCAGGTCGTGGTGGTCGAAAAAGGCAAGAAGGCCGCCCGCGCCACCGACGACTACGTGCATGAGCATCCGTGGGCATCCATCGGCATCGCCGCGGGCGCCGGCGTACTGCTGGGACTGTTGATCAACCGCAAGTAACACTGGTGACGCTGCCGGCGCGAATCCGCGTCCGGCACATCGGCGGATCGAGTTGACCGGCGCACGTCTGGCCGGTCCGCTTCTTTTGGCGCGCTCGTTTTCACGCGCCGCTCAGGCATTCACGCGCAACGCCCAAAGCCATGACGATCGAACCACAATCGCAGCACGGCGAACATAGTCCGTTGCGCCGTATCATCGGATCCGTGTTTGCCATTTTGCAAACACGTCTTGAACTGGTCGGCATCGAGCTCGCCGAGGAAAAAGACCGTTTGATCGGCGTGCTGTTCCTCGGCCTCGCGGCCATGATGCTCGCAACGATGGCCTTGATCGCATTGACGGCGCTCGTCGCCATCGCGTTCTGGGACACCTACCGATGGCAAGCGCTCGCCGGCATCACGGTGGTTTATGCCATCGCGGGAATAGCCTGTGCACTGAAAGCGCGCAGCGGTTTGCGCAATTCACCAGTGATGTTCGAAGCCACCCTTGCCGAGTTCGAAAAAGACCGCGAGGTGTTCCGCAAACCGTGACGCACGAGGCGTAACGGGTTCATCGGCGCACCTCGAATGCCCCGCGCCTTCGAAAAAACTTCGCCAATACCGCCAACACCAATACCTCGAGCGATTTGCAGCACGGTTTGACTGCCCCACCCTCACTGCCGCCGACACACCATGAGCCAAACCCGTTCCGATACCGCATTCCGCAACACACGCCCCCAGGCCAAAGATCTGAGTGCGCCGCACCTGCGAGCACTACGCAAGGAACTGCTGCTGGTGCGCGCGGATGTTGAACGCATGGAATTCGCTCAGGCGACCATCGAATTGCGGCAGGCAGTCAAGCACTTCAGCTGGCTCAAATTCATTCTGCCGGGCTTCGGCGGCCTACGCATGGGCAGGGGGTCGAAGGCGAACTTTCTCAACGCGGGGAGCATCGGCGCGCTCCTCAAGCAGTATCCGTTCGTTAGTTCGGTTGCTTCGCTGCTGTTGGCGAAACCGCTCCGCGCGACCCTTGCCGCGGGTGCAAAACCCGCACTCAAATGGGGCAGTCTTGCGCTTGCCGGTTGGGAAGCGTATCGAATCTGGAAGCAGATAAAAAAGGATTCCGCCGCGTCAGCCGACAGCGAGGAAGCCGCTGCTGACAGTGGGTACTAGAGCGCGGCGCAGGAAAGGTCTATTGGCATGCCGTTGCGTTTTGCTTGCCGCGTCATAGCGTTCCCGAGTAGCGCTCCCTAGCTCGTATTCCAGCATTCGCCGCTTGCCGGCACTGCACCGTTTGCGCCGCTTCTATTGCCTCGCAGCCCTGTCGCGTCCAGAGTGAAGGTGCCGCACGCATCGTCGCGCATCGGGCCGATTTCGGTCGGCACGGCCTCTACCGAATAACCACCGTTGGCATCATCCGCCGACAGCACTTGCAGCCGGTAGATCGGTGCGCCGAATTGCGGAGCCTGATCCAGACCCGGCGGCAATGTCGCAATGCCATCGCTTGCCGATCCCTCGACGAATTGCGCTGCTCGATAAACGGCCGACGCCGCGTCGACCCGATGTGTTCGCGCGACATGGTTCCGGTACGAGGGCACCGCAAAAGCGACCAGCGTGGCAGCGATTGCCAGTGCGATCATCAGTTCCAGTAGCGTAAATGCGGATAGGTGCGGCCTCGTCATGGACCTCCCGTCAAAATGGGCGTGCGGCAACGCGACGCCAATGGCGCTCAACTTGCTCGCCAGCGATCACGAGCTCCATCTGCAACCACACCTGCGATTCTTTGGCCTGGCCGAAGCCACGCGACGTCAGTAAATAGGCTCGGGCGTCGGCGCGAGTGCCCAGGCTCCACGCTTCGATCAGACATTGCGGCGCACGCCGCGATCCGGGCCATTGCGCGACAGGCACGACGGCTCCGGCTTCAAAGGCGGCTTCGCTCTTCCATTGCGTCGGCTCGCCGGATGAGAGCGGCGCCACTGGCTGCGATTCGAAGGCAGCCGCGGCGACCACGCCCCGGGCACATAAGGTCAACGCCGAGTCCGCGGCATGAAATGCCTGCAAATAGTCGCGCACGTTGTTGGCGCTGCGCGCCGCCGCCAGCGACGTCTCGAACCAGGCTGCGGAGGTGGTCAACATCATCGCGGCAATCAGCAGGACGATCGGCAGGACGATGCCGCTATTGCGAGCGCGTGATCTACGATCGGTACGGACAACGCGTGTCACTTGTTTCGACGACGCGCGGTATGTTGGATTGCAAAGCCCTCCTGTCACAGGGACTCCTCCGCGTGATTGCGTATCGCCACCCGCCGCCAGAAAGCCTGTCGCGCCCGCATGTCGGCGCCAGGAGTGCTCGCGCCATCGCAATCGACATAGCGCATACGCCGTCCTTGCGGCGCTCCGCGGACCAGCACGCAGAGATCGACGGCGACGATCTTTGCCCATTGACCGGCTGTCACCGCTGACGCGTCTACTGCGGCCAGCCCTCCGGCAAGCCAGTACTTGAGTCGCACGCGCTCGACGCCTTCGACCAGTGGCTGCGCGGACCCTGTCTTGCCATTGCCTTCGCAGTAGAGTTCCGGCTCACCCGTCGAACCGCTGACCCTGGCGAAGTAACGGTTGACCACCAATACGCCCTGCCCGCCGAGTGCCGCGTTGCTGTTCGTTACCGCCTGGCCGAGGCAGTCGGTCGATTGGCCGGTTGCTGACGGCCACGTCGACACGGTGTCCCCGACATAACGAACCACGATACCGTCCGAGTGGCCCGACACCGCCTCGCAGACAATGCTGTCGTCCGCGCCGGTCGGACGACCGCCCGAACAACCGAACAGCGGCGGCGGACTATTGAACCTCACGACGTCCGCAGGCACGAAGCCGGCCATTTGAATTTGCTGGCCCATCAGCGTAAGCGCGCTCAGGCCGGCTTCGCGCATTCGCATCGCATCGCCCGCACGCTCGAACACGTTACGCTGCGTTGTATAAAGCGAGACCGCGCCGGCGGTCACCAGCAGCCCTAACGCAATGGCGATCACAAACTCGACGAGCGTATGGCCACGCGCGATATCCATACGTTGCATCATCTTGCGAACGCCAGCGCAACGCACGAGGAACCCGTGGGGACATCCGCACCGCCGCACGACTCGGGTTTGTCGATGACATCGCCGGTGCGCGGCATGTCACGCAGGGTCGTCCACGTGACACGTGCGGCGGACACACCGTTGCGCTCCCCTACCGACGCCTCGCCATGCGGCAACAAGGCCGCTGCACGCGCGCTCCATTGTCTGCTCGCGGAATCGCCTGCCGAAGGCTCGCGCATCGCTTCGGCGACGGAATCCGCTATCCATGCCGCGTGCTCGCGCATCGCCATCGCACGGGCCTCGCGCGCAGTCCACAATTGACCGGCGATCAAGCCGAGCGCCGACACCGCCATCAGCGCAAGCGCCAGCATCACTTCGATCAGGGAACTGCCCTTATGCTTTGTTGAGCGCCTTGCTGGACAGTTACGCGCGCGCGGATTCGGCGGATATCGGCTCACGATGCCGCTCCACATCCGCCCTCGACAATCCGCGCGCGCCCGCCCGCCGCGATGCGGATGCAGCGCCGCCACTTGTCGCCCTGCGTCGCTTTCGACGGCACGCGCGGCGCAATGTCAAAGCTGCGAAAGGTGCCGATCAACTGCCCCGCCGGCGGCGTAAAGGTGAGATTTGTCTGCGTCCCCGTGATGCTGACTGCCGCGAGCAAAGGATGCGCGCGCAGTAGCGAGAGTGTGCTACCTCGCTCGGCCAGTACGGCCCAGCCACACGACCAGTCCGTGACGCCGTTGCCACACGCCTGGCCTGCGGCAAGACAATGCCGTGCGGCGTCGATTCGGCACACCGTGACGCGAGTGCCGCGGCGCAATGCCTCGCTGCGCGCATAGGCGAGCGTCGAGGCAAGCGCCTTCGCGCGTGCGTCGACCTGGTCCCGCAGGTGCCACGCAACGAACGACGGCGTCGCCATTACCGCGATGATCGCCAGCAGCGCGACAACGGCCAGTGTTTCGACAAGCGTAAAGCCGCGGCGCGGCCGCAAACAGACTGCTTCCCATTTCATCTGCATCCCTGATCGTTTCAAAGAATGCAGCCAATCTAGCGATTCGCAAGCGGGCCCACAATCGGCCGAATGGCCAGGTGGTACTCAGACGCTATCCCGCGCAAAAATGCACGCGTGACGAACCATAACGGGAGCGGAGATACAGATGCACGAACCTACGCAGCGAAAAACAGAAGCTGGCGCGCAACTTCAGGCGCGACAGCAATCAGCGCTTACGGGACGGCTTGGGAGGAGAAGATGCACGGCGAAATTCTTCGATTACGTCCTCAAATTCGGAGACGTCTTCGAAGCGCCGGTAGACGGAGGCGAAACGCACATAGGCAATGGTATCGAGCGCGCGCAACTCATTCATCACGAGTTCGCCGAGGCGCTCGCTGCGCACCTCACGCTCTCCGCTGCCGAGCAGTTGATACTCGATGCGGGCGACTGCCGCATCGATCGCGTCCGCTGCCACTGGGCGCTTGCGCAGCGCCAGTTGCATGCTTGCGACGATCTTGCGGCGATCGAATTCCGTGCGGCTGCCGTCCTTCTTGACGACCGACGGCAACGCCAGCTCGACCCGCTCATACGTCGTGAAACGTTTGTCGCAGGCCGGGCAGCGGCGGCGCCGGCGAATCGTCGCGCCGTCTTCGGATACGCGGGAATCCACAACTTGCGTATCGGCGTGACGGCAGAAGGGGCAGTGCATGGCGGCTTAGCGGTAAACCGGGAAGCGCTGGGTCAGCTCGGCGACTTGCGCCCGCACACGCTCGATCGTGGCTGCGTCTTCCGGGTTGTCCAGCACGTCGGCGATCAGGTTGCCCACCTGTTCCGCTTCCTTGACGCCAAAGCCACGCGTGGTCATGGCCGGCGAGCCCAGACGCACGCCGCTCGTCACGAACGGCTTTTCCGGGTCGTTCGGAATCGCGTTCTTGTTGACGGTGATGTGCGCCGCGCCGAGCGCAGCTTCCGCTGCCTTGCCGGTGATCTTCTTGGCGCGCAGGTCGACCAGCATCACGTGGCTTTCGGTGCGGCCCGAGACGATGCGCAGACCGCGCTTGACCAGCGTTTCAGCCAGCACGCGTGCGTTCTCGACGACTTGCTGCTGGTACGCCTTGAACTCCGGCGACAGGGCTTCCTTGAACGCGACGGCCTTGCCGGCGATCACGTGCATCAGCGGACCGCCTTGAATGCCCGGGAAAATTGCCGAGTTGATCTGCTTTTCGAACTCGGCTTTCATCAGGATCACGCCGCCGCGCGGGCCGCGCAGGCTCTTGTGCGTGGTGGTGGTGACGAAATCAGCATGCGGCACCGGGTTCGGATAGACACCCGCGGCGACCAGGCCGGCATAGTGCGCCATGTCGACCATGAAATACGCGCCGACCGACTTGGCGATCTTCGACATCCGCTCGAAGTCGATGCGCAGCGAAAACGCCGACGCGCCGGCCACGATCAGCTTCGGCTTGTGTTCCTGAGCCAGCGTCTCAGCGGCGTCGTAGTCGATGTCTTCGGCTTCGTTCAGGCCGTAGCTCACCACGTTGAACCACTTGCCCGACATGTTGACCGGCGAACCGTGCGTCAAGTGACCGCCGTGCGCGAGGCTCATGCCCATGATCGTGTCGCCCGGCTTGAGCATGGCGAAGAACACGCCCTGATTCGCCTGCGAGCCGGAGTTCGGCTGCACGTTGGCGGCTTCGGCGCCGAACAGTTGCTTCACGCGGTCGATCGCCAGCTGCTCGGCCACGTCGACATATTCACAGCCGCCGTAGTAGCGCTTGCCCGGATACCCTTCGGCGTACTTGTTGGTGAGTTGCGAGCCTTGCGCAGCCATCACGGCCGGGCTCGTGTAGTTTTCCGACGCGATCAGTTCGATGTGCTCTTCCTGACGGCGGTTTTCCTGCTCGATGACCTTCCAGAGTTCAGGATCGACGTTGGCGATGGTGCTTTGGGCTCTATCAAACATACGGATTCCGTTGAGTGTGTTCAGGTTGACCGGATCGTGCGCCGAATCTTGCGTAGAGGGTACGCAGCGCTGCTGGCGGCTGGGCCAGCCCTGACGTGGCGGATGGAGAGTCGCCGCACACGCAAGGCAGGACAGCCACCGTCAGCGCAGATCAATGCGCGCGGATCACGGCTGCCCAGGCGAACGGCAAAACGGCTCCCTGCGCTTCACGGTGGGTTGCTCCACCTTGAATCCGATTGCTTGAACCGGTTCTATCGCCAGTCACGCAGGGATGAGCGCGTTAGTTTATTGGAAGAGGATCGAATAGGCAACCGGCTTCCCGCCGCGCCGGCGGGCGCTCTCGAAGCCGGTCCTGGCGCCGCTGCGCGCGGCGCGCAAACGTCTGATGAAAGTACGCCCCGAACCCGCTCCGCCTCCCTGCCCCAGCCGCTGGTGCGGCTGGTTCATCCTTGCCGCAGCGCCGCATTGGAAGTAGGCTTGGGGCCTTTCTCTCTTACCGACCAGGGAACTGCAATGATCGTGTTCGTCACCGGAGCGTCCGCAGGATTCGGCGCCGCTATCGCCCGTGCTTTCGTCAAGGGCGGCCATCGTGTCGTCGCCACTGCGCGCCGCAAGGACCGCCTGCAGGTACTCGCCGACGAACTCGGCGACGCCCTTCTGCCATACGAGCTCGACGTGCGCGACCGCGCCGCCGTCGAAGCCGTGCCCGCCTCACTGCCCGCCGATTTCGCCGCGCTCGACGTACTTGTCAACAACGCCGGCCTCGCGCTTGGCGTCGAGCCGGCGCAAAAGGCCAGTCTGGACGAATGGAACACCATGATCGAGACCAACTGCACGGGTCTCGTCCAGGTCACGCATGCACTCCTGCCCGGCATGGTGGAACGCAACCGCGGCCATATCTTCAACCTGGGTTCGGTGGCCGGCCGCTGGCCGTACGCGGGCGGCAATGTCTATGGCGCCACCAAGGCGTTTGTGCGTCAATTCAGTCTGAACCTGCGCGCCGATCTGGCCGGCACCGCACTGCGCGTGACCGACATCGAGCCAGGCCTGTGCGGCGGCACCGAATTCTCGAACGTTCGTTTCCGCGGGGACGACGAAAAAGCAGCCAACGTCTACCAGAACGTGCAGCCGCTGACAGCCGAAGACATTGCCGACTCGATCTACTGGATCGCCACGCGTCCGGCGCACGTCAATATCAACACGATCGAGCTGATGCCGGTGGCCCAATCGTTCGCTGGTTTGAACATCCATCGCGGTTGAAATTGCCGCTGAGGCCCGCCAGGCGGGGCGCACATCTTGAAACAGACCTCGAGGTATGCGTTCCGGTAAAATGCGCGGCATGAATATGTCGACCAGCCAGCCCGGCACGGAAATCGGCTTCACGTGGCCAATCCGCGTGTATTACGAAGATACCGACGCCGGCGGCATCGTGTTTTACGCGAACTACCTGAAATTTTTCGAACGGGCGCGCACCGAATGGCTGCGCGCGTGCGGCGTCGACCAGAACCGGCTCGCCGGCGAAGCGGGTGCAATCTTCATCGTGCGCAGCACCGCCGTCGACTATCGGGCACCCGCCCGGCTCGACGATGTCGTCAAGGTGGTGAGCCGAATCGAACGTCTTGGCCGTGCGTCCGTCGATTTTGCGCAGGAAGCGTGGCGGGACGGCACGCTGCTTGCTTCCGGCTCCATCCGGGTCGGCTGCGTCGACCGCACCGGGTTGCGGCCGGTCGCGATTCCTCCACCGGTTCTCGCTGCGTTGCGGCGCGGGCCGGGCGTGAACGACAGTGGTATGTCAACGGACAACGACTGAACCCCGTTGTTACGGGGCCAGTGAACTCGTATCGATCAAGCAGCACAAAGCATGGTTCGGCTTGCAATATCGCCGACGCTTCCGTTTTGCTCACGGCAAGCTTCGAGTGACCTTGCAGCCGGACGCCCCCTTCCGGGACGTTAAAACGAACCTTTATGAACACTACACAAGATCTGTCGATCGTTTCTCTCGTACTCAATGCGAGCCTGCTGGCGCAGGCCGTCATGGCGCTGCTGCTTCTGCTGTCGCTGTTGTCGTGGACTTTCATCTTCCGCAAGTGGTTTGCGATCCGCCGGGCACGCGCGCAAACTGAGCGTTTCGAACGCGATTTCTGGTCGGGCGGCGACCTGCAGGCGCTCTATCAGAGCGCCGCGAACAACCGCCACACGATCGGCGCACTGGAACGGATTTTCGAGTCCGGCATGCGCGAGTTCCTGAAAGGCAAGGAAAAGCGCCTGAACGATTCAGGCGCGATTCTCGACGGCGCACGCCGCGCCATGCGCGCCGCGTTCCAGCGCGAAATGGACGTACTCGAGGCAAATCTGGCGTTTCTCGCGTCGGTCGGCTCGGTCAGCCCGTATATCGGTCTGTTCGGCACGGTGTGGGGGATCATGAATGCGTTCCGCGGCTTGGCCAACGTGCAGCAGGCCACGCTTGCGAACGTCGCGCCGGGCATTGCCGAAGCACTGACCGCCACCGCAATCGGTCTGTTCGCCGCGATTCCGGCCGTGGTCGCCTACAACCGCTACGCGCACGACATCGACCGTCTGGCGATCCGCTTCGAGACCTTCATCGAAGAATTCTCGAACATCTTGCAGCGTCAGGCACAGTAAGGAGTCCACGATGGCAGGCTCTTCCTCCAGCATGCGCGGCAGCCGTCAGCGCCGCGCGATGGCCGACATCAACGTCGTGCCGTACATCGACGTGATGCTCGTGCTACTTGTGATCTTCATGGTGACCGCGCCGCTCGTCGCCCCGTCGATCGTCAATCTGCCGACCGTCGGCGGCGCCGCGCCTCAGCAGCAGACCCCGCCCGTGATCGTGAATATTCGCGCAGACGGCAATATGAGCGTCAAATACAAGGACGATGCCGGCGCGCAGCAGCAGGAAGACATGACCAAGGCCGATCTGCGTGGTTTCATCACTGACCGCGCGCAGTCGCACCCTGACCAGCCTGTCGTGATCGCCGCCGACAAGACCGTGAAGTACGAAGTCGTGATGAACGTGATGTCCGAGTTGAAGGCTCAGGGTGTCAAGCGCGTTGGATTGCTCGTCAAATCACAATGATCCGCAAGAATTCCGAATACCCGCTTCAGCCACCGCGTGAACGCGGCACCTGGCGAGCCTTTGCGTTCGCCCTGGTGATGCACGCGCTGCTGGGGTTCTTCCTGTATCACGGCATTCAATGGCAGAACAGCACGCCGGAAGGTGCGGAAGCAGAACTGTGGACCGAGGTGCCGGATTCGGCGATTCCGCGACCGCCCCCGCCTCCGCCCGTTCCTGTCGCCCCTGCTCCGCCGCTACCTGACGAGCAGGCCGACATCGCGCTTCAGGAAAAGAAACGCCAGCAACAGGAAGCGGCGCGTCAGGCACAACTCGCCGAGCAGCAGCGTCAGCAGAAACTGCAAGCCCAGCAGGAAGCCGAGGCGAAGCGCCAGCAGCAACTGGCGGCCGATCAGGCTGCGCAACTTGCCGCGCAAAAAGCAGCGGCGGCCAAGCAGAAACAGTTGCAACAGCAGCAGGCTGACAAGCTGAAGCAACAGCAATTGGCCGAGCAGCAAAAGCAGCAACTGGAGCAGCAGAAACAGGCCGAAGCTGACGCGCAGAAGAAGGCCGATGCGCAGAAAGCGGCGAAGGCGAAGGCCCAGGCTCAGGCCGATGCAGCGGCGCAAGCCAAGAAACTGGATGCGGAACGTCGCGCGCGGCTTGCCCAGATGCAAGGTTCGGCGGGCGGCGCAGGCTCGACCGGCAACGGGCTCGCGAAGAGCGGCACGGGTAGCGGCTCGGGTGGCACGGCGACGTCGCCGGGTTACGCCGACAAGGTGCGTCGCGTGGTGCGCCCGAACATCTCGTGGGGTGGCGAAACGGAAGGTCTGGAGACCGTCATCTCCGTGCGCTGCTCGCCGACCGGCACACTGCTGGACGCGCAGATCTCGCGCGGCAGCGGCAACCCGGCGTGGGACGACGCGGCACTGCGAGCCGTCCAGCGTTCCAATCCGATGCCACAGGACATCGATGGAAAAACGCCGACCAGCTTCAAGATTACGTTGCGCCCGGCAGGTTGATCGCAGCAGTTTGACAGTCAGTTGACAGCAGACGCGGCGCCCCGCCCAGCGGGGCGCCCCCGGGAACGAATTGGATATTCGCGGGTCTCTCTGCTGTCATGAAGTGTTAGTAAAACCGTTTTTGGGGAAACCATTCAGCATGAGTTTGATGACCAAGCTAGGCCTGCGGACACTTGTAGCGTCGTGCCTGATCGCCGTCGGCGGCGCCGCCCACGCACAACTCAACGTCCTCGTAACGGGCGTCGGGTCCACCCAGTTTCCGATCGCAACGGCGAATTTCGCCAATGAAGCGAACTCGCCGCAGCAGGTCAGCACAATCGTGCGCCAGGATTTGCAACGCAGCGGGAAATTCACGAATATCGACGCGGGCAGCACACCGGTCGCGGAAACCGATTCCGTCGACCTTGGCAGCTGGAAGGCCAAGGGTGCCAACGCGTTCGTGTCGGGCAGCGTGAACCGTCTGCCGAACGGCCAGTACGAAGTGCGCTTCAAGCTGTACGACACCGTCAAAGGCGAAAGCCTTGGCGGCCTCGTGCTGGTGAGTCCGGAAAGCGGCTTGCGCATGAGCGCGCACAAAGTCGCGGACTATATCTACGCGAAGCTGATGGGCGGCCGCGGCGTGTTCGCGACGCGCCTGTCGTACGTGATCAAGACGGGCGGCCGTTATCAGTTGCAGATCTCCGATTCGGACGGCCAGGACGCGCACATCGCGCTGTCGAGTCCCGAGCCGATCATCTCGCCCGCCTGGTCGCCTGACGGCACCAAGGTCGCTTACGTCTCGTTCGAAAAGAAGAAGCCGATCGTCTATATCCACGACTTGCCTACGGGCCGTCGCGTGATCGTATCGGACCAGAAGGGTAACAACAGTGCACCGGCGTGGTCGCCGGATGGCCGTACGCTGGCCGTCGCGCTCTCGCGCACCGGCAACACACAGATTTTCGCCGTCAATGCGGACGGCAGCGGCCTGCGTCGCCTGACGCAAGGCAGTTCGATCGACACTGAACCGTGCTTCTCTCCTGACGGCCAGTCGATCTATTTCACCAGCGACCGTGGCGGCCAACCGCAGATCTACAAGATGTCGGCTCAGGGCGAGAACGCCGGCGCCGCGCAACGCGTGACCTTCACGGGCAGCTACAACACCAGCCCGCGCGTCAGTCCGGATGGCAAGCAGCTCGCCTATATCTCGCGCGTCGGCGGCGCCTTCAAGCTGTACATCCAGGACCTGCAAGGCAATACGGCGACGGGCTTGACGGACACCTCACATGACGAATCGCCGAGCTTCGCGGCGAACGGTCAGTACATTCTTTACGCCACACAGGTGAACGGCCGTGGCGTGTTGGCCGCAGTATCGACCGACGGTCGCACTCGGCAGGTCCTGTCCGTTCAGGGTGGCACTGTACGCGAGCCATCCTGGGGCCCGTTTATGCAGTAATGTTGATGCAATAACACAAGGAGAGTCACAAAATGATGTCAAAACTTCGTTTCGCATTTGCCGTATTGATGGTCGGTGCGTTGGCCGCATGTCACTCGGGCGTCAAGCTCGACGAAAACGCTAACAAGGGTGGTGCAGTTTCGACGCAACCGAATCCGACCGATGTCGCTCAGGTCAACGTCGATCCGCTGAACGATCCGAACAGCCCGCTCGCCAAGCGCAGCATTTACTTCGACTTCGACAGCTACTCGGTCAAGGACGACTATCAATCGCTGCTGCAACAACACGCGCAATACCTGAAGAGCCATCCGCAACGTCACGTCCTGATCCAGGGCAATACCGACGAACGCGGCACCAGCGAGTACAACCTCGCGCTCGGTCAGAAGCGTGCTGAAGCAGTGCGCCGTTCGCTGTCCCTGATGGGCGTGACGGACTCGCAAATGGAAGCCGTGAGCCTCGGCAAGGAAAAGCCGCAAGCTACCGGTCATGACGAATCGTCGTGGGCACAAAACCGCCGCGCCGACCTCGTGTACCAACAGTAAGTAACAGGTGATGAGCCGAATGACGCATCGTTTCTCCTGGCTGCGGTTTGCCGCAGCGGCCTGCGTCGCGGGCACGGCCTTCGCGGCTGTGCCCGCGCAGGCAGGCATATTCGACGACGATCAGGCCCGCCAGGCTATTCTCGATCTGCGTTCGAAGACCGATAGCCTGTCAAGCCAACTGTCGGCCGCACAGCGCACGATCCTCGATCAGTCCAACCGCCTCGACCAGCTGAATCAGCAGGTCGCGACGTTGCGTGGGCAGAACGAAGATATGGGCAACCAACTCGTCACGCTGCAAAAACAGCAGAAGGATTACTACACCGATCTGGACACGCGGCTGAAGAAATTCGAGCCACAGCAACAGACAGTGGACGGCGTCCAGGGTGAGGTGCAGCCGGGTGAGACCGATTCGTTCAATGCGGCTTCACAGCAGTTCCGCAACGGCGACTTCAAGAATGCGGCGGCGTCGTTCCGCAGCTTCATCGCCAAGTTTCCGAACAGCCCTTACCAACCGACCGCGCAGTACTGGCTAGGCAACGCGCTGTATGCGCTGCGCGACTACAAGGGTTCAACGGCGACGTGGCAAGGTGTGGTGAAGAACTATCCGCAGCATCCGCGCGCGCCGGAAGCGCTGCTCGCGATTGCGAACAATCAGCTCGAGCAAGGTCAAAAGGCTGCGGCCAAGAAGACGCTGGAGCAGATCGTCGCGCAGTACGGCGGCTCGGACGTTGCGCAGTCGGCTCAGAGCAAGCTGTCGCAGATCAAGTAGCCGTACAGGGTTTGGCAGTTGACGTAACGCGCAGTGGCCACGCAGTCTCCAAATCAACAGCCACGCGCGCCTCTCGCCGGAAAGCCCTGGGTAGCAATACCTCGGGCTTTTCACTATCTGAAGTGCGGATAGCTCGACAAACCACCATGGGTTGACAGCCCACGGGCGCCATCGCTATAATCTCGCTTCTCTTTTGGGTCGTTAGCTCAGCTGGTAGAGCAGCGGACTTTTAATCCGTTGGTCACAGGTTCGAATCCCGTACGGCCTACCAAAAGATTCAAGGGCTTAGCGTTCGCGCTAGGCCCTTTTTATTTGCCGGCGCGCAACGGGCACTCTTTTCTTTGTAGCGTACTTTACGGCTCGTCATCGGCCTCGGCGAGGGCGAGACAGGCGCGGAAAGCGTGCCCCGCTGTCCGCGCAGCATGCACGCGGACAGCGCGATTCACCACGACGCGACCTGTCACCCTCCGTCAGTCCTTCAGGCGGTCTTTTCCGAGGCAGCAGGGAACGGCAGCGACTGAATCCGCCTGCCGGTGGCCGCGAAGATCGCGTTCGCCACCGCCGGCCCGACCGGCGCGACCCCCGGTTCGCCGACGCCCGTCGGCGCTTCGCCCGATTGCACGATATGCACCTCGACCTTGGGCATCTCGGCGATCCGCAGCACCTGGTAGCCGTCGAAGTTGTTCTGCTCGACCTTGCCGTCCTTCAGCGTGATCGCGCCATGCAACGCCGCGCCGAGACCAAAGCCGACGCCGCCTTCCATCTGCGCCGCGATAACGTCGGGATTGATCGGCGTGCCGCAATCCACCGCACAGACAACGCGCTCCACTTTCACGTTGCCATCCTTGTCGACGGACACTTCCGCGACCTGCGCGACGAACGTCTTGAACGCCTCGGCGACCGCGATGCCGCGCCCGCGGCCTTTCGGCAACGGCCTCGCCGGATCCCAGCCCGCCTTCTGCGCAGCAAGTTCGAGCACGGCCCGCATGCGCGGTTCGTGCGCGAGCAGATCGCGGCGGAAGACGAACGGATCCTTGCCCGCGGCATGCGCGGCTTCGTCGATGAACGCCTCGACCGCGAATGCCGTGTGCGAGCTGCCGACCACCCGCCACCACAGCACCGGCACGCCGGTCTGCGTGGTCGTCAGTTCGACTGAGAGGTTCGGAATCGCGTAGGCCACGTTCGCGGCCCCCTCGACAGACGTCCCGTCGATCCCGTCCTTGACCATCACGCTGGCGAACGGCGTGCCGGCAAGGATCGACTGACCGACGATGCGATGCCGCCAGCCGACCAGCTTGCCGTCCGCGCTCAGGCCCGCGTCGAGCTTGTGGAAGTACATGGGCCGATAGAGGCCGCCGTGGATATCGTCCTCGCGGGTCCACTGCAGCTTGACCGGCGTGCCGTTCGCACCCAGCGCCTTCGCGATCGACACGGCCTCGACGATATAGTCCGACCGTGTGTTCGCGCGCCGCCCGAAGCTGCCGCCCGCATACAGCGTGTGAATCTTCACCTGCTGCGGATCGAGCCCGGCCGTGTGTGCGGCGTTGCCTTGGTCGACAGTCTGGAACTGGTCGCCGGCCCAGATCTCGCAGCTGTCGGCGGTGAGCTTGACGACGGCGTCGAGCGGTTCCATCGGCGCGTGAGCGAGATACGGGAACGTGTAGGTGGCCGATATCTTCTTCGCCGCGCCGGCAAGCGCCTGTGTCGCATCGCCGTCCTTGCGGGCGGATGCGCCCGGCTGTTCGGCGAGCTGCCGGTATTCGGCCATGATCGCGTCCGAACTGCGCTTTTCGGCCTTCGAATCGTCCCATTCGACTTTCAGCGCATCGCGGCCCTGCTTCGCCGCCCAGAAGCCCTTCGCGACCACCGCGACGCCCGCCGGCACCTGCACGACCGAGACGACGCCCGGCACGGCTTTCGCGGCCGACGCATCGAACGACTTGACCGTCGCGCCGAAGAGCGGCGGACGCTGCAGCAGCGCGACCAGCATGCCGGGGAACGTCACGTCGAGCGTGAACTGCGCGGTGCCGTCGGTTTTCGGCGGCACGTCGACGCGCGGCAGCTGATGGCCAATCAAACGAAAATCCTTCGGCGACTTGAGCGTGACCTTGTCCGGCACCGGCAAGCGGGCTGCGGCCGACGCGAGCGAGCCGTAGGTCGCGGTCCGGTTCGTCGCCGCGTGATGAACGCTGCCGTCGCGCGTCGTCAACTCGGACGCGGGCACCTTCCACTGAGCAGCTGCAGCGGAGACCAGCATCGCCCGCGCTTTCGCGCCGGCATCGCGCAATTGCATCCACGAGTTGGCCATTGCCGAACTGCCGCCCGTGCCCTGGATCGTACCGAACGCGAGATTCGCGTAGCGCTTCGCGTCGGCGGGCGCGCTTTCGACACGCACGTCCTGCCAGTTCGCATCCAGCTCTTCCGCGACGATCGTCGCGATGCCGGTGTACGCGCCCTGGCCCATCTCGACGTGCTTCGCGATGACCGTAACGCTGTTGTCCGGCGCAACGCGCAAAAACGCATTGGGCGCGAACGTCGCGTCGGGCATGGTGGCGGCGAGCGCGCGGCGACCCGTGCCCGCCCATTCGAAGCCGATGGTAAGACCGACTGCCGCGACGGCGCCGGCTGCTTTCAGGAAGGTCCGGCGCGACGGGCGTACCGAATCCTTGAGATCGAGATCGGTCGTCATGGTCAGGCCTTCAGGGTGGCAGCGGCTTCGTGGATGGCCGCGCGGATGCGGGTGTAGGTCGCACAGCGGCAGATATTGCCGTTCATTGCGGCGTCGATGTCGGCGTCGGTAGGCGTGGCGTTGTGTTCGAGCAAGGCTGTCGCGGACATGATCTGCCCGGACTGACAGTAGCCGCACTGCGGCACCTGCAGCTTGACCCACGCGGCCTGGATGGCTTTCGCGGGCCGGCTTTCGATGCCTTCGATGGTCGTGATGCGCTTGCCCGCGACGGCCGCGAGCGGCAGCACGCACGAGCGGGTGGCTTCGCCTTCCAGATGAACCGTGCAGGCGCCGCATTGCGCCATGCCGCAGCCGAACTTCGTACCGTGCAGGCCCGCGTTCTCGCGGATCGCCCAGAGGAGCGGCGTAGTGGGATCGGCATCGAGCGTAACGTTCTTGCCGTTGAGAACAAACGATGTAGACATGGAACCTCTCCGTGGGGAAAGCCCGAACTTGGCGCCGGGTGTACGCGGCAGTGTGTACCGGCCACCCGCCGTTATGCTTACACAATCCTGCAAAATTATTGAACAATGCTGCAAATTCAACAGGCCAGCCGCGCTTGGCCGGCAGCGGTTGAGTATGCTCGATTCCATCCACGGGTTTCCATGCGCATGAAACAGCACTCCTCCCGGCTCGATCCTTCGGCGGCGCGCGAAACGGCGCGCCGCGAACTCGCCGCGCTCATCAGCCGCTTCGCGCCGGCGGACGGCGCCTATCAGACGGCGATCCCGTCGCTGACGTTCTACCGGTATTCGCAGCCCGTCGATCTCGGCTGCGGCGTAACGAGCTCCGCATTCGTGTTCGCGGCGCAAGGCGCCAAGCGGGTCATGGTCGCGGGGCAGGCGTACGAGTACGATCATCTGCATTGCCTCGTGACGTCCGTCAATCTGCCGATGATGTCGCAGGTGACACGGGCGTCGTCCGACGCGCCCTATCTATGCGTGAAGCTCACGCTCGATCCGCAGCGGATCGTCGAACTGGCGACGCAACTGCGTTTGCCCGAACCGGATGCCACATCGGCAGGCGAAGGCATCGCTGTGGCCCCACTGTCCGCACCGGTTTTCGACGCGGCGCTGCGGCTCGTGCGCTTGCTCGATACTCCGGGTGACATTCCCGTGCTCGCGCCGCTCATTGAGAAGGAATTGCTCTACCGGCTGATGACGAGCGAGCAAGGGAAACGGCTGCGGCACGTCGCGGTGAATGGGAGCCAGACCTACCGGATCGTGCGTGCGATCGAGTGGATCCAGCACCACTACACCGAACTCTTGCGAGTGGAGACGCTGGCACAGGCGGTGAACATGAGCGTGTCGTCGCTCCATCATCACTTCAAGAACGTCACGACGCTGAGTCCGTTGCAGTATCAGAAGCAGTTGCGGCTGCACGAAGCACGCAGGTTGCTCCTCCAGCAGAGCGGAGATGTCGGGTCGGTGGCGATTCGAGTCGGGTATGACAGCCCTTCGCAGTTCAGCCGCGAATATAGCCGGCTCTTCGGTGCGCCGCCGCTTCGCGACGTCGCGCAGTTGAGGCGCCAGGAAGGCGTGGGGTTTGGAGAGTAGCGGCTCTTTCGCATGGGTGCGAAACATTCTCACAGCACACGTCACAAAGCCTCACTCAACCTCGAGTCCGCTCTTACACGACACATCCTCAATACCGAATAGATACAACGGACTCCAAACATTAATATTTATTGAGACATAAAGACGTGCAATGATCGCCGCCGATTCCGCGATTCATGCTGCAACGCTGCGCGAGCAGACGTTTCGGCAACACCGTAGATCCCTGCGCTTTCATTCCGTCAAGATGACCAATTTTCTGTTCGACCTCGTCTCGAACCTTGCATTGCTGGCTATCGTGCTGAGCGCGTGTCATCTGTGCAACCGGCTCGTGCCCAACGCCGCGCTCAACGGTGCGCACATTTTCGTCGCGCTGGTTTCGGCCGCCCTGCTGCTCGATGCCGCGCTGACCTTTCTCGTGTTCGCCGACGCGCAGAGTCGCTATGGCAAGTTCAGCACGTCGAGCGCGTTCTTCGAACGCACCGGCGCGTACGTGCTGGCGGCGATTGCCGCACTGACATGGCAGTACGCGGCACGTTGCATGCGCCCCGCCAGAACGAACAACAACAACAACACACTGGTCATTCGGACCTCCCCGCATTCCGAATCTCGCCTGCCGATGTAAGCTCAAGCAGCCCGCTTTCTTCCCGTACGCAATCCGCATCGTCAGCAGGAACGGACCTTGCGGTTGCGCGCGCCGTCGCATATAACTTTCGAAGATCGAGATTTACTGTTTGTGCCCGTCACCGGGCATTTGCCGCTGTATTGCACTACCGCCGTTCAATCAGTCGAAGGCAACTCAACCAGCGAGGAACATCTTGGATCTCGAAACCGTACGCGTATTCATCATGACCCGAGGCATCGACCTCGGCACCAAGGTACTCGGCGCAATCGTCTTGTGGATCGTCGGCCGGTGGGTCATTGGTCTCATCACCGGCTTGCTTCGCAAACTGCTTTCGAAAAACGGCCGCGTCGATCCAACACTCGCTCATTACCTCGGTTCGATTCTCGGCGCACTGCTGAACCTGCTGCTGATCCTGGCGATTCTGCAGGTGTTCGGCGTCCAGACTACCTCGTTCGCCGCGCTGCTCGCCGGCCTCGGTCTTGCGATCGGCACCGCGTGGGGCGGCTTGCTCGCGCACTTCGCCGCGGGCATCTTCATGCAGGTATTGCGGCCGTTCAAGGTGGGGGATTTCGTCATGGCGGGCGGCGTTACGGGCACGGTCTCCGAACTGGGCCTGTTCGGCACGACCATCGTGACGCCCGACAATGTGACAACCATCATCGGCAACAACAAGATCTTTTCGGACACAATCTCGAACTACAGCGCATTGCCGGTGCGGCGCGTCGAGCTGACCGCGAAGATTGCGAACGGCGTCGACCCGACCGACGCGATGAGCCGGCTGAAAGCGGCCGTCACGCAGATTCCTAACGTGGCGGAGAGCCCCGCACCGGATATCGAAGTGCTGAGCTTCACACCGGAAGGACCGTTGCTGTGCGTGCGACCCTACACACACACCGACCATTACTGGCAGGTCTACTTCGACACCAACCGCGCGATCATCCAGACCTTCAAGGATGCAGGCTATCCGACACCGGAGACACCGATTGCGCCGCGCATAGTCAGTTGAGCACGACCGGGGCGTAGGTCCCGGGATCGAGGCTGACGCTCGCTGAGGTGAAGCGTTTTTCCGCTGCCTCAGCGGCCCAACTCACCGAAGGCCGGACCGCAAAACGAAAACGGCGTCGCGAGATTCGCGACGCCGTTTGTTCGTCCAGCTTCGTACTGCGAGACGCGTCAGTGGTTGCCCGACTTGGCCGCGGCGTTCTTGCGCGTCACTTTCCACAGCGCGCCGAGCACAACCGGCACCACGGCCGCGCCGATACCCACCAGCACGATCAGGTTCAGATACTGCCTGATAAACGGAATGTTGCCGAAGAAGTACCCGAGGAACACCAGCAGCAACACCCAGAGCAGCGCACCCAGGATATTGAAAAGCTGGAACCGGCTAGCCGTCATCTCCGAGGCGCCCGCGACGAACGGCGCAAATGTCCGCACCACCGGAATGAAACGCGCCAGCACGATGGTCTTGCCGCCATGCTTTTCGTAAAAGTTATGAGTCTTCTGCAGCGCGCTGCGGTCGAGGAAACGTTCGAGGAAAGGGATGTGCGAATTGAACACCCGAGGCCCGATGGACCGCCCGACCATGTAGTTGACGGTGTTGCCGACAACCGCTGCGACGAGCAGCAGCACGATCAGCAAACCGAGATTCATTTCACCGGTCGCGCAAAAAGCGCCGCCGATGAACAGCAGCGAATCTCCCGGCAAAAACGGCAGGACGACCAGCCCGGTTTCGCAGAATACGATCAAAAACAGTACCGCGTAGACCCACGCGCCGTACTCGTGAATGAAGACCCCCAGAAACTTGTCGATGTGCAAGACAAGGTTGGCGAACTGTAGCAGCGTGTCCAAAAAGCGTCCTTTATTAAGCGAATGTGAGCATGGCGGGAGCGGCCGCGTCAGCAGCCTTGCGGGCGATGAGCTACGAGCACATGCTCGCCGCCGGAAATTGACCGCGTCATGATACCGAAAGTGCCCGGCTGCGATTAAAAAACTGCTCGCGCCGAATCGCTATAATTTCGCCATGTCAGAATTCTCCGAAACGCCTGCCGGCACCGCCGACGCGGCCGCAGTTTCCGCCGCCGCGCCCGTCCCACGCCCGTTGCGGGCGATCCAGCCCCTGCCCGATCAGTTGATCAGCCAGATTGCCGCCGGCGAAGTGGTCGAGCGGCCGGCCTCGGTGGTCAAGGAATTGCTGGAAAATGCGCTCGACGCCGGCGCGCAGACGCTGCGCATCCTGCTCGACGAAGGCGGCGTCAAACGCATCTCGATTACCGACGACGGCTGCGGCATCCCCGAAAACGAACTCGCGCTCGCGCTGATGCGGCACGCGACCAGCAAGATCCGCTCGCTCGCCGAACTGGAAGCGGTCGCCACGCTGGGGTTTCGCGGTGAGGCGCTGGCGTCGATTGCGTCGGTCGCGCAGATGACCATCACGAGCCGCACGGCTGACGCGCCGCATGCCGTGCGTGTCGACGCGCAAACCGGTGTGCTGAGTCCCGCCGCCGGCACCCAGGGCACCATGATCGAGGTCCGCGAGCTGTACTTCAATACGCCCGCGCGCCGCAAATTCCTCAAAAGCGAGCAGACTGAACTCGGCCATTGCCTCGAGCAGATTCGCCGCGCTGCGCTGGCGCGACCGGATGTGGCGATTTCGGTCCTGCATAACGGTAAGGCGGTCGAACACTGGAACGCCACCGAGCCGCCCGTGCGGGTCGCCAAGATTCTCGGCGAAACCTTTGCGACGGCTCATTTGCCGCTCGACGAATCCGCCGGGCCGCTCGCCGTCTATGGCTGTGCCGGCCTGCCCACAGCGAGCCGCGGACGCGCCGATCAGCAGTATTTCTTCGTCAATGGCCGGTTCGTGCGCGACAAGCTGCTTACGCACGCCGTGCGCGCCGCCTACGAAGACGTGCTGCACGGCGACCGCTATCCGTCTTACGTGCTGTTTCTCGATCTGCCGCCCGAAGCGGTCGATGTGAACGTGCATCCGTCGAAAATCGAAGTGCGGTTTCGCGATTCCCGTTCGATTCACCAGTTCGTGTTCCACGCGGTGCAGCGCGCGCTGGCGCGGCACGCGGGCGCGTCGCCGGAAACGACAGCGGGCGGGCACGCGGCGCATCTGGAAGCGTCGCCGGGTGGGCCGGCTTCGTTCGGCGCGACGCCGCTGGGCGGCGCGGGCGCGGGCGCCGGTGGCTTCGGTGGCGGGGCCAGTGCAGGCACAGGCGGCCTCGGCAGCGGCTTTGGTGGCGGATCCTCGCAGCCCGGCAATACCTGGATGCGTCAGGCGCGCATGACGCAAGGCACGCTGCCGGTTGCACAACCGCTGGCCTTCTACGACGCTCTATTCGGCCGCAGAGACACAAACACCGGCACAGCAGAAGGCGCGACGCTCTTCGAAGCGCGCGACTCGGCTGCAGAGGCCCCGTCCTCCTACAACACCTCGAGCCCCTACGCATCGCCTGCGTTCAATGCCTCGGACGAACAGCCGCTCGGCTTCGCGCTCGGTCAGATTCACGGCATCTATGTGCTCGCGCAGAACGCGCATGGATTGGTCATTGTCGATATGCATGCCGCGCACGAGCGCATCCTGTACGAGCAGTTCAAGAACGCGCTCGCCGATCGCACGATTGCCGTGCAGCCGCTGCTGATCCCGCAGACCATGCAGGCCGATCCGATCGAAATCGGCACGGTCGAGGAAGAGCGCGACACGCTGGACGCACTCGGCTTCGATCTCGCCGTGCTGTCGCCGACCACGCTCGCGATCCGAGCCGTGCCGGCCTTGTTGAAAGACGCCGATCTGCAGGCGCTGGCACGCGCAGTGCTCTCCGACCTGCATGCGTTCGGCGGTTCACGCGTGTTGACCGAGCGTCAGCACGAACTGCTCGGCACACTCGCCTGCCATCACGCGGTGCGCGCGAACCGGCGTCTGACGCTCGACGAAATGAACGCCCTGCTGCGCCAGATGGAGGCGACCGAGCGCGCCGACCAATGCAACCACGGGCGTCCGACGTGGTATCAGTTGACACTGTCCGATCTCGATCGGCTGTTCATGCGTGGGCAATGACGGTGCGCCTGATTCCGCTGATCCGGCGCGCGCCGTGTTGCCTATGAATTCACGCCCTTCGAGCACGCCCGCGCCGATCCCTTGCCTGCTCGGCCCGACCGCATCCGGCAAAACCGCTGCCGCGCTGGCGCTGGCCGCACGGCGGCCGGTTGAAATCGTCAGTGTCGATTCGGCGCTGGTCTATCGCGAGATGGATATCGGCACCGCCAAGCCGACGGCGGCAGAACGCGCGGTCGCGCCGCATCATCTGATCGACATCGTGGATCCGGCCAACGCGTATTCGGCGGCGGAATTTCGCGGCGACGCGTTGCGCCTGATCGGCGAGATCAGTGCGCGCGGTCGGCTGCCTTTATTGGTCGGCGGGACCATGCTGTACTACAAGGCGCTCACGCAGGGGCTAAACGACTTGCCCGCCGCCGATGCCGACTTGCGCGCGACGCTCGATGCCGACGCCGCACGCGACGGCTGGCCGGCACTGCATGCGCGGCTTGCCGCCGTCGATCCCGTTACGGCTGCGCGTCTCGCGCCGAACGATTCGCAGCGAATTCAGCGGGCGCTCGAAGTTTTCATGCTGACAGGCCAAGCGATGTCCGCTTTGCTGGCCGCGCCCGCTCGAACCGATGACGCCGCGCTGGCGTGGCGCTTCGTGCCCATTGCGTTGGAGCCTTCCGAACGGAGCGTGCTGCATACGCGCATCGAAAAACGCTTCGACGCCATGCTGGCCGAGGGTTTCATCGACGAAGTGGTGAAATTGCGCGAGCGCGGGGATCTGTTGCCCGAGATGCCGTCCATGCGCTGCGTGGGATATCGCCAGGTCTGGGAATATCTCGACGGAGCGATCGATTACTCGACCATGCGGGATAAGGGAGTCTTTGCAACCCGGCAATTGTGCAAGCGGCAGCTCACGTGGCTGCGCAGCATGACAGAGCGGGTTGTGGTGGACTGCTGCGATCCCAACGCTACCGGGCAGGTCGTCAGCTTGATTGAAGCGATAATTTGAAGTTTTTGCCCGCGCGGCGCTTTCTTTCGCGTTCTGTCTCTACGCCGCGCAGGCAAACCAGCCTTTGGCCAAGCTGGGTCTGGTTAGATCACTACCGTCTGAGCTTCACCGGCCGCGCTCTCGCGAATCACGCCGATCTTCCATACCTGCTCGCCGGCAGCCGACAAAGACGCGACCGCAGCGTCGGCATCAGCAGCAGACACAACCACCGCCATCCCGATCCCGCAGTTGAAAACACGGTGCATTTCCGCATCCGCCACGCCGCCGTGCTTCTGCAGCCACGAGAACAGCGGCGGCATCGGCCAGCTACGATGATCCAGCTCGGCCGTCAGACCTTCGCGCAAAACGCGCGGAATGTTCTCGACCAGCCCGCCGCCGGTGATGTGCGCCATGCCCTTGACAGCGATCTGCTGCATCAAGGCCAGCAAAGGCTTCACATAAATGTGCGTGGGCGCCATCAGCGCATCCGCCAACGAGCGGCCATCGAAGTCCGCGTTCAAATCCGGCTGCGCGCGCTCGATGATCTTGCGCACCAGCGAAAAACCGTTCGAATGGATGCCGCTGGAAGCCAGCCCCAGCACCACGTCGCCCGGGGCGATCGTGCTGCCGTCGATAATCTTGCTCTTTTCTACCGCGCCGACCGCAAAACCGGCCAGATCGTATTCGCCGTCTGGATACATGCCCGGCATTTCAGCCGTTTCGCCACCGATCAGCGCGCAGCCGGACAGTTCGCAGCCATGCGCGATGCCCTTCACGACCGTTGCCGCCGTACCGACGTCCAGCTTGCCGCAAGCGAAATAATCGAGGAAGAACAGCGGTTCGGCGCCCTGAACCAGAATGTCGTTCACGCTCATCGCCACCAGATCCTGGCCGACGGTATCGTGTTTGTTCAGCTGGAACGCGAGGCGCAGCTTGGTGCCCACGCCGTCCGTGCCCGAAACCAGCACCGGCTCCTTGTATTTCTTCGGCACCTCGAACAGCGCGCCAAAACCGCCGATGCCGCCCAGCACGCCGTCGCGCATCGTCTTTTTGGCAAAGGGCTTGATCGCGTCGACAAGGGCGTCGCCCGCGTCGATGTCCACGCCGGCGTCGCGATACGACAAACCTTGGGTGTCAGGGGCGGATTTCGGTTGATTCATGGGGAAGAGCAAGAAGGTCGGTAAAATGCGATTTTACCCGATGCCGACCAGAGTTGGCGCTTCAGCGCTTACTCTGGTCCCATACAGAGTTGCCGGCCGTCTGGCTGGAATTTGAATCATCGTGAATCTGCCGGTCGCGACGACACCAGGGAAACAACTTTGCAACAGAACTCCTCGATCCTCACGCCTGTACAGCGCCGCGCCCTGATCTGGCTGGCGATCGCGCTGGGCGTCGGCATCCTGCTTTGGCTCCTGAGTCCGGTCCTCACGCCGTTCCTGCTCGGCGCCATTCTCGCGTACATTCTGCAACCGGGCGTCGCCTGGATGGTACGGCGGCGCGTGCCGCGCGGACTCGCCGCCTTGCTGATGATGCTGGTCTTCTCCTTGATGATGACGCTGCTCGTGCTGCTGGTGCTGGCCGTCATCCAGAAAGAAGGGCCGCAGTTGAAGCAGCAGGTGCCCGTGCTGTTCGCCCACGTGAGCGCCTGGCTGCAGCCGAAACTTGCCTTATTGGGCCTCGCCGACTCGCTCGATTTCGCCAGCATCCGCGATCTCGTGATGGGGCAGCTCGAAGGCAGCGCGCAGCAGGTCGCGCTGTATGTGTGGACGTCCGTTCGCACCAGCGGCAACGTGATGATGACGGTGGTCGGCAACCTCGTGATGGTGCCGCTCGTGCTGTTTTATCTGCTGTATGACTGGAACCGCATGCTCGCTCGCGTGCAGATCGTGGTGCCGCGCCGCTGGCTCGACAAGACGCTGCAACTCGCACACGACATGGACCAGATGCTGTCGCAATACCTGCGCGGCCAGCTCCTCGTGATGGCGGTGCTCGCGGTCTATTATGCGATTGCGCTGACCATCGCCCGCTTCGAGATCGCGCTGCCGGTGGGTATTTTCACGGGCCTCGCGGTGTTTATCCCGTACGTCGGCTTTGCAACCGGTCTCGCGCTGGCGCTGCTCGCCGCACTGCTACAGTTCGGCGACTGGTACGGCTTCGGCGCGGTCGCGTTGATTTACGGCGTCGGCCAGATCGTGGAGAGCTTTTATCTCACGCCGCGGCTCGTCGGCGAGCGGATCGGCCTGCACCCGCTCGCGGTCATCTTCGCCTTGCTCGCGTTCGGTCAGCTGTTCGGCTTTTTCGGCGTGTTGCTGGCGCTGCCGGTCAGCGCGATTCTGTCGGTCGCCATGCGCGAGTTGCGTCAAAGTTATCTGACGAGCACGCTTTACAACAACTGAGTCACTGACTGAGCCACTAACTGCTCATTGACTGTTCACGGACGTTTTAGGGCGCGATATCCGGGCCATTTGCGGCCTTAAGCCTCATTTTCGGCATTAACCTACTGTGCTTCGTCAACTGACGCTCGATCTCGGCACCCCGCCGCCATCGACATTCGACAATTTCTTCGCCGGCGCCAACGCCGAGCTGGTCACGCGGCTACGCGAGCTCGACAACGCGCTCGCGGCCGGGCCGGTGGCGGATCGTACGTTCTACGTCTGGGGCGAAACCGGCAGCGGCCGCACACACCTGCTGCAGGCGCTGGTTCACGAAGCGCCGCCGGGCCATGCGCGCTTCGCCGGTCCGCAGAGCAGCCTCGCCGCTTTCACCTTCGACCCGCGCGTCGCGCTGTATGCGATCGACGATTGCGACGGCCTGTCCGCGGCGCAGCAGATCGCCGTGTTCAACCTGTTCAACGAGGTGCGCGCGCATCCCACCAGCGCGCTCGTCGCCGCGGGCAATGCCCCGCCGATCGGCATGACCGTACGCGAAGATCTGCGCACGCGCCTCGGCTGGGGCCTTGTGTTTCATCTCGCGCCGCTGCCGGACGAAGGCAAGGCCGCCGTGCTGAAACACGCGGCGCGCGAACGCGGCATCATGCTCGCCGACGACGTCCCCGCCTACCTGCTCACGCATTTTCGCCGCGACATGCCGAGCCTGATGGCGTTGCTCGACGCGCTCGACCGCTTCTCGCTCGAACAGAAACGCGCGGTCACGCTGCCGCTTCTGCGCACCATGCTGGCCTCGCCCGACGCTGACGATCGGCGCACGGCACCCTCTTCGTCCGCCTCATCCGCGTCCCCCGCCGCCGCTTCAAGTAAAATAGGCCCCCATGGCTAACCTCGCACTCTTCGACCTCGACCACACGCTCATCCCCACTGACAGCGACCACGAATGGGGCCGCTTCATGGTGAAACAAGGCATGGTCGACGCTGAAAACTTCGCCCGTGAAAACGACCGCTTTTTCGCCGACTACAAGGCCGGCAAGCTCGACATTCACGCTTATCTGATCGCCATGCTCACACCGCTCGCGAAGTACACGCGCGCGCAGCTTGCCGATCTTCACGCGCAGTACATGCATGAAGTGATCAAGCCGGCCATCTTCCCGGTCGCGCTGGAGCTGGTCCGGGAGCACCGTGAAGCCGGCGATCTCTGCTGCGTGGTCACCGCGACCAACGAGTTCATCACCCGCCCGATCGCTCAGGCGTTCGGCGTCGACGCGCTGATCGCCTGCGAAGCGGAAACCGTCGACGGCCAGCCGCATTCGCCGTACACCGGCCGCCCCACCGGCACGCCGAGCTACAAGGAAGGCAAGATCATCCGTACCGAGGCGTGGCTGGCTTCGCTCGGCAAGCGCTGGAGCGACTTCGAGCACAGCTATTTCTATAGCGACTCGCACAACGACATCCCGCTGCTCGAAAAGGTCACCGATCCGATCGCGACCAATCCCGACGACACATTGCGCGCCCACGCGCAGGCCAAAGGCTGGCGCATCCTCGAACTCTTTCAACCCTCGTGATCAAAAAACTTATCCGCAAGCTGTTCGGCCAGGACTCGGCGCCCGCTGACGACACCCCGCCCGCCGAGGCCGAAGCAGACGAAGCCGGCGAAGCACCGGCACGCCACGCGTCCAGCGCCGCCAAAGCGCGCCGCAAGCCGGCACGCCCGGCCGCCAAAACCGTGCGCGATCCCGACGTGCCCGTCATCATTCCGCACGACGTGCATGGCATCGATCAGTCGCTGATCTCGAAGAACGCAATTCGCGTCACCGAAGGTTTGCAGGAGGCGGGGCATCGCGCGTTCATCGTCGGCGGTGCGGTACGCGATCTCCTGCTCGGCATCAAGCCCAAAGACTTCGACGTCGCGACCGACGCCACGCCCGAACAGGTGCAAAAGCTGTTCCGCCGCGCCCGCATCATCGGCCGCCGGTTTCAGATCGTGCACGTGCAATTCGGCCAGGAAATCATCGAAACCTCGACGTTCCGCGCGCTGGTCGATCCGCCCGCGGCCAACGCCGCGCCGCCGCGTCGCCTGAAGCGCGACGAGCTCGACCGCCGCACCCACGCGGTGGACGCCAGCGGCCGCGTGCTACGCGACAACGTCTGGGGCGAGCAGCACGAAGACGCCACGCGCCGCGACTTTACGATCAACGCGATGTACTACGATCCGGCCACGCAAACCGTGCTGGACTATCACAACGGCATGGCCGACATGCGCGCGCGCCTGTTGCGCATGATCGGCGATCCGGCCACGCGTTATCGCGAGGATCCGGTGCGCATGCTCCGCGTGGTGCGTTTTGCCGCCAAGCTCGAATTCGAGATCGAAGACGCGACCCGTGCGCCGATCGCCAGAATGGCCGATCTGATCAACAACGTGCCGGCCGCGCGTCTGTTCGACGAGATGCTCAAGCTGATGCTATCGGGCCACGCGCTCGCCTGTTTGAAGCGTCTGCGCCAGGAAGGCCTGCATCACGGTCTGCTGCCGCTGCTCGACGTGGTGCTGGAACAACCCATCGGCGAAAAATTCATCTCGCTCGCGCTCTCCAACACGGACGCCCGCGTGCGCGCCGGCAAGCCGGTTTCGCCGGGTTTCCTGTTCGCCACGCTGCTGTGGCACGACGTCCAGACGCGCTGGCAACAATTTGAAGCAAACGGCGAATACCCGGTACCGGCCCTGCATCGCGCGATGGACGAGGTCCTCGACATGCAAACCGAGAAGCTCGCCATCCACAAGCGCTTTTCGTCGGATATGCGCGAGATCTGGGGTCTGCAGCTGCGCCTCGAGAAACGCTCGGGAAGAAGCGCGCTGAAGCTGCTGGAACACCAAAGATTTAGAGCGGGGTATGATTTCCTCCTGTTGCGCTGCGAATCGGGCGAACTCGACGAGTCGGTCGGTGCGTGGTGGACGGAGTTCATCGAAGGAGACGTCGCTGCGCGGGAGACATTGCTCACGCAAAGCGGGAAGGACCGGAGCCCCAGAAAACGACGGCGGCGCAGCAGTGGCGCGAGGAGCCGCAAACCGGGCGACGGAATGGAGGGCGGCACGCCAGCCGAACGCACAGCCACCGACGCGGGCCACGACGGTTCGCACGAAGACTGACGCAGCGTCGGCTGTTGCCGTCGAACGATAGTTGCAGGAAGTTATGCCATGACGGTTGCTTATCTCGGCCTCGGCGCGAATCTCGGGGACGCGCGCCAGACCCTGAAAGACGCGGTGGTGTGCCTCGCCCAACAGCACACCATCACCGTGCTCGCCAAGTCGAGCTTCTATCGCACCGCCCCGATCGACGCGGGCGGCGACGACTATTTCAACTGCGTCGTGAAGGTCGAAACGACGCTCCCCGTGCGGCATCTGCTCGCGCTATGCCACAAGATCGAGCATCAGTTCGGCCGTGAACGGCCGTTTCGCAACGCCCCGCGCACGCTCGATCTGGACATCCTGCTATACGGCGATCAATCGATCGACGAAGCCGATCTGATCGTGCCGCATCCGCGCTTGACCGAGCGCGCCTTTGCACTCGTGCCGCTCGTCGAGATCGACGCGGCGCTGATCATCCCTCGATACGGTCGTGCCGAAGCGCTGCTCGACGGCGTGCGCGATCAACGCATCGAAAAGGTGAAGAGTCCTTGCCAATGTCCCATGCTCAATGCATTGGCAGCCGGCGCCCCGGCTGTGGACAAGGGCCGTTGCGAATGAATTCGCCGCCGCTCACCGTGACCCCGCCGCATCTGCGGCCGCCCTTTGGCTATATCGCGATCGAAGGGCCGATCGGCGTCGGCAAGACCTCGCTCGCCCGGCGGCTCGCCCAGCGCTGGTCGATGCAGGAGGTGTTCGAGCGGCCGCAGGACAATCCCTTTCTCGAGCGTTTTTATCGCGACACCGCGCGTTATGCGCTGCCCACGCAATTGCACTTCGCCTTGCAGCGCGCACAGCAGGCCCAGAACGTGACGGCCGCGCATGTGGCGGGTACGCCGCTGATCGCCGATTTCCTGACGCAGAAGAACGAGATCTTCGCGCGTCTGACCCTTCAGGAAGACGAGTGGCAGCTTTATCGCGCCCTCGCCGCGCGGCTCGACGTGAGCGCGCCCGCGCCGGATTTCGTGGTCTATCTGCAAGCCAGTCCTGAAGTGCTGTTCGCACGCATCCAGAAGCGCGCCGTGCCAATGGAATTGCAGATTTCCGATGCGTATCTGCACGCGCTCTGCGATGCCTACAACGAGTTTTTCTATCACTACGACCGCACGCCCGTGCTGACGGTCAACGCTGAACACCTGAATCCGCTCGACTCGGACGCGGACCTTGCGCTACTCGCCGAACGCATCGAAACCATGCGCGGCCGCAAGGAATTCTTTGTCAAAGGCACGTCGCTTTAAGCGGCGCGCCTCTCTTCTTTCCAACGGATTTCCCCATGACCTATTTGCAGGAAGCGAGCCGGAACGCCATCACCGTGCCGAAACTGCAGGCGATGCGCGACGCAGGCGAAAGAATCGCCATGCTGACCTGTTACGACGCGAGCTTCGCCGCGCTGCTGGATCGCTCGGGCGTCGACGTGCTGTTGATCGGCGACTCGCTCGGCAACGTGCTGCAAGGCCAGACGACCACGCTGCCGGTGTCGCTCACCGACATCGCGTACCACACGGCGAACGTCGCGCGGGCGCGGCCCTCGGCGCTGGTGGTCGCCGACCTGCCGTTCGGCACGTACGGCACGCCGGAGGACGCCTTCAGGAGTTCGGTGGAGCTCATGCGCGCCGGCGCGCAGATGGTGAAACTCGAGGGCGGCGAGTGGCTCGTGGACACGGTGCGCTTTCTGGTCGAACGATCGATTCCAGTGTGCGCGCACGTCGGCCTGACGCCGCAATCGGTGCATGCGTTCGGCGGCTTCAAGGTGCAGGGCAAGACCGACGCCGGCGCGAGCCAGGTGCTGCGCGACTCGCTCGCCGTGCAGAATGCGGGCGCCCAACTGATCGTGCTAGAAGCGATTCCGACGCTGCTCGGCGCTGAAGTCACGAAACAATTGCGGATTCCGACAATCGGCATCGGCGCGGGTGTGGATTGCTCGGGTCAGGTGCTGGTGCTGCACGACATGCTGGGGATTTTCCCAGGCAAGCGGCCGCGCTTCGTGAAAGATTTCATGCAGGGGCAGCCGACTATCCAGGCTGCCGTGGAAGCGTATGTGCGTGCCGTGAAGGACGGCTCGTTCCCCGGGCCTGAGCACACGTTCTGAACGCTCAGTCGGACTGCCGACTACATTGCTCGGGCGCGGTTGCCTCACGCCGCCGCTGCCGCCCTTTACGCCTTAGCCCAGCACGTGCGCCCTTACCGCGCCTCGCAGTGCGTTGCACACCAGAAGCGCCTCGGCATTCTGCACATCGACTCGAGTCAGCACGCGTTCGGCCGCATGAAGACCGGGATCCTCCAGCAGCACACCTCGCATGATCCCGGGCAGCACGCCCGACTCCAATGGCGGCGTCCACCACCGTCCCGCCAGCTTCACAAACACGTTCGACCGGCCACCTTCGGTCAACTCGCCACGCTCGTTGAAGAACAGCGTGTCGAACGCGCCCCTCGCTTCGGCTTCGCGCCAACCGCGATCATATTCGGCGCGGCGCGTGGTTTTGTGGCGCAGCAGCGGATCGTTGGCGTCCGTCGCAGGGAATTGGTGATCCGGTCCGAGTAACACGCCGACGGTCGAGTCGGCCAGCGGCGTCAGCACCGCCGCCGTTATGTGTACCGCGCCGTTCTTGCTCAATGCGAGACGCATGCGATGTGGAGTCTGCGTTGGCAACGCCGCACATTTCTCCGTGATTTGCGCGCGAATCTCATTTTCATCGCCGAGTTTGAAACCCAGCGTCGCGGCGCTCGCCGAGAGTCGCGCAAGATGGCGCGACAGATGCCGCACCCCCTCTTCCTGCGTCGCATGCATCGTTTCGAAGAGCTCGAAACCCGGCTCGGCGCCGGTCAGAAAGCTGGCCTTCAATTGGCACTCCGCATATTCGTCGGCGGCGACGCTGTCGAGCACGATGCCCGCGCCGACGCCCATCGTGCCTTTCAGTGCGCCCGGCGTCGCAGCCGGCTTCAAGGTCAGCGTGCGAATGGCGACGGACAGGCAAAAGTCGCCGCAGGTGTTTTCGCTTGCAGTCGCCGGGAGGGTGTCGGCAGCAGTGAGTGT